>NZ_JBELLZ010000007.1:0-71374 GCF_042096255.1 Sphingomonas sp. | reverse complement strand
GCATGTTGTGCAGCCGATCGGCCAGCTTGACCAGCAGCACTCGGATGTCGCCGGACATCGCCAGCAGGAACTTGCGCAGGTTCTCGGCGGCGCGCTCGCTCTCGGTCTGCGCCTCGATCTTCGACAGCTTGGTCACGCCGTCGACCAGCCGCGCGACATTGGCGCCGAACAGCTTCTCGATCTCCTCGGGCGTCGCCACCGTGTCCTCGACCGTGTCGTGGAGGATCGCGGTGGCGATTGTCTCATCGTCGAGCCGGAGGTCGGTTAGGATGCCCGCGACTTCCACCGGATGGCTGAAATAGGGGTCGCCACTGGCCCGGGTCTGGGTGCCGTGCGCGTTGACGGAAAAGACGTACGCGCGGTTGAGCAGGGCCTCGTCGGCGGTCGGGTCATAGTCGAGGACCCGGTCGACCAGCTCATATTGTCTCAGCACGGCGCCAAGATGGGGCGTGGACGCGCCGCTTTGCAACAAAAGAAAAGGCCCCACGCCCTGGAAAGGGTGCGGGGCCGGAGGAGGAGAGGAGGGAGGATCAGTTGGCGGCGGGAACGCCGGCTTCCGCCTTGACCATCGAGGTCTTGGCGACCGACGCCTTGGCATTGCACTTGTCGAGGGCGGCGGCGTCGAACGCCTTGCCACCCGCGCTGAACGAGGAGAGCTGGCCGACGTCGCGCGCGACGAGCTGGCAGAGCGTCATCTCGCGCTCGGGCGCCTGCGCGGCGACATAGGAGCCATTCATCTGGCGCCACGGGGTCGAGCGGGTCATCAGCCGCGCCTTCGCAGGTGCAGCGACCGGGGTGGCGACATAATAGCCGGCAGCGGTCTGGGCGGGGGCGCCGGTGGCGGCGAGAAGCGCCGCCGAAGCGACGATAGCGGAGACGATCGAGCGAATCATGGCGGCACATCCCTGTTAGGTTGCGTATAGCTACCTAGATGTTGCATTTGCGAGTTGCAAGGGGCAACTTAATATTTTCTGGTCTGCCTGCCCGCTCCGTGGGTTAGGATCGCCGCGAGAGGAAAGAGATGGGTCTGCGAGAGCCGCTGAACGAATGCAGTCTGCCCGCCGCGCTGGAGGCGATGGGGGAACGCTGGTCCTTCCTGATCCTGCGCGCCGCGTTCAACGGCCTCCACCATTTCGAGGAATTCCAGGCCGAACTCGGCATCGCCCGCAACATCCTCGCCAACCGCCTCGCGCGCTTCGTCGACCATGGCCTGATGGAGCGCCAGCCGATGCCGGGCGACCGTCGCAAGATCACCTATGCGCTCACCGACAAGGGCCATGCGCTGCTGCCCACCATGGTGGCCCTGCGCCAATGGGGCGAGCGCTGGGAGACCGGCGTGCCCGCCTTCCCGATCCTGGTCGACGCGCGCGACGGCCGCCCGATCCGCGAGGTGGCGGTGCTCAGCCACGACGGCCGCGCGCTGAGCAAGGGCGACCTTCATTGGGCGCTGCCGGGCGAGGTGGCGCGCGACGACGACGCGGCGGAGGCGGCGGAATAGCCAAAGGTTCCTGGACTTTCCGCTTATGGATGGCTCTGGCCCATCTCCTTAGCCCCCGGACCGAACCAGATCTGGAGGCAGGGGTGGCGGACAGCACCGGCGGAGTTGGCGGTTCGGGTGGCAGCAACGCGGCGGTGGATGCGGCGGCAGCCTCTGCCGCAGCATCGGCCTCGCAGGCCGATGCCGCCGCCAGCCCGGCCAGCGGCGTTGCCGCAGCCAATGCGGTCAGCGCGCTCGACGCACTCTGGGCAACCCCGTCGACGGTGGAGGCGCCGGACGCCCAGCCGTCCGCGATCGAATCCGTCGCCGCGACGCTCTCACCGGTAGAAGCGCTCACCGCGACACCGTCTCTGGCCGAGGCGCTGGCGGCCGCCCCCTCGCCGGCGCGTGCCGCCGCGACCATGCCCAGCATCGACGAGCAACGCTTATGCCAGCGGCGGCGTGGCGTTGCAGGCGTGCGATCCGGGCTGCGACGTTCCGTCGAGTTGAGGCAAGATCCATCTAAGCTCAAGTGCCTCCCTGGCGAAGGCCGGGGTCCAGTATCGGAACGCTTGCAACTGGGCCCCGGCTTTCGCCGGGGAGGGGCGTAGCTTGAATTCGGTAGGCCTCAATAACTCGCCCCATCGACCATCCGCCGCGGCAGGTTTTGGAGCAGCGCCGGATCGAACATCCTCAGGTTCACCCCCACGCGCGGATAATCGCGGTCGGTCGGCGTCCAGTGGGTCGTGCAGCCGCAGGTCGGGCAATGCCACAGGTCCAGTGCGCAATCGCCCTGCCGATAGGCGATGCCATCCCCCGTCACCGTGATCGTGGCGGGCGCGCAATAATGCCACAACCCGGCGGTGCGACGGCAGATCGAGCAATTGCACTCGGCCGCCTCCAGCGGCGTCTCGTGCAGGATCAGGCGAATGCGTCCGCAGTGGCAGCTCCCGTGATGCGCGCTCATCGCTCCCCCTCCTCACGCTCATGGCGAGCGTCTGCACAGCCCTTTCGATTGACACCGGACGGCGTGGCGCCAGCCCGATACAGGCGCTTGGCGTCGCATCCGCCGCACGACTTTACCCGCAGGCGCCTGTCGCGGAACATTCCCGCAAGGAGATCACGCGGTCCACGATGATTTCGTGGCCCGACATCCCCATATGGCCGTACGTGCCCGCATAAAGGGTCTTCCGCCCGATAAACTCGATGAACCGTTTCGATCCGCGTGGATGGGATTTGCGGTCCACGGTGATGCGGCTGGCATCCAGCCAGATCCTCGACAAGCGGGCCTGCTCCAGCCGGTCCATCCATCCGGCGGATTCCGGCTCGTCGCGAGGCCATTCGCGTGGGCGGGTGCCTTCGGGGATAAACTTCTGCCCTTCGAACTCGTCCACCCATATGCCCCGATAGCGGCGTGGCGCCTCCATCTTGAAGCATCGGTCGGTCGGCAACGATCCGGTCGTGCGTACGTCGATGCGATAGCTGCACGGCACTTTTCGGAAGGCGCGGCCGTCATGACGATCGCACCCGTGCCCGATATCGGCTTCGGTGCACGGCGTCGTTAGCAGCCTCGCACGCTGTCGATCCTCCGCATGGGCAAACATCTCGGGGTTGGGAGGGTCTGGCGGTCCGGCATGCGCGGCGCCGGCATTTAGCGCCGCTAGAGCCAATATCACCGCCGAAAGCCGCTTCGTCATGGTCCTCTCCCGTCTCCGCTGATGCGCCAGGGCTGGCGAACGTTCGCGTCGGGCACCCTCGTCTTCACCTATCTCACGCCACCCACTCCGGCTGCCCCGCCAGCACCCCCTCCAGGAACGTCCGCACCGGCCCTCCGATCGGCACCCGCCGGCCCACCGCCAGGTCCACGCACACGCTCACCAGCGTCACTTCGCAATGCACTTCGCCGGTGTCGGCATGGGCGAGGGCGAAGCGCTTGGTCAGGCTGGTGCCGCCGATCCGCTCGATACGGACGTGCGCGTCGATGCGATCGCCCAGGCGGAAGGGCTTGAGGTAGTCGATCTCGGCGCGGCGGACGTTGAACTCCAGCGCGCGCCAGGCGTCGCCCAGCGCCGCCTCGATCCCGGTCCACTCCCACCAGTCGGTCACCGCCACGTCGACATATTCGAGGTAGCGGCTGTTGAAGACGATCTTCTGCCCGTCGATCTCGGCATAACGGACGCGTAAGCGTGCCGCGAAGGCATAGCCCGGCAGCATCAGCGCGCCGGCGTCGAGACGTTGACGGCAGCGGGCTTTGGCTTCGCCTCCGGGAACAGCAACTTCACCCCCACCAGCGCCAGCACCGCAGCCAGGATCGGGATCAGCACGCGGTCCGAGATGCGGCTGCCGATCAGGCTGCCGATGATGATGCCCGGCACCGATCCCGCCAGCAGCGAGAGCAGAAGCGAGAAGTCCACCGAACCGATCAGCCAATGGCCGAAGCCCGCGATCAGGGTCAGCGGCACCGCATGTGCGATGTCCGATCCCACCAGCCGGTTGATCGGCGCGCGGGGGTAGAGGATCAGCAGCGCGGTCATCCCCAGCGCGCCCGCACCCACCGAGGTGAGCGACACCAGAACACCCAGCGCCGCGCCCAGCAGCACGGTCAGCATCGCAACGCGGCCCTGGTTCACCGCGGTGAAGTTTGGCGCCAGCCGGTCGACGATCGGCTTCCTGAAGAACATCGCGATCGCGGTCAGGATCAGCACCACGCCGAGCGCGGTGGCGATCGCGGGCGCGGTGTCCTTCGAGGAGCGCGCCGCCCAGCTCAGCGCCACCAGCGTCGCGATCGTGGTCGGCACGCTGCCCATGCACAGCCGGCGCACCACCATCCAGTCGACGGTGCCGCGCTTGCCGTGCACGCCCGTACCCACCGTCTTGGTGGCTGCGGCGTAGAGCAGGTCGGTCCCCACCGCGGTCGCCGGGTGGAAGTTGAACACCAGCACCAGCAGCGGCGTCATCAGCGATCCGCCGCCGACGCCGGTCAGCCCCACCAGGATGCCGACGGCGACGCCGGCCACCGAGTAGAGCGGATTGAAGTCGATCATCAGTCCCCCTTCATTCCCGCGAGCCTGCCCCTCGGACCGCCGGTCTTCAACCGTGTCAGCCCGCGCTCTGCGTCGGGATGTTCACGCCCATGCTCGCCAGGTAGCGGCGGACGTTGCGCGCAGCCTGACGCAGCCGCTGCTCGTTCTCCACCATGGCGATGCGCACGAACCCCTCGCCGTTCTCGCCGTATCCCACGCCCGGCGCGACCGCGACCTTGGCCTGGGTGAGCAATTGCTTGGAGAACTCCAGGCTGCCCAGATGCGCCAGCGCGGGCGGCAGCGGCGCCCAGGCGAACATGGAGGCGGGCGGGGAGGGAATGTCCCACCCCGCGCGTCCGAAGCTCTCCACCAGCACGTCGCGACGCTTGTGGTAGAGTAGGCGGTTCTTCTCGACGATGTCCTGCGGGCCGTTCAGCGCCGCGCAGGCGGCGGCCTGGATCGGCGTGAACGCGCCGTAATCGAGGTAGGATTTCACCCGGGTCATCGCCGCGATCAAGGTACGGTTGCCCACCGCGAACCCCATCCGCCAGCCGGCCATCGAATAGGTCTTGCTCAGCGAGGTGAACTCGATCGCCACGTCCTTGGCGCCGGGCACCTGGAGGATCGAGACGGTCGGGCGCCCGTCATAGTACAGTTCCGAATAGGCAAGGTCGGAGATCACCCACACCTTGTTCTCGCGCGCCCAGGCGACCAGCCGCTCGTAGAAGGCGAGGTCCACCGTTTCGGCGGTCGGATTGGAGGGATAGTTCACCACCAGGATCGACGGGCGCGGGATGGTGAATTCCATCGCGCGCTGGAGGCTCTCGAAATACTGCTCGTCGGGCGTGGTCGGCACCGCGCGGATCGTCGCGCCGGCGATGATGAAGCCGAAGGTGTGGATCGGGTAGGACGGGTTGGGCGCCAGCACCACGTCGCCCGGCGCGGTGATCGCGGTGGCGAGGCTGGCGAGCCCCTCCTTCGATCCCATCGTCACCACCACCTCGCTCTCGGGATCAAGGTCCACGCCGAAGCGGCGGCCATAGTAATTCGCCTGCGCGCGGCGCAGCCCGGGGATGCCCTTCGACTGCGAATAGCCGTGCGCGTCGGGCTTGCGCGCCACCTCGCACAATTTGTCGATGACATGGTCGGGCGGCGGCAGGTCGGGGTTGCCCATGCCGAGGTCGATGATGTCCTCGCCGCCCGCGCGCGCCTGTGCCCGCATCGCATTGACCTCGGCGATGACATAGGGCGGCAGGCGCTTCATGCGGTAGAATTCGTCGGACACACGGCCTCCTTGGACGGGCCCTCATACAAGCGCGTTTTTCCGAGCGGAAGCGGGGGTTTTCATCGGTCCGTCGGCACGCGCCTTTCCCTTCGCCGCGCGTTGGGGCAGGAGGGTCGCCAAGGAGAGCGGCGATGACCGACCAACCCAGCCTGGCGGACCTCCAGCACTGGACCCGCGTGATCGGCCAGGGCCAGCAGATGATGATGGAGGCCGGGCTCGATGCGATGCAGCGCGGCGCCGCCTGGCCCGGGGCCTTTCCCGCCGCCGATCCCGCTGCGCTGACCCGCGCGCAGGATTTCTGGACCGAGAATCTGACGCTCTGGCAGCGCCTGCTCGATCCCGCCGCCTTGCCGCCCGAGCCAGCGCGCGACAAGCGCTTCAAGGGCGAGGCCTGGCAGGCGCCGGTGTTCGACTGGATGCGCCGCAGCTACCAGCTGGTCGCCGATCACATGCTGCGCGAGGTGGAGGCGCTGGAGGGCGTACCCGCGCGCCAGAAGGACCAGCTCCGCTTCGCCACCCGCGCCTTCGTCGACGCGATGAGCCCCGCCAATTTCGCGCTCACCAACCCCGAGGTGATCGCCCGCACGCTGGAGACCCGCGGCGAGAACCTCCTGAAGGGTCTTCAGAACATGTTGGCGGACCTGGGCAAGGGCCAGCTCACCCACGCCGATCCCAACGCCTTCGAGCTTGGCCGCAACATCGCCAACACCCCGGGCAAGGTCATCCACCGCACCCCGCTGTACGAGCTGATCCAATACGCGCCCGCCACCGAATCCGTGCTGGCGACCCCGCTGGTCATCTTCCCCCCCTGGATCAACCGCTTCTACATCCTCGACCTTTCGCCCGAGAAGAGCTTCATCCGCTGGTGCGTCGAACAGGGAATCACCGTGTTCATGGTTTCCTGGAAGTCGGCGGACGCCAGCATGGCAGAGATCGTCTGGGACGATTATGTCGAGGCGCAGGTCGAGGCGGTGGACGTGATCCGCGACCTGCTGTCGGTCGACCGCGTCCACGCGATCGGCTATTGCGTCGCGGGCACCACGCTCGCCGCGACGCTGGCGGTGCTCGCCGCCCGCGACGAGGCCGCCAAGGTCGCCAGCGCCACCTTCTTCACCGCCCAGGTCGATTTCGCCGCCGCGGGGGACCTCACCAACTTCGTCACCGACGAGCAGCTGGCCCTGATCGGCTCGCTCAGCCCGCAAGGCTTCCTCGACGGCCGCTACATGGCCGCGACCTTCAACCTGCTGCGCGGTCGCGACCTGATCTGGAATTACGTCACCAACAACTATTTGCTCGGGGAGGACTATCCGCCGTTCGACTTGCTGCACTGGAACGGCGACACCACCAATCTGCCGGCCAAATGGCACTTCAGCTACCTGACCGATCTGTATCGTGACAATAAATTGGTCGAGCCCGGCGCGCTGTCGATCAACGGCACGCCGGTCGATCTCGGCACGGTGGCGACCCCGGCCTATGTCCAGGCCGGCCGCGAGGATCATATCGCGCCCGCGGAGAGCGTCTGGCGGATCACCCATCATTTCCAGGGTCCGCTGCGCTTCGTGCTCGCGGGCTCGGGACATATCGCCGGCGTGGTCAACCCGCCCTCGTCGGGCAAGTATCAATATTGGACCAACGACGCCGGCGCCAAGTCGCTCGACGAATTCGTCGCCGGCGCTTCGGAGACGAAGGGCAGCTGGTGGCCCGATTGGCTCGCCTGGCTGCGCAGTCATGATGCCGCAACGGTGCCCGCCAGCGGTGGGCGCGTTCCGGGGCAGGGCGCCCGTCCCGCGCTGGAGGAGGCGCCGGGCAGCTATGTGAAAGGGCGCTAGGCGGCTGCTGCGCCGCACAACCGCCTTGACGTAGCGTCGCAAAACCCTTATTGTGCACTGCACCATAGCTTGGAGCGTGCCGTGGGAAGCAAGACCCCTGAACCGACCCTGCCGGTGCCGCCGGCGGTTGCGGCCAAGCGCGTCGCCCGCCTGCGTGCGAAGCCTGCCGATCTGAAGGCCCCTGCAGATGTGACCCCGCTTGCCGAGCCCGGCTCGGCCAGCGTCGTTGCGCTTGCGGCGGCCGAAGCCCCGCCCGCCGCGGTTCCGGCGGATATTCCTGAGGAAGAAACGATGGCGACCGTGATCAACGAAGCGGCCGACAAGGCCAAGGACAATGCCGCCACCGGTGCGGACAATGTGAAGTCGATGGCGGATGCGGCCCAGGGCCGTGCCACCGAGGCGATGCAGAAGGGGATGAAGTTCGTCGAGGAGATCAACGACTTTACCAAGGGCAATGTCGAGGCGATGGTTGAGGCCTCGAAGATCGCCGCCCGTGGCGCCGAGGACATCGCCAAGTACACCGCGGACTATGCCCGCGGTAGCGTCGAGAAGGCCAACGAGCGCGCCCGCCGCGTCGCGTCGGTCAAGTCGCCGACCGAGCTGCTCCAGCTCCAGAGCGAGTTCGCTCGCGAGACGATGGACCAGGTCGCGCAGGAGACCTCGAAGTTCGCCGAAGGCTATCTGAAGCTGCTCGGCGAGATCGCCCAGCCGTTCCAGAACCGCATGGCGCTCGCCGCGCAGAAGATGAAGGCGGCCGCGTAAGCGCGCACGACCTTGCGCCAAGAGAGGGCGGCCGCGGCGATGCGGCCGCCCTTTTTCGTTTGGGAAATCCTCCCCCGGAGGGGGAGGTGGCACGCGTAGCGTGACGGAGGGGTAGCTGGCCGCAGGCGAGACCTTCGCCCGTGGAGGCCTACCCCTCCACCGGTTTCGCCGGTCCCCCTCCCCATCCAGGGGAGGAATGACCGCCCGCACCCCCTTGCCTCACCCCGCCGCAATGCCATATTTTCGGCTCTCATGCAGCGTGAACCGATTTCCATGGCCGAGCGTCGCTCGGACGATCCCGATGGTGCCGACGGCACCGGCGTCGGCGTCGCCACCCGCACCCGCGCCAAGACCAAGCGCCCCACGCCCTATCGCGTGCTGATGCTCAACGACGATTACACCCCGATGGAGTTCGTCGTCCTGTGCCTCCAGCGCTTCTTCCGCATGACCACGGAAGAGGCGACGCGGGTGATGCTCCACGTCCACCAGAAGGGCGTGGGCGTGTGCGGGGTGTTCAGCTACGAGGTGGCGGAGACCAAGGTGGGGCAGGTGATGGACTTCGCGCGCCAGAACCAGCACCCGCTCCAGTGCACGCTGGAAAAGGCGTAGTCGCGCCGCAGCGCGCGCGGGCGGGCATCCGGCTCGGGCCGCTGGAGATGCGCGCGGACGCAGAGCTTACCGCCGGCGGCCTGCTCGCGATCGGCGGCATGGTCTCCGCCATCCTTCTCTCCACCGCTGTGCTCGTCCGCGCCGCAGTGCGTGAGGGCAGGGAGGCGCGCTCGGTGCCGCGGCGCTGATCCTGGCATGTGCCGCTGATCTTGGATCGTCGCCCCGGACTTGATCCGGGGCCCCGCTTCTTACTTCACCTAGGGCGGTCATGGCAGCGGGAACCCGGATCAGGTCCGGGGTGACGTGGAAGCTATCCGGCCAGATTCTCTCACCCTCTAAGCGGCATCGGCCGGCCGCGGCTTGCCTTTTTGGCCATGCGCGCACTCCAGCAGGTCGCGATCCCAATCTCCCAGCGCCGCCGCCGCCTCGTAGGTCGAGGTGAGGAACGCTAGCAGCGCCGCATCGCCGTCCTCCGCCGACTGCACCGCCTCATAGGGAAGCACGAACTCGGATAGCCCCTCGTGCCAATGCGCCGCCTCGGGGCGCACCGGCGCATCCCGGAACCCTTCGGGTGCCGGATAGGCATAGGCATAAAAGGCCGGCTCATCGACGCCGCCGCCGCCGGGCCAGAATCCCGCCGACGAGACCTCGCGGTCATAGGCCTCCTGCGCCACCGCATCGGGCAGCGCCGGCACCCCGCCGCCGTGCAGCGGCGCGCGCCGGCCCGAGAATCGGGTCACCGCCAGGTCGAAGCTGCCCCAGAACAGGTGCACCGGGCTCACCTTGCCCAGGTACGAACTGCGGAAGGCCTTGAACACGCGGTCGATCCGCAGCAGCGCCTGGTGGAAGCGCGACACCGCGTCGCGGTCGTACGGTCGGTCGCGATGATCCTCGGTGAACGGCACCGGGTCCGGGATCTCGTTCGGCCGCCCGTCGAAGCTAGGCGTCCCGCCGAGGTCTGCGATCAGGCGGACGAACCGGTCGTGGAAGTCTGCCACTGTCATCGGCTCCAGCGCGAAGGAAAGCGTGCGGCCGTCACCGCTCGTTCCCACCACCTTGTGCTCATGGAGGTCGAACAGGATCTCGATGTCGCTGCGGTCGGGGATCACCGAAGAGGTCAGGCCGCGCGGGGTGACGTAGAAGGTCGCGTGCCAGGAATGGTTGACCCACGGCGTATGCGCGAGCCGATACTTGCCGGCGACCTGAAGATACAGGTGGAGGGCAGTGCAGGTCTCCTGCCAGCCGAGATAGTCGAGGCGGGGCCATTCGGTGGGCACGTCGTCGTCTCCTTGCGGTCTCGGATCGTCGGCTCCGCACGCAGCCGTTCTCCCCTGCAAGTCTGGCCGCGATGCCCTTCCATGCCTAGACGCCGATTGTGATACGCTGTGTTGCCATGGCCGCTACGCTAAAATGCCGCTGCCGCAAGTTCCCGCCTTGTTCTCATGGAACAAACACGATACATGAGGCGTGTTCCTGCGCCGGAACGGTTCGGTGCGGTTGCTTTTGATGCAAGGGGTGCGATGATGGCTGCAAACCTCAAGGTGATCGATACCGGCATGGCCTCTTCCCTGTCCAACACCCCCGATCGGCAGAAGGCGCTCGATGCCGCGCTGGCGCAGATCGACCGCGCCTTCGGCAAGGGCTCGGCGATGAAGCTGGGCCAGCGCGAGGCGATGAAGGTGGAAACGATCTCCACCGGCAGCCTCGGGCTCGACATCGCGCTGGGTGTCGGCGGCCTGCCGCGCGGCCGCATCGTCGAGATCTTCGGGCCGGAAAGCTCGGGCAAGACCACCGTCGCGCTCCACGCCATCGCCGAGGCGCAGAAGCGCGGCGGCATGGCCGCGTTCGTCGATGCCGAACATGCGCTCGATCCGGTCTATGCCAAGAAGCTGGGCGTCGACATCGACAACCTCATCGTCTCGCAGCCCGATACCGGCGAGCAGGCGCTGGAGATCGTCGACACGCTCGTCCGCTCGAACGCGATCGACGTGCTGGTGGTCGATTCGGTCGCCGCGCTGGTGCCGCGTGCCGAGATCGAAGGCGAGATGGGCGACAGCCACGTCGGCCTGCAGGCGCGGCTGATGAGCCAGGCTTTGCGCAAGCTCACCGGCACCATCGCCCGCTCGCGCTGCCTGGTCATCTTCATCAACCAGATCCGCATGAAGATCGGCGTGATGTACGGCAGCCCGGAGACCACCACCGGCGGCAATGCGCTCAAATTCTACGCCAGCGTCCGGCTCGACATCCGCCGTATCGGCTCGGTCAAGGACCGCGACGAGGCGACCGGCAACAACGTCCGCGTCAAGGTCGTCAAGAACAAGGTCGCGCCGCCGTTCAAGCAGGTCGAGTTCGACATCATGTTCGGCGAGGGCATTTCCAAGATGGGCGAGGTGCTCGATCTCGGCGTCAAGGCCGGGCTGGTCGAGAAATCCGGCTCGTGGTTCAGCTACGACAGCGTCCGCATCGGCCAGGGGCGCGAGAATTCGAAGAACTACCTGCGCGACAATCCCGAGATGGCCGATCGCCTCGAAAAGGCGATCCGCGCCCGCACCGAGGGCCTCGCCGACGAATTGCTGGTCGGGCAGAGCGACGACGACGACCTGTGATCGTCACCACCCTTCCTGTGTGCTTCGACGGCCCGCTCCCCACCCGGGGAGCGGGCCGTTCCGCTTTCGGGAAGCGCACCCATCGCGCGAGTGCCTCAACCGCCTCAATTCGTCTCTCCGCGCATGACTGACGCCTTCGCCTGGCAGGGCCGCGTCGGCGATGCGTGGGCGGAGGAATGGCGCCGCACCGACCGCAGCCTCGCCGATCTCTCGCGCCACCTCGACGCCGCCATCGCCGCGTCCGCCCCGTCCGACGGCCGCGCGCTGGACATCGGCTCCGGCGCGGGCGGCACCAGCCTCGCGCTCGCCGCCGCCCGCCCGTCGCTCGCCATCCAGGGCGTCGACCTCTCCGCCGGCCTTGTCGCCGTCGCCACAGAGCGCGCCGCCGCCTCGGGCTTCACCAACGCCCGCTTTGCGCTCGGCGACGCCGCCGCGCCGCCCGGCGGCCCCTATCACCTCGCCTTTTCCCGCCACGGCGTGATGTTCTTCGACGATCCGGTCGCCGCCTTCACCGCGATCCGCGCCGCGATGGCGCCTGGCGCACCGCTCGTCTTCTCCTGCTTCCGCGCCGCCGCCGAGAACGGCTGGGCGGTCGCGCTTGCGGACGCGCTCGGTCAACGGGTGTCGCCCCCGGGGACCGCGCCCGGCCCCTTCGCCTTCGCCGATCCGGGTCACGTCGCCGCCATCCTCGCCGCCGCCGGCTGGCACGATGCCGCACCGCAGGCGATCGACTTCACCTATGTCGCCGGGCGCCGGCGACGACCCGGTGGAGGACGCGCTCGCCTTCTTCCGCCGCATCGGCCCTGCCGCCCGCGCCCTCGCCGACACGCCCGAGGCCGATCGCCCCCCGATGCTCGCCGAACTTCGCGCCATGCTCGCATCCCGTATGTGCGCGAAGATCGTGCAATTCCCCGCCGCCGCCTGGATCTGGTCCGCCCGCGCCTGAGGAGACGCCCGATGATCGTCGTCCACCATCTTGAAAACAGCCGCTCGCAGCGCATCCTGTGGATGCTTGAGGAACTCGACCTGCCGCACGAGGTCCGCCGCTACGAGCGCAATCGCAAGACCATGCTCGCCCCGCCCGAGCTGCGCCGCATCCACCCGCTCGGCAAGTCGCCGGTGATCGAGGACACCGCGGAAGGGCGCACGATCGCGGAGACCGGTGCGATCGTCGAATATCTGGTCGACAAGGCCGACGGCCGCCTCGGCCCGCCCGCGCGCCGCGACGATGCGCTCCGCTACCGCTTCTGGCTCCATTATGCCGAGGGCTCGCTGATGCCGCCGCTCCTGGTCAAGCTGGTGCTCGGCCGCGTGCCGCTGTTCGGTCGCACCGCGCAAAAGCGCCTCCAGCCGATGATCGACGTCCACCTCGACTATGTCGAGGCCGAACTGGCGCAGCGCCCCTGGTTCGCCGGCGACGCGCTGACCGCCGCGGACGTGATGATGAGTTTCCCGCTGGAGGCCGCCGCCAGCCGCGCCGGGCTCGATGGCTCGCGCCCCAACACCATGGTCTGGCTCGCCAAGGTCCACGCCCGTCCCGCCTATCAGGCCGCGCTCAAGGTCGGCGGCCCCTACGCCTATGCCTAGCGGCGCTGCCGCCGCGTCTTCTTGTCGGGCTTGCCCACCGTCAGCGTCACCACCGGCGGCTGCGCGACGACGCGCACCACCACCGGCTCGGTCACCGAGGGATCGGCGGGGAACTCCCGCCGTGCCCGTGCGAACACGAAGCGCGCCCGCGCCGCGCCGGGCGAGTCGGCGCGCACGCCCACCCAGCGCCAGTGCCACGGCTCCCACTTCACCTGCTGCCGGCTCCCCGCCGGGAACGACATCTCGAAGCCGAATCGCGGCGCATTCGCCGCCAGCCAGCGGAACGCCGGCTTGGCCGCCATGCACCCCTCGGCATCGGGGCAGCCGTCGGCGGGCCGAACCGTGAAGTCGAGCGCATAGCCCGTGGCATGCTCGCTATGCCCCGGCGGCGCCACCGAGATCGCCCGGTCCGCCGCGCCGCCATCGGGCGCCTCGCGGCAGAACACCGCCGCCTGCCGGGCGATGGCACGATGGCAGGAGAGGCCGCGCAGCGTCGCCCCCGGCACCGCCTGCGCCGCCGCGGCCAGCAGCCGCTGGAGGTCCGCATAGACATCGCGCCGGATCAGGCACCGACGCCCCACCGCGAACCCCGCCGGCGCCTCGACCAGCTCGCTGTCCGCCACGTCGCCATAGGGCAAATGGCCAAGCGCCCGGCCGTCCGTGGTGCGCGGCGTACTGCGCCCGTCGCAAAGCTGGGCGGCAGCGGGGGAGCCCAGCAGCAGGGCGAGGAGCGCGAGGAGCCTGAGCATCGCGCCGGACTGGCACGATGCGCCCGCGAGTGGCAAGGGCGCAGCCATGCTCAAGGACAGGGTGCTCTTCCTCGACGGCGAGGCGCTGGTGATCGACAAGCCCGCGGGCCTGCCGGTCGATCCGCCGCGCGCCGGCGGGATCAGCGTGGCGAGCCACGGCGCCGAGCTCGCCTTCGAGTTCCGCCGCTGGCCCACCGCGGTCCACCGGCTCGACCAGGACACCAGCGGCTGCCTGCTGCTCGCCCGCAACCCCAAGGCGCACGCCCGTTTCAGCCAGGCGTTCGAGACGGGCACGGTGGAGAAGCGCTACCTCGCCATCCTCGCCGGCCTACCCGAAGGCGAGGAGGGACTGATCGACCTGCCGCTCGCCAAGGTCTCCACCCGCGAGGCGGGCTGGCGGATGGTCCCCGACCCCGCCGGCAAGCCCGCCCGCACCCGCTGGCGCCTGATCGCGACGCACGAGGGCCGCAGCCTGGTCGAGTTCCGTCCCGAGACCGGCCGCACCCACCAGATCCGCATTCATGCCCAAGGCGGCCTCGGCGCACCGGTGCTCGGCGATCCCGTCTACGGCGCCCCCGATCGCCGCGGCATGATGCTCCACGCCGCCGCGCTCGTCGTCCCCCGTGCCGGCAAGCCCGCCATCGCGGTGGAGGCGCCCTGGCCGGCGCGGTTCGCCGATGCGGGGTTCGCAAGTGGTTGAGGTGCCGGAGGATGCGGTGGAGGAGCGGTTCCTCGCCGCCACCGGGCCCGGCGGGCAGAACGTCAACAAGGTCGCCACCGCCTGCCAGCTGCGCGTCGACGTGTTCCGCCTCGGCCTCTCGCCCGAAACCTACCGCCGCCTGAAGGTGGCGGCGGGCAGCCGCCTCACCGCCGGCGGCACCCTGGTGCTCACCGCGCGCCGCTTCCGCACCCAGGAGGCGAACCGCGCCGATGCCCGCCAGCGCCTCGCCGAACTGCTCGCCGAGGCCGAGAAACGCGACGCCCGCCGGGTCAAGACCAAGCCCAGCAAGGCCGCCAAGGCCCGCCGCGTCAACGAGAAGAAGGGCCGCAGCGCGGTCAAGGCCGGCCGCGGCCGCGTTTCCATGGAGTAAGCATGTATCAGTTCGACATCGCCGCCGGCACCAAGGCGGAACTCTATCGCGACCTCCATCAAGCGCTCGACGCGCTCACCGCCGGCGAGCCCGACGCGGTCGCCAACATGGCCAATGCCGCCGCGCTGGTCTGGCAATACCTCCCCGACCTCAACTGGGCGGGCTTCTACCGGCTGGTCGAGGGCGAGCTCGTGCTCGGCCCGTTCCAGGGCAAGGCCGCGTGCATCCGCATCCCGCTCGGCCGCGGCGTCTGCGGCACCGCGGCGGCGGAGCGGAGAACGCAGGTGGTCGCCGACGTCAACGCCTTCGCCGGCCACATCGCCTGCGACGCCGACAGCGCCTCCGAACTGGTGGTGCCGATCGTTGCGGGGGACCGCCTCGTCGGCGTGCTCGACCTCGACAGCCCGACACCGAATCGCTTCGACGCGGAGGATGCGGCGGGCTGCGAGGCGCTCGCCGCGCTGCTTGCGTCCCGCATCTGATCCGAAACGGGACGGGACTCGCCTTGCCCACAATGGTAAGCAACCTGTTAATACTCTGGGCGTTCGCGCCTCCAGTTCAGGGGAGAGTCTCGATGCGGACCTTGATGATGGCGGCAGCGGTCGCGAGCATGGCGAGTGCGGCCGACGCGCAGCGCGTCAGCGCACGCGGCCCGGCGATGGCGCGGCCGATGGCCCGTCCGGCACCGATGGCGCGTCCGGGGCCGCACGTCATGGGTCGTCCCGCCGGCGGCGGTCACTACGGTCATCCCACGCCCAAGCCGCCCAAGCCCGCGCCCGGCGGCTGGCAGCGCCCCGGTCATGGCTGGCAGGGCGGCCACAACGGTGGTTGGAGCCGCCCGAACCCGGTCCGTCCCGGCTGGGGCGGGCATGGCGTCCGTCCGCCGCGCTGGGGCAATCGCGTACAGGGCCGCTGGTGGGCGGGCTGGCGCGCGCCGGGCGGCTGGGGCGCGTATCGCCGCCCGGTCCGCGGCTGGGTGCTGCCCAGCTTCTGGATCTCGCCCAGCTGGTACATCAACGATTGGGCGAGCTACGGCCTTGCCACCCCGCCCGCGGGCTACACCTGGTCGCGCTATTATGACGATGCGGTGCTGATCGACGGCCGCGGTTCGGTCTATGACTCGGTCAGCGGCGTCGATTGGAACGGCGGCTATGGCGAGGGCTACGCCTATGGCGACGACACCGGCGCCTATGACCAGGGCTACGACGACCAAGGCTATTACGATGGCGGCGCCTATGCCGCTCCTGGCGCACCCTATGCCCGGCCGGAGGTCTATTACGAGCGGCCGGACAATGGCGTCGGTGGGGCTGCGATCGGCGCAGTGGTCGGCGGGGTCGCCGGCAACGCCATCGCCGGCCGCGGCAATCGCCTGGGTGGCACGCTGATCGGCGCGGGCGTCGGTGCCGCCGCCGGCTATGCGATCGACAAGGCCGAGGACCGGGGTCGCTACACTGCGCCCGGCGCCGGCTATGCACCGCCGCCGCCGATGCCGGCCTATGCCACGCGCGCACCCGCGCCCGTTTACGCCGCCCCGGCCGATGTGGCACCCGCGCCCATGGTGGTGCAGTCGGGCGGCTATTATGCCAACGGCTATTATTATCCCGGGGCCACCGTCACCACGGTCACCGTCACGTCCGCGCCGGTGGTGACCACCACCACCGAAGTGTTCGAAGATAGTGTGACGTACACCAAGCCGGTGGTGCGCAAGGCGGTGCGCAAGTGGCATCCCAAGCCCAAGGCCAAGTGCGTCTGCGGGTGAGAAAGGCGGAGCGGGCTTAGCCTATCTCAGACTGATCGACGGAGACGCACTTCCCCGGCGAAGGCCGGGCCCCAGTATCGGAACGCTCGCAACTGGGCCCCGCCTTCTGCCGGGGAGGCGCTATACTATTGGGTAGTCGAGCCTATTTCCGCGGCGCCTTGCCCGCGAAGGCGACCAAGCTCTCGCGCCCATCCGTACCCAGTGCGGAAACGCCGAACCACGTGTCATCGACCGGCACCTGCTTCGCCAGGTAACTCGTCCCGACGACGTCGACGTGGTCGGTCCACTCCTGCCGGTCGGTGCGCCGCCAGTGCACCCGATACCCGCTCGCGCCGGGCACGGCTTGCCACGCCACCATCGTGTCGCGAGACAGATCGCCCGAAACGGTGACGCCCGCGGGTGCCGCCGGCGCCGTCGCCAGCCGCGCCAGCGCCGCGACGTTGATCGCGGTCACCTTGGCGAGATAGTCGAAGTCCATGCCCTCGACCGTGTCGCCATAGACGATGCCGTTCTCGGTCCGCAGATCCTGGTGCTGCCGATCCCAATTCTCCGCGCCGACGCTGAAGCGGACCGCGGGATAGCCCTGGCGCAGGAACGGCTCATGGTCGCCGCCGCGGCCGAACCGGTCGGGCCGGCGGTCGACGAACACGTCCAGCCCGCCGGGGATGCGCGCCGCCAGGCCATCGATCGCCTTGGCGAGCGCCCGGCTCGGGCCGTCATCCTCGCCGCCCAGTCCGTGCCGCTCCTGCGCCTGCACCAGCGACTCGCCGGCGCGGATGCCTTCGGAGAAGACCCGCACCCGGTCCGCCACCTGCACGCCGCCTTGCCCCAGCGAGTTGCCGACGATGTCGTTGTTGAGCATCGCGTCCACCTGCCAGCCGCGCGCCGTCGCGGTTTCCGCCAGCAGTTGCGCGCCCCACAGCCCCTGTTCCTCGCCGGAGAAAACCGCATAGATGATGGTAGCGGCGTATTTCTGCTTCGCCTGAGACAGAAGGCGTGCCGCTTCCAGCACCAGCGCGACGCCCGAGGCATTGTCGTTCGCGCCTGGAGCATCGCCGGTGGCATTCATCACATCCGTGATCCGGCTGTCGATATGCGCGCCGACGATCACGTAGCGGTTCGGGTCACTGCCCTTCTGGATGCCCAGCACGTTCTCGATCACCACGCCACCGGGCGCGCGTGGGCCGGTGAACCGGCGGGACAGCCGCTCGACGCTGATGCAGCCGCCGCAGTCCTTCGAGATCGCGGCGAAACGATCCGCCGCCCACACGCGCGCGGCACCGATGCCGCGCTTGGGATCGGTTGCGGAGGAAAGCGAATGGCGCGTGCCGAACGCCACCATCGCCTCCACATCGGCACGCAGCCGGGACGGGGAGGGCGCCTGGAGCGCCAGCGCGGCGGACGGGAAGATCAGGGCGAGTGGGAGGAGTAGGCGCATACGCCACTTGTGTCCGTTTACTTGGTGCGGCTCAAGCGGCCGGCGTCAGCTCAGGCGATCGATCGCCTCGCGATCCAGGCTGCCGGGAATGATCATCACCGGCACCGGCAGCGCGCCCGCGTCCGGACCTGCGAAGTGGGTCACCAGTGGTCCTGGCGCGCCCGTCGCCGCGGCACCCAGCACCAGCGCGGCAATATCGGGGTTGGCGGCGATAATCT
Organism: Sphingomonas sp.; assembly: GCF_042096255.1. GTDB lineage: Bacteria > Pseudomonadota > Alphaproteobacteria > Sphingomonadales > Sphingomonadaceae > Sphingomonas. The sequence continues at coordinate 52,941 of NZ_JBELLZ010000007.1, read as the reverse complement.
CGCGGATCACCTTTGGGCCCGCTCCTTCACGCACGGTGATCGATGGACGCAGGCCCGCCTCCTCGATCAGCGTGCCCGCGGCACGAGCGACCAGCCCCTCGGCCTGCTGGCGGGCTTCCTCCTCAATCGTCGCCTGAACGCCGCCAAAGGCGATGAATTCCTGAGGCGGGATCAGCGTCAGGATCTCGACGCCGCCTCCGGTCTTGACCGCGCGCCGCGCTGCGAAACGCAAGGCGATCGCCGCCTCGGGCGTGTCGTCGATCACGGTCAGGTAGATACGCATGGATAATAGCCTCTCCGCCGCCGGCATGGCGCGGCACTCGGCGCGGCGCAAGCGGGACCACCCATGGCACCGCGGCGCGAGCCGGGGTTGACCCTAGGGCATCGCGGCGCAAGAGAGGCCCCCTCCCATCCCCAGGAGCTTCCATGCCGATCGAGATCAAGATGCCCGCGCTTTCGCCCACCATGGAGGAGGGCACGCTGGCCAAGTGGCTCGTCAAGGAAGGCGACACGGTGAAGTCCGGCGACATCATGGCCGAGATCGAGACCGACAAGGCGACCATGGAGTTCGAGGCGGTCGACGAGGGCACCGTCGCCAAGCTGCTGGTCGCCGAGGGCACCGATGGCGTGAAGGTCGGCACCGTGATCATGCAGCTGGCGGGCGAGGGCGAGGATGTCAGTGCCGCTGCAGCACCGGCGAAGCAGGACGCCGCTCCGGCAAAGGCGGAGAAGCCGGCGACTCAGGAGAAGGCGCCCGCCGCTGACGAGAGCGCCGCCATCAAATCGGAGTGGCCGGCGCCAGAGGCGAAGCAGGAGAAGGCGGAGAGCAAGCCGGCGGCCCAGCCCGTCGCTGCAGCAGGGGGTGACCGGGTCAAGGCGAGCCCGCTCGCCCGCCGTATCGCTGCCGAGAAGGGCGTCGACATCGCTGCGCTCTCCGGCTCCGGGCCCAACGGTCGCATCGTCAAGGCCGACGTTGAAGGCGCGCAGCCCGGTAATGCGCCGGCCGCAGCGGAAGCGGGTCGGGCCGAGCAGGCTCCCACGGCTGCGCCGGCCACCGCCGCGGCTGCGCCCGCACCTGCCCAGATCCCTGACATTCCGCACGAAGCGACCAAGCTGTCCAGCATGCGGCGGACGATCGCGCGCCGGCTCACCGAGTCCAAGCAGCAGGTGCCGCACATCTACCTCACCGTGGACGTGCAGCTCGACAAGCTACTGGCGCTGCGCACCGACCTCAACGCGGGGCTGGAGGCGCGCAGCGTCAAGCTGTCGGTCAACGACCTGCTGATTAAGGCGCTCGCAGTCGCGCTGATCGAAGTGCCCAAGTGCAACGTCATGTACACGCCCACCCAGCTGATCAGCTTCAAGCGGGCCGACATCTCGGTCGCGGTGTCGACGCCGGAAGGGCTGATCACGCCAGTGATCACCGAGGCGGACACCGCGTCGCTCTCCTCCATCTCCACCCGGATGAAAGACCTCGCCGCCCGCGCCCGCGACAAGAAGCTGAAGCCCGAGGAATTCTCCGGCGGCACCGCCTCGATCAGCAACATGGGCATGTTCGGGATCAAGCAATTCGAGGCGGTGATCAATCCGCCTCAGGGCATGATCCTGGCGATCGGCGCGGGCGAGAAGCGGCCCTGGGTGATGGAAGACGGCTCGCTCGGCGTCGCTACCATCATGAGCGCGACCGGCAGCTTCGACCATCGCGCGATCGATGGCGCCGACGGCGCTGCGCTGATGCAGGCCTTCAAGCGGCTGGTCGAGAACCCGCTGGGCATGCTGGCGTGACATGTGGCGGTACAGCCGCACCTTCGTGGAGGCGCTGCACGCGCTGACCGCAGTGGTGGCGACCGCCGCGGCCTTTTCCGGCGCCGCCTGGGCCTATCCGCCCGGGCGGCGCACGATCTGGATCATCGGCGCGGTCACCATGATCGCGATCGCGGCAATGGTCGCTCCGCAATTGCTGCGCGCCTGGCGCGCCGACCGGGGAAGCCATCATGGCTGATTTGCCGCCTGACCGTCAGCCGGCGATCCGCGTGACCACCATGCCCGCGGACGCTAATCCTTACGGCGATATCTTCGGTGGTTGGCTGATGAGCCAAATGGACATGGCCGCCGGGCTGGTCGCGGCACGGCATGCCAAGGGGCGGGCGGTGACGATCGCGGTGGAAGGCATGAAGTTCCATGCGCCCGTCGCGATCGGCGACGAGGTGTCGGTCTATGCCGATCTCGTCGCGGTGGGCCGCACCTCCATGACGATCGAGGTTGAGGCCTGGCGGCGCGGCCGCCATGTCGAGGAGCAATGCCGCGTGACCCAGGCGAAGTTCGTCTTTGTCGCGATCGATGACGCGCGCCGGCCGCGCCCCATATCCTGAGAACATATCAGAGGACTTCTACCCTCATGGCTGACACCTACGACCTCATCGTCCTCGGCTCGGGGCCCGGCGGCTATGTCGCCGCGATCCGTGCGGCGCAGCTCGGGCTCAAGACCGCGATCGTCGAGCGCGAGCTGCTCGGCGGCATCTGCCTCAACTGGGGCTGCATCCCCACCAAGGCGCTGCTGCGCTCGGCCGAGATCTTCCACTACATGCAGCATGCGAAGGACTATGGGCTCAAGGCGGAGGGCATTTCCGCCGACATCGAGGCGGTGGTGAAGCGCTCGCGCGGGGTGGCCAAGCAGCTCAACCAGGGCGTCACCCACCTGATGAAGAAGAACAAGATCGCCGTCCACATGGGCACCGGCAAGTTGACCGGCAAAGGCAAGCTCACCGTCACCGACAAGGACGGCAAGGCGACCGAGCTTTCGGCCAAGAACATCATCCTCGCCACCGGCGCGCGCGCGCGCGATCTTCCCGATCTGCCGGCGGACGGCAAGCGGGTGTGGACCTATCGCCACGCGATGACCCCGCCCGAGCTGCCGGGCAAGCTGCTGGTGATCGGCTCGGGCGCAATCGGCGTGGAATTCGCCAGCTTCTACAATGACATGGGTGCCGAGGTGACCGTCGTCGAGATGCTCGACCGGATCGTGCCCGTGGAGGACGCCGACGTCTCCGCCTTCCTCGAGAAGCAGCTCACCAAGCAGGGCATGAAAATTCTCACTGGCGCGAAGATCGAGAAGATCACCGCCGACGCAAATGGCGTAAAGGCGACGATCACCGGCAAGGACGGCAAGGCGATCGCCGGCGAGTACAGCCACGTCATCGTCGCGATCGGCATCGTTCCCAACACCGCCGACATCGGACTCAAGGAAATGGGTGTCGCTGTTGACGACCGCGGCTTCCTCAAGACCGATGCGATGTGCCGCACCAATGTCGAGGGGCTGTGGGCGATCGGCGACATCACCGCGCCGCCCTGGCTCGCGCACAAGGCCAGCCACGAGGGCGTGATTGCCGCAGAGGCGATCGCGGGCAAGCACCCGCATGCGATGGACCCGCGCAACATTCCCGGCTGCACCTATTGCCACCCGCAGGTCGCCAGCGTTGGTCTCACTGAAGCAAAGGCGAAAGAGGCCGGGCATGAGGTGAAGGTCGGCACCTTCCCGTTCATCGGCAACGGCAAGGCGATCGCGCTGGGCGAGGCGGAAGGCTTCGTGAAGACGGTGTTCGACGCCAAGAGCGGCGAGCTGCTCGGCGCACACATGGTGGGCGCGGAGGTCACCGAGATGATCCAGGGCTATACCATCGGCAAGACCGGCGAGCTGACCGAGGCGGAGCTGATGGAAACGGTGTTCCCGCACCCGACGATCAGCGAAGCGATGCACGAGAGCGTGCTGGGCGCCTACGGGCGCGCGCTGCACATCTGAGGCGCACGACTTGGCAGCACTGACCGGTCTCCGGTGCTGCCAAGTCGTCGGATCAGCCGTGCCCATGAAGTGGGCATGACACAGGTTACCAGCTGTAGGACAGCCCGGGTCTTCTCGCTGGGCGGCGAGAAGACCCGAGAAGGTCAGGCGACGCTGCCGACCACCGCGTGGCTGGACGATTCGGACTGATCGATGGTGCCGCCGAACAGCATCTTCAGCCGGCCGCTGACCGACACGTCGGTCTCCCACAGTTCCGCCGAGGTGATGTCGAAGCGGTTGAGCCGCGCATCCGCCTTGCCGTTCGGGAACCAGGCCTCGACGCGATTGTCCCAGAGATTGTCAAAGGTCGCCTGATTGGTCTCCTGACTGACCGTGCCGGCGAGGCACGCAAAGAAATCGTGCCCCGTGCCGACGAACTGCGCCATCGCCTTGCCGCCCTTGGCGATGCGATTGTCGTGGCCGGAGAAGATGAACAGCGCATTGGGCTGATCCTCGTCGATCTTGACGTTCATCGGCTCCGAATGCTCGCCGTCCATCAACCCGATCATCACGAATGGGCTGTCCTTCACCTTGGCCAGGAAGGTGGCGGCGATTTCCTGCGGGCTGTCGTGGTCGGCCATCGGGCGTTCTCCTTTGCTTTGGCGGAGAAACGAGAGGCGATGAGGTTGGTTGCGTGGGCGAACCGATCACTTCGGCCCGCCCACCCGGCGCTTGATCACAGCACCTCGAACAACCCCGCAGCGCCCATGCCGCCGCCGACGCACATCGTCACCACGACGTACTTCGCCCCGCGGCGCTTGCCCTCGATCAGCGCATGGCCGGTCATGCGCGCGCCGCTCATGCCATAAGGGTGGCCGATCGAGATCGCGCCGCCATTGACGTTGAGCAGCTCGTCGGGGATGCCGAGCTTGTCGCGGCAGTAGAGCACCTGCACCGCGAACGCCTCATTGAGTTCCCACAGGCCGATGTCGTCCATCTTCAGGCCGTTGCGCTCCAGCAGCTTGGGGATGGCGAAGACCGGGCCGATGCCCATCTCGTCCGGATCGGTGCCCGCCACCGCCATGCCGACATAGCGGCCGAGCGGCGTGAGGCCGCGCTGCTCGGCGAGCTTCTCCTCCATCAGCACGCTCGCCGAGGCGCCGTCCGACAGCTGCGAGGCATTGCCGGCGGTGATGTTGAGGTCCGGCCCGAGCACCGGCTTCAGCGCCTTCAAACCCTCCAGCGTGGTATCGGCGCGGTTGCCCTCGTCCTTGGAGAGCGTGACCTCCTTGTAGGTGACCTCCTTGGTCTCCTTGTTCGTCACCGCCATCGTCGCGGTAACGGGTACGATCTCGTCGTCGAACTTACCCGCAGCCTGAGCGGCGGCGGTGCGCATCTGCGACTGGAAGCCGTATTCGTCCTGGGCGTCGCGGCTGATGCCGTAGCGCTTGGCGACCACTTCCGCAGTCTGCAGCATCGGCATGTAGATGTCCTTGTGCATCGCCACGAGTTCGGGATCGGGCTGCACGCGCATTTGCGGGGTCTGGACGATGCTGATGCTCTCCACGCCTCCGCCGATCGCCACGTCCATCTTGTCGACCACCACCTGCTTGGCGGCGGTGGCGATCGCCATAAGGCCAGAGGCGCACTGGCGATCGAGCGACATGCCGGACACGGAGGTCGGCAGGCCGGCGCGCAGCAGCGAAGTTCGCGCGATGTTGGTCGCCTGAGCGCCCTGCTGGAGGGCGGCGCCGAGCACCACATCCTGCACCTCGGCGCCGTCGATGCCCGCGCGCTCAACGGCGGCCTTGATCGCGTGCGACGCGAGCGTGGGAGAGGGGAGGTTGTTGAACGCGCCGCGATAAGCACGGCCGATCGGGGTGCGGGCGGTGGAAACGATGACGGCGGAGCGCATGATGATATCCTTTAATGCAGCTTAAGCGAACACCTGGGTGATCCATTCGGCGATCATCGCGGGCTTTTCGGACCCTTCGATTTCGACGGTCGTCTCGGTGGTGAACTGGAACTGACCCGGCCGCTTTTCCTCGAACTCGATCAGCTTCGAGCGGCCGCGGACCTTCGAGCCCGATGGCACCGGGGCGAGGAAGCGGACTTTGTTGCCGCCGTAGTTCACGCCCATCTTTACGCCTTCGAGGCGCGGCATGTCCGGGTTCTTGGCCGAGAGCAGCGGCAGGAGCGACAGCGTCAGGAAGCCATGCGCGATGGTGGTGCCGAACGGGGTCAGCTTGGCGCGCTCCGGATCGACATGGATGAACTGGTGGTCGCCGGTGGCGTCGGCGAACTTGTTGATCATCTCCTGGGTGACCTCCACCCACTCGGACACGCTTTCGCGGCCGATCGCCGCCTTCATTTCGTCTGCGGTCACTGCACCCTCCCTTGGCGGCGTGCTTCTCTAAGCCTGCTGCACCGCACCCCGCAAGTCCGGAGACACCCGAAGCTGGAATAACTCGTCTTCCGTAGCGTCAGCGGTGTGCTTCGCCGTGTCCGGAAGCGAACCCACTTTTCGAAGCGGGTCGAATCGGCCGTCCCGCTGCGCCGCGACGTGGCCACGAATTGAGGCGGTTTAGGCGCTGGCGCCCAGCGAGCCAATCGGACGAATTGAGGCGGTTGAGGCACTGGCGCAGCAGTGTCGCCGTCTTTCAAAAGCTCAGGGCCGATCATGCGCGCAAGATAGCCGAAAGCGCGCGTGTAGGACAGGACGCTGGCCCCGTCGCATGCTCGTCTCCCCGTCGCGGCGGCATGGCGGCGCGACTCGCGGCGGTGCAGCGAACCCCGCATCAACGAAAGGGTTCACCAATGCTGTTCCACCTGTCCATCGACGCCGACCGTCCGCAGCATGTTGCCGAAGTGCTCGCCGAACTGTGGCAAGGTGCCGCCATGCCTTTCCCGCCGGTGCTGACCGGCAGCTGGGCGGCGTTCGCAAACGACGACCGGGCCACCATGGTGGAGATCTACCCGCGTGGTGCCGAACTGCATGAGAGCGCAGGCGGGGTCATCGGCATGATCGGGACCAACAATGATCGGTCGGCAACGCACTTTGCGATGGCGACCGCGCTGAAGGAAACCGAGGTGCTGGCGATCGCGGCGCGCGAGGGCTGGCCGGCGATGGTGTGCAACCGGGGTGGCTTGTTCGACGTCATCGAAGTCTATGTCGAGGGCACGCGCATGATCGAGGTGCTCACCACCGACATGCAGGCCGACTACCTGCGGACCATGACCGTGCCGAACTGGCGGGCGATGCTGGACAGCGCCCGGCTGGCGGCGTGAGACAGAGCATCCTGCCCTCTCGCCTCTGGGAAGAGGGTAGCCGAGCAAAGCGAGGCCGGGAGAGGGGCAGTGCGAAACGCTGCTGAATCGCACTTCCCCTCTCCCTTGCCGCTTCGCGGCTCTCCCTCTCCCCAGAGGGGAGAGGGTTTAGTGGCAGTCCCTTGCGCTTTTCGTTGCCTCAACCGCCCGGTCAGCCCTGCTCCGGTGCCACCTTCACCGTCTGCGGTTCGGGATAGGGCATGACCAGGGTTCCGTCGGGCGCCGCGGTGTAGGTGGTCTGGGTAGGATAGGGGATGCTGATCCCTTCCTCGGCGAAGCGCTGCATGATGCGCACGAGCAGGCGATCGCGGGTGCCGTGCGCGACCGACCAGTCGCCGCCGGGCGTGTCGACGAGCAGGGAGAAGTCGAGGCTCGACGCGCCGAAGCTCTCGAAACCCGCGCGGGCCACCTTGCCGCCTTCCGCCTCGACCAGTTCGGTCAGGATCGCGGGCAGCTTCGCCAGCGTCTCGGGCGGCGTCTCATAAGCGACGCCGATCGTGTAGCCGACGCGGATGTGGTCGCGATCGGAGATGTTCTGGATCTCCTTGTCGAGCAACTGGCGGTTGGCGATGATGCGCAGCTCGCCGGTGAACGCGCGGATGCGGGTGGATTTGAGCCCGATCGCCTCAATCGTGCCGCTAGTCTGATCGTAGATGATGTTGTCGCCGCGGCGGAACGGCCGGTCGAAGATGATCGCCAGCGCGGCGAACAGGTCCGCGAAGATGCCCTGGGCGGCCAGGCCGATGGCGATGCCGCCGACGCCGAGACCGGCGACCAGCCCGGTGACGTTCACGCCCAGGTTGTCGAGCACCACCACCAGCGCGATCGCGAACACCGCGAAACTGACCAGCAGGCGGATCAGCCCCAGCGCGCTCATCAGCGCCTCGCCATTGTAACTTTCCGAACGGGTGCGATGCTCGATCGCACCCAGGATCAGCTCGCGTGCCCAGATCGCCGCCTGGAACACCGCCGCAACGGTGAACAGGAACTGCACCGTTCTGGCGACCGGGGAGGGCGCCTCCGCATAGGTGACCACCAGTCGCGCGGCGAGCATGAAGATGAAGAACTGATTGGTCTTCTGGATTGCGCGGCCGAAGATCGCCGCCCAGCCCTTGCCCGATTTGCTGCGTGCGGCGAGGCGCGCGCCCAGCCCGCGCGCGGCGGTCAGGCCGACGACGATGACGGTGGCGATGCCCACCGCGATCAGCACCTGGAGCCAGTTCGACTGGATCCACGACACGCTGGTCTGGAGGAAGGAGCGTGCCTGCTCGTGGACCTGCTCGGCGCGGATCGCCGGGAGTTTGGTCACGGATGTATTGGACATGACTGGATCTCGGCTGTTTGTCTGTTCGCGGCTCGCCAAGCATGGCTCGTCATGCCGGGCCTGTCCCGGCATCCACCGTTCGGCAAGAGCCGACAGGTCCTGATGCGCGGCACCGTGGACCCCGGCACAAGGCCGGGGTGATGAGGTGGAGTGTTCAGGCGGCCTTTGCTGCCTCGACCACCTTCGCCGCCTCTCCCGTTTCCTGCTCAAGGAATGCAATCAGGCCGCGTTCCTCGCGGCTCAGGTGCTTGGCCGACCGGGGCAGACGCAAGCCGTGCCGGAAGGCATCCTGCCCATCTTTCACGAGCTCGATGAGCCTGGGATGAACGTAGGACTTGCGCGCGATCGCCGGCGTGTTGCCGAGCCGCTCGACCACCGGCTCCAGCAGCCGCTTGAGGCTGAGGTCCTTCTCGGCGCGCGCCAGCGTCTCGAAGGCGGCGACCGAGGCAGCCCAGGTGCGGAAATTCTTGGCGGTGAAGTCGCTGCCGGTCGCGTCCTTGATGTACTCGTTCACGTCGGTGGAGGTGACCGGATGCGCCTCACCGTCCTCGTCCACCCAGGCGAACAGGTGCTGCTCGTCGAGGTCCTGGCAGTTGCGCACGAAGCGCGCGAGCGAGCGATCGGTGATCTTCAGGTCGCGTTCCTTGCCGGACTTGCCCTTGTAGCGCAGCTTGAGGGTCTGGCCCTTCACCTTGCCGTGGCGCTTGCGCAAGGTGGTGGCGCCGAAGCTCTCGTTCGCCTCGGCATAGGCCTCGTTGCCGACGCGAATGTGGCCGCCGTCCAGCAGGCGGATCACCGCGGCAACCGCGCGCTCCTTGCTGAGCTTCCGCCTGGCGAGGTCCGCTGCGACCTGCTTGCGCAGCTTGGGCAGGATGCGGCCGAATTCGGCACAGCGCTCGTACTTGGCGGCTTCCTGCGCCTCACGGAAATCGGGGTGGTAGCGATATTGCTTGCGGCCCTTCTCGTCCCAGCCGACCGCCTGGATATGGCCGTTCGGCTTCGGATTGAACCAGGCATCGCGATAGGCGGGGGGCAGGCCGATGGCGTTGAGCCGGTCGATCTCGTCGCGGTCGGTGATCCGCTCGCCCCTGGCGTCCCAATAGCCCCAGCCGTTGCGCACCTTCTTGCGGGTGATGCCGGGCTTGCTGTCGTCGCTGTAAACCAGTCGTGCGGCCACGCCTTGATGTCCTCCAGGGTGTGCGCCCAATGCGCCGGGCCGCTTGCCGGTTCCGGAACGGGCAGGGCCGCGGACGGTTGGGGCGATCTACCTCAGGAGACTTCCCATGGCCGACCTTTCCGAAGCGCGCGTCCTGATCCTCGCCACCGACGGCTTCGAGGATTCCGAGCTGTTCGACCCCCGCCAGGCGCTGCTCGATGCGGGCGCGCAGGTGACGCTCGCTTCCATCAAGACCGATCCCATCCAGGGCGTGAAGCACGACAGCGAGCCGACCCGCACGATCACCCCGGACCTGACGCTCGACCAGGTCGACACCGAGGCGTTTGACGCGCTGCTGCTGCCCGGCGGCGTCGCCAATCCCGACAAGCTGCGGATGGAGGAGCGCGCGGTGGCGATCGTCGAGGAGTTCTTCGAGGACGACAAGCCGGTGGCGGCGATCTGCCATGCGCCGTGGCTGCTGGTGGAGGCCGACGTGGTCGATGGCCGCCGCGTGACCAGCTGGCCCTCGGTGCGCACCGATCTGGAGAATGCGGGCGCCGATGTGGTGGACGAGGAGGTGGTGGTCGACGGCAACCTGATCACCAGCCGCAAGCCGGGCGACATCCCCGCGTTCAGCGCGGCGCTGGTGAAGGCGCTGGAAGCGGAGATGGCGGAAGCGTGATCCGGCAGGCCCCTCCCTGTGCGGGAGGGGCTCAGGCCACCGCCACTTGCGCGCGCCGGCCCATCGGGCGCCAGTCCGCCTCCTGCCGCTTGCGCGTCAGATAGGTGTCCAGCCCGATCTGCGCGCCGACCGGCATGTAGATGAACGACTGAAAGGCGATGCCGACGAAGGCGCCGCCGAGCAGGTAGATGAGGTGCGCCGACTGGAGCGCAGCGGCGAGCGGGGCGATCCAGGCCTGCTCGCCCTCCGCGCTGCGGTAGCGGCGGCGGATCACCTCCATGCGGACGATGCCGATCAGGCTGATCGCCAGCCACAGGATCAGCCCCGGCCAGCCCTGTTCGCCCAGCATCTCGAAATAGCTGGAATGATAGGCGCGCGCCTTGTCCACGGTCAGGCTGCGCTCGATCGTCGTGCCGGTGGCGGTGGGAACGGTCTTCACCGTCTCGTAGCGGATATTGTTCTGCCGATACGCCTCGAAGCCGCCGCCGAACGGGTGCTGCTTGACGTAGTTCCAGGTCCAGCCCCAGACCGCCAGCCGCGTGGAGGCGCTTTCGTCCGCTTCGTACGTCTTGATCGTGTTCATCCGCTCGCTGAATGCGCTCGGCAGCAGCGGCAGCGCGGCCATGCCGGCGAGCGCGCACAGGCCGATATAGAGGCCCTTGCGCTTCACCTCGCGCAGCATCAGCACCGCGAGCAGCGCGACGCAGACCAGCCCGGTGCGCGCCGAGGTGCCGACCGGCATCAGCAGGCAGGCGAAGACGAGCGCGTAGCAGAAGGTGCGCACGCGCCAGTCGGGCGGGAAGATCGTGCCGTGCCTAGCGAACCACAGGATCAGCGGCACGATGCAGATCGCCACCGCGGAGATGATGCTCCCCTCGTACAGCCCCGAATTGTTCGACACCATCAGGTTGAGCGCGCCATAGCCGCCGCCGGATGCGAGCGTCTTGATCCCGCCGACGATGATGATCGAGCCCGCCGAGAGGATCATGAACAGCAGCAATGCCTCGATCCTGAGCCGCGTGCGCAGGGTGAGCGGCAGGAAGGCGGCGAAGGCGAGCGTCTTCCACACCCAGTCCCATTTCTCCGCCGCCTCCAGCTTGAAATCGGCGGTGCCGGTGGTGAACCAGCAATAGACCAGCAGCAGCAGGATCAATCCCTGGCGCGGGGCGACGCGGGTGTCGTGCTTCTTGTCCACCATCGCCCAGGCGCCGACCGCGAGGCCGACCGCGATCAGCGAGATCGGGACTGCGTTGAGCAGGTAATAGGTCAGCCGCTGCGGCGAGACGATGTCGATATAGACATAGGCGAGGACGAGCAGGAACGGGCGGCGGAACCCCATGCCGAACAAAGCGGCGAGGAAGCCGAGGAAGGCGAGGTCACGCATCGTGGTTCTCGGGGCGGTCTTCCCGATCCAAGTCGGGGCGGAACAGCAGACGCCAGGCGGCGAGCAGCATCAGACCGTGGGTGAGCGCGAGCGAGAAGTTGTCGATCATGGCCGGGCCTCGCGCGTCACGGCGGCGGGCGTAGCCGCGGCGCAGTTATCGCGGCGTTAAATGCTGGCGTGGCAGGGGCGCGGCCGATGCGGATCCTCCATGTCCTCGATCACGGCCTGCCGCTCCAGAGCGGCTACACCTTTCGCACCCGCGCGATCCTGAAGGCGCAGGAGGCGCTGGGCTGGACGGTGGCGGCGGTGACCGGGCCGCGGCACGGGCACGCGCCCGCCAGCGAGGTGGTGGACGATATCGCCTTCCATCGCACCGCGCCGGTAACGCCGCGCCGCTCGCCTTTGCTGGAGGTCACCGAGATCGCGGCGTTCGCACGGCGGATCGATGGGGTGGTGGACGCGTTCCGGCCCGACCTGCTCCATGCGCATTCGCCGGTGCTCGACGCGCTAGCCGCGCTGCGGGTGGCGCGGCGGCGCGGGCTGCCTCTGGTGTATGAGATTCGCGCGTTCTGGGAGGATGCTGCCGTCGGCAACGGCACCGGGCGCGAGGGCTCGGCCCGCTACCGGGCGACGCGGGCGCTGGAAACCTGGGCAGTGCGCCGCGCCGATGCGGTGGCGGTGATCTGCGAAGGGCTGCGCGGCGACCTGGTCGCGCGCGGGATCGCGGCGGACAAGATCCTGGTGTCGCCCAACGGCGTCGACATGCACCTGTTCGGCACACCCGCGCCGCGTGACGAGGCGCTGGCGGCGGAGCTGGGGCTGACCGGCAACGTGGTCGGCTTCATCGGCAGCTTCTACGATTACGAGGGGCTGGACGACCTGATCGCGGCGATGCCGATGCTGGTGGCGGCGCGGCCGGAGGCGCGGTTGCTGCTGGTCGGCGGCGGGCCGATGGACGCCGCGCTGCGCGCGCAGGCGGCGGCCTCGCCCGTCGCCGAGCGGATCGTCTTCACCGGGCGCGTGCCGCACGGCGCGGTGGAACGCTATTACAGCCTGGTCGACGTGCTGGCCTATCCGCGCAAGAAGATGCGGCTGACCGACCTGGTCACGCCGCTGAAGCCGCTGGAAGCGATGGCGCAGCGCAGGCTGGTCGCCGCCTCCGACGTCGGTGGGCATCGCGAGCTGATCCGCGATGGGGAGACGGGCACATTGTTCGCAGCGGACGATCCGGCGGCGATTGCACGAGCGCTGGCGGACCTGTTCGCCGATCACGCCGGCTGGGAGGCACGTCGCGACCGCGGGCGCGCGTTCGTCGAGCGCGAGCGTAACTGGTCGTCAAACGTCTTGCGCTACCAACCAGTCTATCAGCGGCTGGTCGCCGCGCGTGCGAGTGCCCGATCATGATGCTTCGTCTGCCCCGCCAACTGCCTGTGATCGCCGCCGCCGGTACATTGGCGGCGCTGCTGGTCGCGATCCTGCCCGAATGGCGGCTGGTCGCGCTGGTGGAGGGGCTGGGGCTGCCCTCGATCCTCTCCGCCGCGCGGCCCCCCCTCGGCATGACCGCGCGGATGCTGCTGGCTCTCGCGATCGGCGCGCTGGCGGGCGGCGGGGCGTTCGTGGCGCTGCGGATGGCGCTGCGGCGCGTGCCCACGGCCCGCGAGGATGGCGTCCCGGTGCTGCGCCGCGCCGACGCGCATCCCGATGCGCCCGCACGGCGCCCGATCCGCGCGATGGAGGACCTTGGCGATCCGCTGCCGATGCGAACGCGTGCGATCCTGAAGCCGGGATCCGATGATGCCGAGCGTACCTTGCCCGCTGATCTCGATACGCCGCTCGCGGCGATGGATCCGGGCGCAATCCTCGCCGCGCCGCAGGAACCGGTCCGCCCGGTCGCGCCGCTCGCCCGGCCGGCGAAGATGGCCGAGGACGCGTTCGAACTGGTGCCGATCCGGCGCGCAACCAAGGTGCGGGAGCGCGAGCCGATGCCTTCGACCGTCGCCGGCCTGATCGAGCGGCTGGAGCGCGGCGCAGCCAACGGGAGCCGGCCGCAGCCCAGCGCCGAGGGGCTGGGGGCGCTGCGCACGCTGGCGGTGCGCTGAGGCGCATGCCGCGTTCGGCCTAACTGACGTCTCGGCGGGGACGGGGCTTAGCATCGGACCGCTCGCAACTGGGCCCCGGCGCATGCCGGGGAGGTGGAAGTCGGTAAGGCTGGACCTCTCTCAGCAGGCGTCGATTACAAGGGCGCGGAGCGTCATCGCCCGTCTTCCTTCGACCACCAGATCGGCGACACAGCCGTCGGGGAGCGGGAGGTCCATCTCCGGCAAGGCCGCCAAGAAGGCGTCGAGTGCAGGGGTGGCTTCAGCGGCGCCCAGCAGCACGTGCCGCTCGCCCACGAACAGCGCACTTGCCCAAGGGACCGACGCCGTCAGTGTCCAGGCGATCTTCACGCTCGCGGCCAAGCCGGCGCGTTCGAGCGCGCGCACCAGTCGGCGGCTGGGATCGGTGCGGCGCATCACCAGCCCCGCGCGGACAGGAAATTGTCCACCTTGCCGGCAAGGTCGGCGCGAAGGGCGCGGCCGCCGCGCAGGTCGTCGATCAGGCGGGGATCGCGCGCCACCTCGCGACCGAAGCGCGTGCGCGGCGTGCCGGTGTGACGCAGGTAGCGATCGATGCGGATCAGCAGGGGCGAATAGGACATCAGCGACTCCGTGGGCGGAACGACGTTCTTGTTCTGTTCGCTTTCCAACTTGTCTAGGATTTTTTCCTACGCTACTGCGGCGGCATGACGGAGGTGCGCGACATGCTGGCCCGGCTTGCCGGCGCGCGCGGGGAGAGCCTCGCGGCTCTCTCCCGTCTGCTCCGCCGCAATCCCGCCTATCTCCAGCAGTTCGTCCAGCGGGGCTCGCCGCGTCGGCTCGCCGATGACGACATTGCGACGCTCGCCGATCATTTCGGGGTCGAGCCGTCGCTGCTGGGCGGCGCTGCCGCCGCCGATCTGGTTGCAGTGCCCTATCTGTCGGTCCGCGCCTCGGCAGGGCGGGGGCTTGCGGCGGAGGGCGAGGCGCTGATCCGCACCGAGCCGTTCGCGCGGAGCCTGTTGCGCGAAGCAGGGATTGCGCCGGCAGACGCGTCGATGATCGCTGCCGAGGGAGACTCGATGGAGCCGACGATCCTGTCCGGCGACCGGCTGCTGGTCGATCGCAGCGACCGGGGCGTCCGCGATGGTGCGATCTACGTCGTCCGGCGCGACGAGGCGCTCAGCGTCAAGCGGCTGGAGCGGGACGGCGCGGCGCTGCGGCTGGTCAGCGACAATGCCACCTTTCCGCCGGTGCGCGTGCCGCTTGCCGAACTGGCGGTGATCGGCGCAGTCAAGCTGCTGATCCGCCGCCCCGCCTGAGGCGTCAGCTCTTGAGGCGCCAGCCGGTGCGGAAGATCACCACCACCGCCACCAGGCAGGCGAGCAGGAAGGCCAGCGTCACCGCCAGGCTGACCGCCACCGCCACGTCGCTGGTGCCGAAGAAGGTCCAGCGGAAGCCGTCGATCAGATAGGCGACCGGGTTGAACAGGGTGACGGTGCGCCACGGCTCGGGCAGCATGCTGATCGAGTAGAAGGCGCCGCCGAGGAAAGTCAGGGGGGTGACGACCAGCAGGGGGATGACCTGCAACTGCTCGAATCCGTTGGCGAGGATGCCGATCACGAAGCCGAACAGGCAGAAGGCGACCGCGACCAGCACCAGATAGCCGAGCATCAGCAGCGGATGCGCGACCGGCAGGTCAACGAACAGATGGGCGGTGGCAAAGATGATCAGCGCGATCACCAGCGACTTGGTGGTCGCGGCGCCGACATAGCCGAGCACCGTCTCCAGCGGCGAGATCGGCGCGGACAGCAGTTCGTAGATCGTGCCGGTGAACTTGGGCATGTAAATGCCCAGGCTGGAGTTGAGGATGCTTTCCGAGAAGATGGTGAGCAGCATCAGCCCGGGCACGATGAACGCGCCATAGGGCACGCCGTCGATCTCGCCCATCTGCCGCCCGATCGCGGAGCCGAACACGACGAAATAAAGCGAGGTGGTGATCACCGGCGTCGCCAGGCTGGTCCAGATCGTGCGCATGAAGCGCGCCATCTCGAACCAGTAGATCGCGCGGATGCCGTTCAGGTTCATGCCTTTTCCCCGACCAGGTCGACGAAGATGTCTTCGAGCGTGGAGCGCGAGGATTCGAGGTCGCGAAACTGGATGTTCTCCGCCTCCAGCCGCCGGAGCAGGGCGGGGATGCCGGTGTCCTCCGCCTGCGCGTCGAACACGTAGCGAAGCGTGCGGCCCTCGTCCTCCAACGTCAGATCCCAGTCCGACAGCGTATCAGGTACGGCCGCGAGCGGCTCGATCAGGGTCAGCTTCATCTCGCGCTTGCCGAGCTTCTTCATCAGCGCGGCTTTGTCCTCCACCAGGAGAAGCTCGCCGCCGCGGATCACGCCGATCCGGTCGGCCATCTCCTCGGCCTCCTCGATATAGTGCGTGGTGAGGATGATGGTGGCGCCATTCTCGCGCAGGCGGTGGACCAGCTTCCACATGTCGCGCCTGAGGTTGACGTCGACGCCCGCGGTGGGCTCGTCGAGGAACAGGATATCGGGCTCGTGCGCCAGCGCCTTGGCGATCAGCACGCGGCGCTTCATCCCGCCCGACAGGTCCTTGATCGGCGTGTCGCGCTTGTCCCACAGCGACAGGTCGCGCAGCACCTGCTCGATATAGTCGCTGTGGCCCGATCGCCCGAACAGGCGGCGCGAGAACTTCACGGTGGCGAGCACGCTCTCAAAGGCGTCGGTGGCGAGCTCCTGTGGAACGAGACCGATCGCGCGGCGGGCGGACTTGTAGTCCGCGAGTGCGTCGTGACCGGCGACGGTGATCGTGCCGGCGGAGGGCGTGACGATGCCGCAGACGATGCTGATCAGCGTCGTCTTGCCCGCGCCATTGGGCCCGAGCAGCGCGAAGATTTCGCCGCGGCGGATGTCCAGGTCGACCGGCTTCAGGGCGACCGTGCCGTCCTTGTAGGTCTTGGAGACGCCGGCGATGGAGAGGATCGGGTCGGTCATGCGGATGCGGCCGTTACAGCGGGCGCGGGGCAGGGCAAGCATGATCTGGGTTGGGGGCGGCGAAGCCCGCCTTCAGCGTGCCCGCGCCGCCGCAACCGCTTCCTTGAGCTGGTCGAGCGGCAGCGCGCCGCTGACCACCCGGTCGCCGATCACCCAGCTGGGCGTGCCGGACATGCCGAGCCGTTGCGCCGTCTCCAGGTTCTGCGCCAGCTCGCGATCCGCGCGCGCGCTGGGCTTCGACAGGTCGACGCCCGCGGTGCGCGCGGCGGCGGCGATGCTGGCGGTGGTGACGCGGCCGCCGGCGTAGAGCGCCTGGTGGAAGCGCGCGAACTTGCCCTGCTCGGCAGCCTGGATCGAGGCGCGGGCGGCGTCGCGGCTCGACGGTGCCAGCACCGGCAGCTCGCGATAGACGACGCGCACGTTGGGATCGGACTTGATCAGCTGGTCGATGATCGGCAGCACCGCGCGGCAATAGCCGCAATTATAGTCGTAATATTCGACCACGGTGACGTCGCCCTTGGGATTGCCGGCCCAGGCGCTGCCCACCGGCGTCTCGATCGCGCGGCGGCTGCCGGCGACGATCCTGCCGGTTTCGCGGTCGCGCAGCCGCTGCATCGCCTGCGGAATCACGTCAGGATTCGCTAGCAGATAGGCGCGCACCTCCGCGCCGATCCGCGCCTTGTCGACCGGGCCCAGCTCGCCGGGGGCGGCGCGCTCAGCCAGCCAGGTGCCGCCCGCGCCGAACAGCGCGCCGAGGAGGACGAGGCCGAGCAGCATGAGGCGGCTCACCGTTTGAACTTCTTGGGATTGTCTTCCATCTCGTTCTGCGCGGCCATGGCGATATCCTGTGCGCGGATCCAGTCCGGCGTGTTCTGCGGAATGCCGCCCAGCGCGAAGCGCGCGCTCTGGAGCGCGGTGCGGGTGTCGCCCATCATGCTCGCACGCTCGGCAGTGGCGAGCGCGGCGCGCGGCTCGTCGCCGGTGCGCTCATAGACAGTGCCGAGCTGGAGCCAGGCGAAGGGATTGTCGTCGTCACGCGCCACCGCGGTGCGCAGCACACCCTTGGCTTCATCGAAGTTTGCGGTTTCGTCGGTTTGGATCAGCGCATGACCCAAAGTGGTGGCGATCAGCGGGTTGTTGCGCGATTCACGCAGGGCAGTGCGCAGCGGAACCACCGCGTCTTTCGGCCGGCCCGCCTCCAGCAGGATCTGGCCCTGGATCTCGAGGAAGTACGGGTCTTTGGGTTTCGCCTGTACCAGCGCTGCCGCCTCGGCATCGGCTTTGTCGGGATAGCCGGCACGGTGATAGGCATAGGCGCGCGCGTAATGCGCATAGAGCGTCTGGTTGGTCGCGGGATATTTCTGGAGCGCCTGCGCCGGGTCCATCAGATAGCCGTCCAGCTTGGCCTGGACGCGCTTGAACCGCTCCTCCCAATCCTGGTTGAGCGGCTTGGCCCAGGCGGGGGACTTCTCCATCGTCTCGGTCAGGTTGGCGATGCGCTCGGCCGAGACCGGGTGATCGAGCATGAACTCCATCTTGCGGCCGATGCCATAGCGATATTCCATCGCCTGGAGCGTCTTGAAGAAGTTGAGATAGCCTTTGCCGCTGATCCCGGCGGCGTTGAGATATTTCGCGCCGGCCGCATCGGTGGACGCTTCCTGCTGGCGCGAGAAGGCGAGGTACTTGCCCATGCCGGCCTGCTGGCCTGCCGCCATGATGCCCGCGCCCGCCTCGCCCGCACCCGCCGCCACCGCGGCGAGGCCGAGCACCAGCGAGATCAGCGTCACTCCCATCGCTTCCTGATAGCCGCGCGACCCGAGCACGACATGGCCGCCGGCGATATGGCCCAGCTCGTGCGCGATGACGCCCTGCACCTCGTTGGCGGGCTTGGCGTCCTGGATGGTGCCCGAGTGGAGATAGACGACCTGGCCACCGGCGACGAAGGCGTTGATCTCGCCGTTGTTGATCAGCACCACCTTCACGTCGCGCGGGTTGAGCCCGGCCGCCTTGATCAGCGGCGCGCTCATGTCGGCGAGCAGCGCCTCCGTCTCGGCATCGCGCAGGATCGATTGCGCACGGGCGGGCTGCGCGGCGACGAGCAGCGCCAGCACGAAGGCGGCGAGCAGCTGCCGCAGGGACGCGCGGATCATGGTCGAAACTTCCCCATCCTCGCGCATGTGCGGCAGCGTGCCTGAACCTCGCCTTAGTTGCCGAAGGTGCGCTGCCACCAGCCGCGGCGCGGCGCCTCGGTACCCTCGGCGGGCTCCTCGGTGGTGTCAGCGGCCGCGGGCTCGGGCGCGTCGCTGAAGATCGGCGCGATCGGCTCGGCCGGGGCCTCCGCTGCCGTCTCGGGGGCGACCGGCGGAGTGGCCTTGCGGCGGGTGCGCTTGGGCTTGGGCGCCTCGACGGCTTCGGTCGGCTCGACGGGCGCCGGCTCGGCAACCACCTTGACCGGCTCGGCGGCAGGGGTCTTGCGGCGGGTGCGCTTGGGCTTGGGCGCCTCAACGACCTCGGCGGGCGCATCGGCGACCGCGAGGTCGGCGTTGCCGGCCGGAGCCACTTCGGCGGGTGCCTCCTCGACCGTGGCGGCGGGACGACGGCGCGAGCGCGAGCGCTTGGGCGCGACCGGCTCCTCAATCGGAGCCTCCGGCGCCGCCTCGGCGACGGGCGCTTCCTCCGCGACCGGCGCCGGCTCGCTTACCGGTGTCTCGTCGGCAACGGGTGCTTCCTGGACTTCCACGCTGTCGCCGGCGACCGCCGCTGCTTCGCCCGAGCTACGACCACCGCGACTGCGGCGGCTGCGACGACGACGGCTGCTGCTGCTGCTCTCCGACGCTTCGGCGGCGGGCGCCTCGTCCCCGGCCATCGGCTCGGGCAGGTCGGCGACCGGCTGTTCGCCGACCATCTCGGCGACAGGCTCGTCCGAAGCCTCCCCGCCCTCGGCATCGGCGTCCTGCGCCTCGCCGTTCTGCTCGTCGGTGCGCGAGCGACCGCGACGGCCGCGGCGGCGGCGGCGCTTGCGGCTCGATCCGCTTCCCTCACCCTCGGCAGGAGCGGGACGCGCCTCGGCCTCGGCAGCCTCCTCGATCTCGTCTTCCTCCTCCTCGTCGATCTCGTCCTCAATCTCCAGATCGGGCTCGTCCGGCTCGACGATCGGCTCGAACTTCGGCGCATAAGCGGGCGGCGGGCCGGAGGCCTCGACGCTCATCCGCGCGCCTTCCTGCTCGCCGTCCGGGATGATCTCGACCTTGACGCCGTAGCGATCCTCGATCTCGGCGATGTCGGCGCGCTTGCGGTTGAGCACGTAGATCGCGGCTTCCTGGCTGCACCGGAGCGTCAGCAGCGAACCGCGGCCGCGCGCCGCCTCGTCCTCGATCATGCGCAGCGCCGAGAGGCCGGCGGAGGAGGCGGTGCGGACTAGGCCGGTGCCCTCGCAATGGGGGCAGGCGCGGGTGGACGCTTCGAGCACGCCGGTGCGCAGCCGCTGGCGGCTCATCTCCATCAGGCCGAAGGAGGAGATGCGGCCGACCTGGATGCGGGCGCGATCGTTCTTGAGCGCCTCCTTCATCGCCTTCTCGACCTTCCGGACGTTGGAGCCATTGTCCATGTCGATGAAGTCGATGACCACCAGGCCCGCCATGTCGCGCAGGCGCAGCTGGCGCGCGATCTCCTGCGCCGCCTCCAGGTTCGTGGCGGTGGCGGTCTGCTCGATGTTGTGCTCGCGCGTCGAACGGCCCGAGTTGATGTCGATCGAGACGAGCGCCTCGGTCGGGTTGATGACCAGATAGCCGCCCGATTTCAGCTGCACCACCGGATGGTACATGGCGGCGAGCTGGTCCTCGACATGCGCGCGCTGGTAGAGCGGCACCGCGTCCGAGTAATGCTTCACCTTCTTGGCGTGGCTGGGCATCAGGAGCTTCATGAACTCCTTGGCCTGGCGATAGCCGTCGTCGCCCTCGACGATGACCTCGTCGATGTCCTTGTTGTAGATGTCGCGGATCGCGCGCTTGATCAGGTCGCTGTCGCCATAGATCAGCGCCGGCGCGGAGGAGGACAGGGTCTTCTCGCGAATGCCGTCCCACAGCCGCGCGAGATAGTCGAAGTCGCGCTTGATCTCGGTCTTGGTGCGCTGGAGCCCGGCCGTGCGGACGATGCAGCCCATCGACGCCGGCAGCTGCAGCTCCGCCATGATTGACTTCAGCCGCTTGCGGTCGCCCGCGTTGCTGATCTTCCGGCTGATGCCCCCGCCGTGCGAGGTGTTGGGCATCAGCACGCAATACCGGCCGGCGAGCGACAGATAGGTGGTGAGCGCCGCGCCTTTGTTGCCGCGCTCTTCCTTGACCACCTGGACCAGCAGCACCTGGCGGCGGCGGATCACGTCCTGGATCTTGTAGCGGCGGCGCAGATTCATGCGGCGCTGACGCAGCGCCTCCACCTGGTCGTCGTTGACGGTGGTGGCGCGCGGCGCGTCCCCCGCTTCATCCCCAATCTCGTCCTCGCGGCCTTCGCGGGCAAGCTCGACCTCGGGATTCTCGCCACCCTCATTCTCGAAGCGTTCGACGGCGTCCTCGTCGGAATGGTCCTCCGACTCGTCGTCATCCTCGTCCTGCGCGGCGCGCAGCGCGGCTTCCTCGGCAGCGTGCTCGGCCTCCTCGCGCAGCAGCGCCTCGCGGTCCTCGCGCGGGATCTGGTAGTAATCAGGGTGGATTTCGCTGAAGGCCAGGAAGCCGTGGCGGTTCCCGCCATAGTCCACGAACGCCGCCTGCAGCGACGGTTCGACGCGCGTCACCTTGGCGAGGTAGATGTTGCCCTTGAGCTGCTTGCGTTCGGCGGACTCGAAATCGAACTCTTCGATGCGGTTACCCTTGACGACCGCCACGCGGGTTTCTTCCCGGTGGCGTGCGTCGATCAGCATGCGCATGGTCATTGATGTATCTCCGGACGCGCGGCGCGCCGATGTGCGTCGGCCGCGCGTGATCATAGGGGCGCGGCATCGGTGCCGCGCGAGAGGATGGAAATGCCTTCGTCCGTGTCGCACGCGACGGCGCGCAGCCGTGCGCTGATCCCGCAGCCGCGCTGCCGCCGGCCTGGGCCGTGCGGGTCAGCGAGCGGGAGAAATGCGGCATGAACGTCAACCTGAAGGCCGCACCGGCGGACGCCGGCGGGGCGGTGGACCGGTAAGCGCGACCAATCGCATCGTTCCGGTTCCACAAGGAGATAGCATCGCGTCGCGGCCACAGCAACTGGCAGAGTTCCGCCGCCATGGCCGGCAGAAACATGCCGAACGGGAGATTAACCCTGTCCGCCAACCGTGACTTGACCCCCGCCGGCTAGGCAGGCCGGACCAGGGGTAAAGGGTTGCGTTTCACCATGGTGTTCACTTCGGCCGCAAGCGTGCGGACGCGGTTTTTGCGCTGGACGCGGATAGCGTCGGCGCGGCAGGGGCGGCGCGTGTCGGTGCTGCTGGCCCTGTTCGCGATGCTGCTGGGTACGCCCGGATGGGCGGCGACGGTGCAGGATGTGGAAGTCTCGGGCAATCGGGTGCTGGTCCGCTTCGACGAAGCGGTGACCCGCGCCTCGGCGTTCGTGCTGGATGCGCCGCAGCGGATCACGGTGGACGTGGACGGCGCGCAGCCCGGCCGGCCCACCGATGGCGACGGCGTGGTGACGCGGGTGCGCCAGGGCTGGCGGGGCAGGGACGGCGCGCGCGTCGTGCTCGACCTTGCCCGGCCGATGGTGGTGGCGGGCGGACGGCTGGAGGATGACGGCCGCACGCTGGCGCTGACCCTCAGGAAGGTGGACGAGGACGGCTTTCGCGCCGCCAGCCTGGCGCGGCCGCTCGCCTTCCTCGGCTTCGGACCGGCCCGGCCCAAGTACAAGCTCTCCATTCCGGTGCCGCCCGCCAAGAAGCTGCAACTGCCCGAGGTGCGCGGCGACGACAGCCGGCCTTTGGTGGTGATCGATGCCGGGCACGGCGGGGTCGATCCCGGCGCGATCAACCCGGAGACGGGGCTGCGCGAGAAGGACGTGACGCTCAAAATCGCGCACGCGATCCGCAAGGCGCTGCTCGACACCGGCAAGGTGCGCGTCGCGCTGACCCGCGAGGACGATCGCTATCTGGTGCTGCGCGAGCGGTTCGGCATCGCCCGGCGGCTGCGCGGCGACCTGTTCATCTCGATCCACTGCGACAGCGCGCATGCCGATGCGACCGGCGCCTCGGTCTATACGCTGTCGGAGGTCGCTTCCGACAAGGAAGCCGCGCGGTTGGCGGCGCGCGAGAACAAGGCGGACGTGATCGCGGGGGTCAACCTGGACGAGGCGGCGGACGTGTCCTCGATCCTGATCGACCTCACCCAGCGTGAGACGATGAACCAGTCCGCCGGCTTCGCCCGCCTGCTCGGCCGCGAGGCGCCCGAACTGATGCCGACCAAGACGAACTTCCATCGCATGGCCAGCCTGATGGTGCTGAAAGCGCCCGACATGCCCAGCGTGCTGTTCGAGACCGGCTATATCTCCAACCCCGGCGACGCCGCCTTCCTCGACAGCCGCGACGGCCGCGACCGCGTGGCGGAAAGCGTGGCACGCGCGGTGGAGGTGTTCTTCGCACGCCGGCTGGGCGGCGGGCAGATGGCGGCGCGGTGATCAGGTAGAGTGCAGCCAGTTGACGAGGCGCAAACCGCCGACGCGCTCGAACTCGCGCAGGTTGCCGGTTACCAGCGTTGCATTGATGGCCAAGGCGTGTGCGGCGATCAACACGTCATTGCCGCTGATCGGAGTGCCCTGGCGCTGAAGCGCCGCGCGGACGGAGGCGTAGTGTCGGTCCGCATCATCTGAAAACGGCAGGATCGGTATACGCGCCAGCACAACTTCCAGTTGCCGTGCGATGCGTCGTGATCCGGAGCGTTCCGCGCCGAACCAGAGTTCCGCTGAGACGATGATGCTGGTCACGATCCGGTCCTCGCCAGCCGCCGAGATGGCTGAAGCGACGACACCTTGAGGGTTGCGGACCAGATCGGACACGACGTTCGTGTCCAGCAGGTAGATCATAGATGCACGTCGTCGAGAGGCAGATCCTCGATCTGCCCGAACTCCTCTTCGATCGGATCAAGGGTAGCGAGCAGTTCCAGCAACGAGGCAGGTTTCGCCGGCTCGATGATCAGCCGATCGCCCTCCTTGCGGATGCGTGCCTCGGTGCCGGGCAGCGCGAACTCGCGCGGGATGCGGACAGCTTGGCTGCGCCCGTTGCGAAAGAGCTTAACGATTCGCTCGGGATACATGCGTGCCTCCTGTGATAGGCCATAGCATAGGCCGACCTCGCCTGCATCCCCCCATGACGTGAGCGCTCCCGCTTCCCCCGCGCGCCCAACCTGCTAAACGCGGGCGCCTAGGTATGGCGTCCTCTCCCGATCCGATCCCGTCCCCGCGGCGCTTCCGCTTCTCCGGCCTGTGGCGGCGCTGGTGGGTTAAGGCACTGGCCGTGCTCGCTTTGCTCGCCGTTGCCGCATATGGCGTGCTGTGGCTGCTGGTGATCCGCGACCTGCCGTCCGTCGACCAATTGCGTACCTATGAGCCGCCGCTGCCCACCAACGTGCGCAGCACCGACGGAACGCCGATCTATTCCTATGCGCGCGAGCGGCGGGTGGAACTGTCCTATGCCGAATATCCGCCGCTGCTGGTGCGCGCGTTCCTGGCGGCGGAGGACAAGACCTTCTTCGAGCATCACGGCGTCGATTATCCGGGCCTTGCCGGCGCGGTGGTGGATTATGCCAGCAAGATCGGCACCGGGCGGCGCGCCAAGGGCGGCTCCACCATCACCCAGCAGGTCGCCAAGAACCTGCTGATCGGCAACGCCTATTCGCCGACCCGCAAGCTGAAGGAGGCGATCCTCGCCTGGCGGATCGAGGATACGCTGAGCAAGCCCCAGATCCTGGAGCTGTACCTCAACCAGATCTTCCTGGGCCGCAACGCTTATGGCGTCGAGGCGGCGGGCCATGCCTATTTCGACAAGGAACTGGACGAGCTCAGCCTCGCCCAGATGGCGTATCTGGCGATCCTGCCCAAGGGCCCGGCGAATTACGATCCGTTTCGCAATACCGATCGCGCGCTGGAGCGGCGCAATTGGGTGCTGGGCGAGATGCTGCGCAACGGCTTCATCACCGCCAGCCAGCAGCGCGAGGCGGTGGCGCAGCCGATCGGCGCGATCACCCGGCGCACGCCCAAGTTCGAGCGGATCGGCGGCTATTTCGTCGAGGAGGTGCGCCGCCAGCTGATCGACAAGTTCGGCGAGAGCGCGCGCGACGGGCCGTTCTCGGTCTATTCGGGCGGGCTGTGGGTGCGCACTTCGCTCGACCCCAAGCTTCAGGAATATGCGCAGGAGGCGCTGCGGGCGGGGCTGTTGCGCTATGACGGCGCGCGCGGCTGGTCCGGGCCGCTGAAGCAGGTCGAGATCGACGGCGACGCCTGGCAGAGTGCGCTGCTCAATACCAACATCGCGCTCGACCATGCGGACTGGCGCGCCGCCATCGCCATCGCGCGGGAGGGCGATGCCTGGCAGATCGGCTTCGCCGATGGCGAGACCGGCACCCTGCCGCGCGGCAATGCTCTGATGCCGCAGCGGGGCACCGCGACGCCCGCCTTTGGCGCGATCGAGCCGGGCGACATCATCGCGGTGGCGCCGTCCGGCGGGCAATATGCGCTCCGCTCCGTGCCGCGCGTGTCGGGCGCGTTCGTGGTGGAGGAGCCGGCGACGGGCCGGGTGCTGGCGATGCAGGGCGGATTCGACTCCACCGTGCAGTCGTTCAACCGGGCGACGCAGGCGATGCGGCAGCCGGGATCGACCATCAAGCCGATCGTCTATTCGGCGGCGCTGGAGCGCGGGATGACGCCCGCGTCGATCATCGTCGACGGGCCGTTCTGCGTCTATCAGGGCGCGCGGCTGGGGCAGAAGTGCTTCCGCAACTTCTCGGGCGGGGGATCGGGCCCGCACACGATGCGCTGGGGCATCGAGCAGTCGCGCAACCTGATGACGGTGCGCGCGGCGGCGACCACCGGCATGTCCAATGTCGTCAAGCTGATGAAGGACATGCAGATCGGCGACTATTCGCCGTACCTGTCCTTCGCATTGGGCGCGGGCGAGACCACCGTCAGCCGCATGGTCAACGCCTATTCGGTGCTCGCCAACCACGGCCGCTGGCATGCGCCGAGCCTGATCGACTTCGTGCAGGACCGCCACGGCAAGGTGATCTGGCCGGAGAACTGGCGCGCCTGCGATGGCTGCAACATGCCCGAATGGAACCGCAAGGCGATGCCGCGCCCGCCCTTGCGCGGCAAGCAGGTGGTGGATGCGATGACCGCGTTCCAGATGGTGCACATCACCGAAGGCGTGATCCAGCGCGGCACCGCCACCGTGCTGCGCGACCTGAAGCGCCCGATTTTCGGCAAGACCGGCACCAACAACGGGCCCACCGACGTGTGGTTCATCGGCGGCACCCCGCAGATGGTGGCGGGGCTGTACATGGGCTATGACACGCCGCGGAACCTGGGCGGCTATGCCCAGGGCGGCACGCTGGCGGCGCCGATCTGGAAGGCCTTTGCCAAAAAGGCGTTCGAGGGCGTGGAGGTGCTGCCGTTCCGCGCACCGGCCGGCATCCGCATGGTGCGCATCGATCGCGGCAGCGGGCGGCCGGTCTATGGCACCTGGCCAGGCTTCGAGGAGGCCAAGCCGGCGGTGATCTGGGAAGCGTTCAAGCCGCAGAGCGAAGGCCGCCGTGCGCCGCGCCGGACCGGGCCCGCGCCGGCCCCGTCGGCCACTGCCGCAGCCAAGCGCGCCGCACCGGCGGACAGCGATTTCTTGCAGAGGGAGGGGGGGATTTACTAAGTCCCGCCTCTTGCTTTTGCCGCGACGCCCCTGCGCGCCGTGGATGTTTCCTGGAGAATACCCATGCGCGCCGAGGCGCAAGCCCATGTCGACACGATCAACGAGGCGCTGGCGCTGCTGCGCCGCTTCCTCGACTGGGATCGCGCGCTCCGCCGCCTCGACGAGCTGAACGCCCGCGTCGAGGACCCGACCTTGTGGGAGAAGCCCAAGGAGGCGCAGGACGTGATGCGCGAGCGGCGCCGGCTGGACGAGGCGATCAGCGCCACCCGTGCGATCGAGCGCGAGCTCGCCGACACGGTCGAGCTGATCGAGATGGCCGAGGCAGAGGGCGACGAGGAGATGGCGTCCGAAGGCGCTGCCGCGCTCGCCCAGCTCGCGGTGCGTGCGCAGGGCGACAAGGTGAAGGCGCTGCTCGCCGGCGAGGCGGACGCCAACGACACCTATCTGGAGATCAACGCCGGCGCCGGCGGCACCGAAAGCCAGGACTGGGCCGAGATGCTCCAGCGCATGTACACGCGCTGGGCCGAGCGCCACGGCTACAAGGTGGAACTGATCGACTACCACGCCGGCGAGCAGGCGGGGATCAAGTCCGCCACGCTGCTGGTCAAGGGCGAGAACGCCTATGGCTATGCCAAGGTGGAGAGCGGCGTCCATCGCCTCGTCCGCATCAGCCCCTACGACTCCTCGGCGCGGCGGCACACGTCGTTCAGCAGCGTCTGGGTCTATCCGGTGATCGACGAAAACATCGACGTCGAGATCAACGAGAGCGAACTGCGCATCGACACCTATCGCGCGTCGGGCGCGGGCGGGCAGCACATCAACACCACCGATTCCGCGGTGCGCATCACCCATTTGCCGACCGGCATCGTGGTGCAGTGCCAGAACCAGCGATCGCAGCACAAGAACAAGGCGGAGGCGTACAACCAGTTGCGCGCGCGCCTGTACGAGCGTGAGCTGGCCGAGCGCGAGGCGGCGGCGAATGCGCAGAACGCCACCAAGACCGATATCGGCTGGGGGCACCAGATCCGCAGCTACGTCCTCCAGCCATATCAGCTGGTCAAGGATCTGCGTACCGGCGTCACCTCCACCGCGCCGAGCGACGTGCTCGACGGCGACCTCGACGACTTCATGGCGGCGGCCTTGTCGCAGCGGGTGACGGGCGAGGCGGTCGAGGTGGAGGACGTGGAGTAAGGTGGGTCCTCACCCTCACCCTTCCGCCGACTTCGTCGGCTCCCTCCCTCTCCCGTCTGGAGAGGGAAGAGGCGCGAAGCGCCGAAGGGTGAGCGCGATGTGCTTGCTCGCGTTCCTGCTCACGGCTTCGTGCGACGGCTCCAAGCCGCTGATCAAGCCCAAGGTGGAGGAGCCCGGCCCGTTCCCGCAGGCCGACCGCCCGGTCGCCACCATCATTTCCGATCGCTGGTCCAACGAGGAAGCGCGCGACCGGCTGAACGAGGCCGGCGAGGTGATGCGCAAGGCGCGCATCGACAAGGGGATGACGGTCGCCGACATCGGTGCGGGCGAGGGCTATTACACCATCCGCCTCGCGCAGAAGGTGGGCAAGGACGGCCGCGTGCTCGCACAGGACATCGTACCGGAGGTGCGCGATGCACTCGCCGAGCGCGTGTCGCGCCAGCGGCTCGAGAATGTCAGCGTCAAGCTGGGCACGCCCGCCGATCCGAAGCTGCCCGAGAACAGCTTCGACCGGGTGTTCATGGTGCACATGTACCATGAGATCGCGCAGCCCTACGAATTCCTGTGGAGGCTGCGGCCGGCACTGAAGCCGGGCGGGCTGGTGGTGGTGGTGGACGCGAACCGTTCGACCCAGAACCACGGCACGCCCCCTCTACTGCTGCGCTGCGAGTTCGCGGCGGTGGGCTACACGCAGGTGGGATGGGAGGAGATGCCGTCGGCGGGCGGTTATCTCGCGACGTTCCAGCCGTCAGGGTCGCGGCCGGAGCCGGCGGCGATCCGTGCGTGTGCGATGGGGCGTTAGTCCGAACCGCCGTTCACCCTGAGCGAAGTCGAAGCCTGTCCTGAGCGCCTGCCTTGACAGGCAGTCGAAGGGGGCAAGCGCAACACCCGCCAAGTGCTTCGACTTCGCTCAGCACGAACGGAGAGAATTCGGCGTGCCTCACGCCGCCAGCGCCGGTGCCCTTTCCCGGATCAGGTCCGCCGCTTTCTCCGCGATCATGATCGTCGGCGCGTTGGTGTTCGATCCCACCAGGGTCGGCATCACCGAGGCGTCCACCACGCGCAGACCCTCCAGCCCGCAGACGCGCAGCCGCTCGTCGACCACCGCCATCCTGTCCCCGGCCGCGCCCATCTTGCAGGTGCCGACCGGGTGGTAGATCGTCTCGGCGGTGGCGCGCACCCAGGCGTCGATCTCCGCGTCGCTCTGCACCGAGGCACCTGGCGCGTATTCGCTGTCGCGATAGGCGTCGAAGGCGGACTGGGCGGCGATGTCGCGGCCGATCCTTACGCACTCCCGCAAGGTACGCCGGTCGACCTCGCTGGCGAGATAATTGGCGAAGATGCGGGGGTCGGTGAAGGGATCGGCGGAGGCGACCTCGATGCGGCCGCGGCTTTCCGGGCGGAGCTGGCAAAGGTGGAAGGAGAAGCCGTCCTTCTTCACCCGCTCCTTGCCGTGATCCTTCATGATCGCGAGCACACCGTGAACTTGTACGTCGGGACGGGAGAGCCCCTCGCGCGAACGGACGAAGGCGCCAGATTCGAGAAACTGCTGCCGGCCCATGCCGGTGCCCTTGAACAGATATTGCAGGCCGACGCCGATCTGCTTCAGTCCGCGCGTTGCCGAAAAGGCAGTGAGCAGACCGCGGCACTGCCAGCTCATGATGATGTCGAGATGATCCTGCAGGTTCTCGCCGACGCCGGGCAGGTCGTGCACCGGGGTGATCCCGACATGGCGCAGCCGCGCCGGATCGCCGATGCCGGAGAGCTGGAGGATTTGCGGCGATTGCACCGCGCCGGCGCAGAGCAGGGCCTCGCCCGCCACATCGGCGCGGTGGCGCGCCTTGCCGACGGCATATTCCACCGCCGTGACCCGCCCGCGTTCGACGATCACGCCGGTGGTGCGCGCGTTGGTGACCACCGTGAGGTTGGCGCGCTCCAGCGCGGGCCGCAGGTAGGCGGCGGCGGTGGACCAGCGCTTGCCGTCGTTGATGGTGAGGTCGTAGCGGCCGAAGCCTTCCTGCTCGGCACCGTTGAAGTCCGGGGTGATCGGATAGCCGGCCTGCCGTCCCGCCTCGATCAGCGCGTCATGAAAGGGGCTGTCGCTCTCGCCCGCGGAGACGCGCAAGGGCCCGGTGGCGCCATGATGCTCGTCGGCACGATGATGACCTTCCAGCTTGCGGAAATAGGGCAGCACGTCGTCCCATGCCCAGCCGGCGAGCCCCATCTGCCGCCACTCGTCATAATCGCGCGGATGGCCACGAGTGTAGACCATGCCGTTGATCGAGGAGGAGCCGCCGAGCCCGCGACCGCGCGGCCACCACAGGCGCCGGTTGTCGAGATGCGGCTCCGCCTCGGTCCAGAAGCCCCAGTTATGCTTCGACTTCTTCTTGATCAGCGAGCCGACGCCCGCGGGCATGCGGACCAGCATCTCCAGATTGGGCCCGCCCGCCTCCAGCAGGCAGACGCTGGCGGACGGGTCCTCCGAAAGCCGCGCGGCGAGCGTGCACCCCGCCGATCCGCCGCCGATGATGACGTAATCGTATCCTGCCATCGTTCCTCTCCCCGCACTTTGCGTGCTTGTCAGTTCTCCCGTCCGTTCGTGCTGAGCGCAGTCGAAGCACCTTGGCGAGTGCTGCGCATGCCCCCTTCGACTGCCTGTCAAGGCAATCGCTCAGGACAGGCTTCGACTTCGCTCAGGGCGAACGGAGGGTGTATATGGTCATGGCGTGAGCACGAGCTTCCCCACCATATTGCTGTCCCGCATCCTCCCGAACGCCTCCTGCCAGCGATCGAGAGGCAGTTCGGCATGGACGTGCGGGCTGATCTTCCGCTCTTCCGCCAGCCGCCAGATCGCGTCGTTGTTTTCGCGTCCACGCTCCGGAAAGCGGCGGCCGTATTCGCCCGCGCGGACGCCCACGACCGAGAAGCCCTTGATCAGCGGGATGTTGGTGGAAAGGGTGGCGATCCGGCCCGAGGTGAAGCCGACCACCAGCAGCCGGCCGCCGAAGGCGATGCAGCGGGTCGATTCATCGAACACGTCGCCGCCGACCGGATCGTAGATCACCTCCGCGCCGCCGCCGGTGAGGTCCTTCACGGCATCGCGGAACCCGGGCACCGGCACGATCGCCTCGGGATGGTAGAGTTCGCTGACCGTGCGCAGCTTCTCCAGCGAGCGCGAGGTGGCGATCACGCGGCAGCCGAGCGCGTGCGCGAGATCGACCGCAGCGAGGCCGACGCCGCCGGTGGCGCCATGGACCAGCACCCATTCGCCCGGCTGCGCCGCGCCGAGCCGGACCAGCCCCACATAAGCGGTGAGATAGGCGGCGCCGATCGACGCGGCCTCGGCGAAGAACAGGTGCGCGGGCTTGCGGCGGACCGCGGCGGCGGGGACGGCGACCATTTCCGCAAAGCCGCCCAGCCGCGTGCCGGCGACCACCGCCTCGCCGGGCGCGAAGCCCTCGCCGGCGATCACCTCGCCCGCCACCTCCATGCCGGGGGTGAAGGGAAGGGGCGGCTTGAGCTGATATTCGCCGCGGGTCATCAGCAGGTCGGGGTAGTTGAGCGCCGCCGCGCGCACGCGAACCAGCACCTCGCCGTCTCGCGCCTCAGGCTCCGGCACCTCGGCCAGAGCGGTGCCGGACAGGTCCGGCGACAGCGAGGAGACGACGAGGGACCTCATCTCGCAGGCGCGCAGAGGATGGCGATCTGCTCCTCGAACAGGCTCTCCATCTCCAGATAGGGGGCGTGCACCTTGCCCAGCCCCAGCGCCATCAGTGCGTAAGCGCGCACATTGGCCTGATGCTCGGCGAAGCCGGTCGCCATCAGGCAGTCGCGCAGGAACGCCATCAGGATGTCGTCGTGCCGCTCCACCGCATCGCGCGCACGCCCGTCGCTCTCGGCCCAGGCGCGCATGGCGATGGCGAGGCGGCTGCCGCCGCGGCGACGCACAGTATGGCCGAGCAGGCGGATGCGGTCGATCGGGTCGGCGGCGGCGCGGTTGATCGAATCGACCAGGTCGTGGACCTGGGTTTCGGCGTAGAATTCCGCGAGCTTGCCCTGATAGGCGTCGAAGTCCGGGAAATGGTGGTAGAAACTGCCGGTGGAGACGCGCAGCTCGTCCGCCAGCGGGCGCAGCTTCAATGCGCGCAGGCCGCCGCGACGAAGCAGCGACTGGCCCGCCTCCAGCCAGTCGCGCGGCGTGAGATCGGGGCTGCGCACCGGCGAGGGAACGGCTTGGACGCTTGACATCGGGGTCACCATAACGAAGGTTATGCCGGAAAATCGGCGGCGGTAAAGGTGCCGTTCGCCCGAACCATCGGAGAGGGACCTTGGCGGACGCTTATATCATCGATGCGGTGCGCACACCCCGCGGGATCGGCAAGCAGGGGAAGGGCGCACTGGCGCACATGCACCCCCAGCATCTCGCTGCCACGGTGCTCAAGGCCCTGAAGGAGCGCAACAATCTGGACACAGCGGAGGTGGACGACATCATCTGGTCCACCTCCACCCAGCGCGGCAAGCAGGGCGGTGACCTGGGACGGATGGCGGCGCTGGACGCGGGCTATGACGTGAAGGCGAGCGGCACGACGCTGGACCGCTTCTGCGGCGGCGGGATCAGCGCGGTGAACTTCGCCGCCGCGCAGATCATGAGCGGCATGGAGGACCTCGTCATCGCCGGCGGCACCGAGATGATGAGCCTGACCGCCGCGATGAGCGCCGAGGACCAGGCCGCGGGCAAGGCGCCGGGCCTGATGGGATCGGGCAACGAGCGGCTGAACCTTTCCCACCCCCAGTCGCACCAGGGCATCTGCGGCGACGCGATCGCCAGCATGGAGGGGATCACGCGCGAGCAGCTCGACAATGCCGGGCTGGAGAGCCAGCGCAAGGCGGCGGTGGCGATCGCCGAAGGGCGGTTCGCCAAGTCGATCGTGCCCGTCACCGACGATGACGGCAACGTCGTGCTCGACCGCGACGAATATCCTCGGCCGGAGACCACTGCGGAGGGCCTCGCCGGGCTCAAGCCCGCGTTCGCGGCGATGGCGGACTGGCCCTATGACGAGAAGGGCTCCACCTTCCGCAAGCAGATCAACGCCAAATATCCCGACCTCAAGATCGAACATTTCCACCATGCCGGCAATTCGTCGGGCGTAGTCGACGGAGCGGCGGCCTTGCTGCTGTGCTCCAAGGACTATGCCGAGAAGAAGGGCTGGACACCGCGCGCGCGGATCGTCGCCACCGCCAATGTCGGCGACGATCCCACGCTGATGCTCAACGCGCCGGTGCCCGCGGCGAAGAAGGTGCTGGCCAAGGCGGGGCTGAGCAAGGACGACATCGACCTGTGGGAGATCAACGAGGCGTTCGCCGTCGTCTCCGAGAAGTTCATCCGCGACCTGGAGCTGCCGCGCGATAAGGTGAACGTCAACGGCGGCTCGATCGCGCTCGGTCACCCGATCGGCGCCACCGGCGCGATCCTGATCGGCACGATCGTCGACGAGCTGGAACGGCAGGACAAGCGCTACGGCCTGGTCACCATGTGCGCCGCGGGCGGGATGGCGCCGGCGATCATCGTGGAGCGGCTGGCGGCGTAACCATCGAGCAGTACCGGCGAGCCGCCCCTTGAGAGGCGGCCGTCGGGGGAGAGGATTATGCACCCCTACAAACACGCCGCCGCGACTCCCGACAAGCCCGCCTATATCATGGCCGGCACCGGCGAGACCGTCACCTTCGCCGAGCTGGAGCGGCGCGCCAACCAGGGCGGGCGGCTGTTGCGCGCGCTGGGGCTGAAGCGCGGCGATGCGATCGCGGTGATGATGGACAATTCGCCGCGCTACCTGGAGATCATGTGGGCGGCGGAGCGGACCGGCGTCTATACCACCTGCATCTCGTCCAAGCTGACCGCGGCCGAGGCGGACTATATCATCCGCGATGGCGACTGCCGGGTGCTGGTGATGTCCAAGGGCACGGAGCAATGCGCCACGGCGCTGCTGCCACTGGTTGGCGACCTCGCCCGCTTCATGGTCGACGGCATTGCCGAGGGCTACGAGAGCTGGGAAGTCGCGCGCGACGCCCAGCCGGAGACCGCGCTCGAAGACGCGTCGCCCGGGCAGATCATGCTCTATTCCTCGGGCACCACAGGCAAGCCCAAGGGCGTGCGCTTCCGCCTGCCGGACGAGCCCTATGGCGAGAACGTCAGCCCGCTCGTCATGCTGGGCATGGGGCTCTACGGCTTCACTCCCGAGATGGTCTATCTGTCGCCGGCGCCGCTCTACCATGCCGCGCCTTTGCGCTGGTCGATGGCGGTGCAGCAGCTGGGCGGCACCGTGATCGTGATGGAGCGGTTCGATCCCGAGAAGGCGCTTGAGTATATCGAGCGCTACAAGGTCACCCATGCGCAATGGGTGCCGACGCACTTCATCCGCATGCTCAAGCTGCCCGAGGAGGTACGTGCCCGCTACGACGTCTCCTCGCTGAAGGCCGTGTGGCACGCGGCGGCGCCGTGTCCGATCCCGGTCAAGCAGGCGATGATCGACTGGTGGGGCCCGATCGTCGGCGAATATTACGCCGGCACCGAGGGCAACGGCTTCCACAACATCCTCGCGCCAGAGTGGCTGGAGCACAAGGGATCGGTGGGGCGGAACCTGACCAGTGTGACGCACATCTGCGACGAGGAGGGCCATCCGCTGCCGCCGCGTAGCGAGGGGACGATCTATTTTGAATCGCCCAAGACCGAGTCCAACCCGACCGGCTCGGCGCCGTTCAGCTATCACAACGATCCCGAGAAGACCAAGGACAGCACCAACGCGCACGGATGGACGACTTTGGGCGATGTCGGCTGGATGGACGAGGAGGGCTATCTCTATCTTACCGACCGCAAGAGCTTCATGATCATCTCGGGCGGGGTGAACATCTATCCGGCCGAGATCGAGAACCTGCTGGTCACCCATCCCAAGGTGGCGGACGTGGCGGTGATCGGCGCGCCGCACGAGGAGATGGGCGAGGAGGTGGTGGCGATCGTCCAGCCGAAGGACCCGCTGGAGGATCGCGAGGCGCTGGCGGCCGAACTCTCGCAATATGCCCGAGCGCACCTCAGCCACGTCAAGGCGCCGCGGCGGATCGATTTCCGCGAGGAGCTGCCGCGACACGAGACGGGCAAGCTCTACAAGAGGCTGTTGCGCGACGAATATTGGAAGAAGCCGGAAGCTGCCTGACCGGGAGAACGCGCGTGAGCTTCAACTTCGGCGACATGATCGAGGCGGTGGAGGCGGCGGTGCCCGCCGACCGCGTGGCGCTGGCGCATGGCGAGCAGGTGATCGACTGGGGCACGCTCGCCGCGCGCTCCAACGCGCTGGCGCGCGGGCTGATCGCGGCGGGGCTCCAGCCGGGCGAGCGGGTCGGCTTCTATGCCTATAATTCCGCCGATTACCTCGTCGCGCTGATGGCGTGCTGGAAGGCGCGCGGTACGCACGTCAACATCAACTATCGCTATGTTGCCGAGGAACTGGCCTATATCCTCGATGACAGCGACGCGACTGTGCTGGTTTACGACGCGCGGCTGCATGACTGCGTCGCCGAGGTGGTCGATCGCGCGCCGCTGGTGCGCAGCTGGGTGGAGATCGGCGGCGAGGGCGAGCGTTCCGGCTTCGTCACGCCGTTCGAGGCGCTGGCGGGCGGCGATCCCACACGGCTTGGGCTGGCGCGCGATCCGCAGGACCGCTTTTTCATCTACACCGGCGGCACCACCGGCATGCCCAAGGGCGTGGAATGGACCCATGCCGATCTGAACGCGATCGGTCTTGCGATTGCCGCGAGCCAGGGGCTGCCCGTCCCGACCACCGTGGGCGAGGCGGCGGTGTTCGCGGCGGCCAATCCGGATTATCCGCGCACCGTCTGCGCGCCGCCGCTGATGCACGGCACCGGGCTGCTCTCCGGCTATGGCGCGCTGCTCGCCGGCGGCATGGTCGCGACGCTGCCGAGCCGCAGCTTCAGGGCGGAGGAGGCGCTGGACGCGATCGACCGCTGGCGGGCGAACCGGGTGATCGTGGTCGGCGATGCCTTCGCGCGGCCGTTGGTCGAGGCGCTGGATGCGGAGCCGGGCCGGTGGGACGTTTCCTCGGTGCGGCTGATCGTATCGTCGGGGGTGATGTGGAGCCAGGGGGTGAAGGCGGCGCTGCTGCGGCATATGCCCGAGGCGGTGTGCCAGGATAATTTCAGCAGCTCCGAGGCGATCGGCATGGGTGCCTCGCTCACTACCCGGGACGGCATCGTGGAGACCGCGAAGTTCATGGTCGGCGCGCGCTGCCGCGTGCTCGACGACGAGGACCGCGACGTGGCGCCCGGATCTGGCGCCACCGGCAAGGTGGTGCTCGGGCCGCCGGGGCCGGTGGGGTATCACAAGGACCCGGAGAAGACCGCGCGCACCTTCCGGATGATCGATGGGGTGCGCTACACCGTGTCGGGCGATTTCGCGCAGGTGAATGCCGACGGCACTTTGGTTCTGCTCGGCCGGGGATCGGCGTGCATCAACTCGGCGGGCGAGAAGATCTTCCCCGAGGAGGTGGAGGAGGCGCTCAAGCTCTGCCCCAATGTCGAGGACGCTTTAGTGTTCGGCGTGCCCGACGAGAAATGGGGGCAAGCGGTGGCGGCGGTGGTGCGCACCGGGCCGGGCTATGACGAGAGCGCGGTGCGCGAGGCGCTGCGCCACCGCCTCGCCGGCTACAAGCTGCCCAAGCTGCTGGTCCCCACCGCGGAAACGTTGCGCGCACCGAACGCCAAGGCCGACTATGCGGCGGCGAAGCGGATCGCGGGCGTCAGTTCTTGAGCTTCCAGCCGCGCTTGAGCAGGGCGTAGCAGGCGAGGCCCAGCGCCACGTCGATCGCCAGGATGATCAGGCTGCCCGCCAGCACCGGCGAATCGGCGATGCCGAGGAAGCCGTAGCGAAAGCCCGAGATGACGTAGAAGAACGGATTGGCGTGACTGATCGCGCGGAAGGTGGGCGCGAGCCGGTCGACCGAATAGAAGGTGCCCGACAAGAGCGACAGCGGCGCGACCACAAAGTTGGTCACCGCCGCGGCATGGTCGAACTTCTCCGCCCAGATTGAGGTGAGCACGCCGAGCAGCGCAAGGAAGATCGCGCCGAGCAGGCCGAACCAAAGCACCGCCAGCGGATGGATCGGCAGCACGTGGACGCCCGGCCAGAACAGCATCACCACCCACACCGCGAAGCCGACCAGGAAGGCGCGCGTCACCGCGCCGCCGACCAGCGCCGCCAGCAGCTCCGCGGTGGAGAGCGGCGGCATCAGATAATCGACGATCGTGCCCTGGATCTTGCCGACCAGCAAAGAGAAGCTCGCGTTGGCGAAGGCGTTGGTCATCATCCCCATCACGATCAGGCCCGGTGCGATGAAGTCCGCGAACGGCACCTCGCCGCCACCGACGCCTACCGAGTGGCGTGCACCGAGCGCGACGGTGAAGATCACCAGATAGAGCAGCGTGGTGACCGCGGGTGCCCAGATCGTCTGGAGCTGCACCTTGAAGAAGCGGCGCACCTCCTTCACATAGAGAGTCTTCAGGCCGCCCCAGTTGACGTTCCGGATCACCGGTTCGCCGGGGGCGGTCCTGACCTGATTTTGACCGATCGGGGGCTGGCTGGACATGCACGGGCGCCTAGGCGTTCGGCCCCTTGCCCGCAACCGCGCGTGAACGAGGACGCAAGCGAATGTCGTGGACCGACGAGCGGATCGATACGCTCAAGACGATGTGGGAAGCCGGCCAGACCGCCAGCCAGATCGCCGAGGCGCTGGGCGGGGTCAGCCGCAATGCGGTGATCGGCAAGGCGCATCGCCTGGGGTTGCAGGCACGTCCCTCGCCGGTGGTGCCCAAGGAGGCCGAGGTGAAGGCTGCGGCAGCGGAGCCGATCGTGCCGGCCGAGCCCGTGGCGGTACAGGCGGAGCCCGAGCCTGAGGCCGCTGCCGAGCCGGAAGAGGCGGCGCCCGAACAGGAGGCCGCGCCGTTCGTGCCGCCGACGCCCGCGCCGCGCACCGGCAGCGACCAGCCGGTGCTGCGCTCGGTGGGTCCGGGCGGTTTCGTCCGCCAGGCGCCGGGCGAGCAGCAGTCGCCGATCCCGCCCGCGCCGCCGCGCCGCCTGGTGCCCGCGCGCCCCTCGCCCGAGATCGCCGGCAAGACCAGCCTGCTCGATCTCAGCGACAAGGTGTGCAAGTGGCCGCTCGGCCATCCCGGCGAGCCGGATTTCCACTTCTGCGGCGAGAAGGTGAACCCGGGTTTCCCCTATTGCGTCGAGCATTGCGGCCACGCCTATCAGGCGCAGCTGCCACGGCGCGACCGCCGCGCGCCGCCGCTTCCCTTCGGCGGGCCGCGCCCGCGCTGATCCGGCGCGCGACCCTCTGGCAGTGCTGCTGGATCTATTCCGATCTCCCGCGACGGGGTAAGCTCTCGTTGTCCCGAGTTCGTCGGGATTGGGGGATGGAACATGGCACTTCAATGGTGGGCGGCCACTGCGACTGAGGATTTTGCGCTGGGCGCCCTGATCGGTCCGCATGTCGAGGCGCAGAAGATCAATGGGACGTCGGGCAACGACCGGCTGCGCGGCACGCGCGGCGCGGACGTGATCCGAGGGTTGGCCGGTGACGACCGGATCGATGCCGAGGACGGCAACGACCGTGTGATCGCGGGGGCGGGCAACGACCGGATCGAGGGCGAGGACGGCAACGACCGGATCATCGGCGGCAGCGGCGACGACCGGATCGACGGCGACGACGGGAACGATACGCTGACCGGCGGCAAGGGCGCGGACACCTTCGTGTTCGACGACGATAACCAGCGCGACGTGATCACCGACTTCAAGTCGAACGATTTCATCTACTTCGACTATGAGAGCCGCGATCGCAACGCGGTCTATGGCATGGACGATTTCACCATCACCGATACCGCCAAGGGTGCGGTGCTGGCGTTCGACCGCAACCACATTGTGCTGCTGCGCGGCGTCGAGGCGGCGGACATCGATGCCTCGCAGTTCCTCTTCAACCCGGAGCCGCGCGCGGCGCTCGACCCGGTGCTCTGACGCGATCCCGCGGCCGGGCTGGTCCCGGCCGCGGGCTTGGTCCATATGGGGAACGATGGCCGACGATCTCTTCGCTTCCCCCAAGCCGCAACAAAGCTACGACGCCTCGTCGATCGAGGTGCTGGAAGGGCTGGAGCCCGTCCGGCGGCGGCCCGGCATGTATGTCGGCGGCACCGACGAGCGCGCGATGCACCACCTCGCCGCCGAGGTGCTCGACAATTCGATGGACGAGGCGGTCGCCGGCCATGCCACCCGCATCGAGATCACGCTGGACACCGGCAACCGGCTGACCATCACCGACAACGGCCGCGGCATGCCGGTCGACCCGCACCCGAAGTTCCCGGACAAGAGCGCGCTGGAGGTGATCCTCTCCATGCTGCACTCGGGCGGCAAGTTCTCCGGCAAGGCTTATGCCACCAGCGGCGGCCTCCACGGCGTCGGCATCTCGGTGGTCAATGCGCTGTCGAGCGAGACGGTCGTGGAGGTGGCGCGCGACCGCCAGCTTTACCGCCAGCGCTTCTCGCGGGGCCAGACTTTGGGGTCGCTGGAGCAGGTGGGCGCGGCACCCAACCGGCGCGGCACCTCCACCAGCTTCGTGCCCGATACCGAGATCTTCGGGCCCGAGCTGATGTTCAAGCCGGTGCGGCTGTATCGGCTGGCGCGATCCAAGGCGTACCTCTTCGCCGGCGTCGAGATCCGCTGGAAATGCGCGCCCGAGCTGGTCGCGGGTACCGACACCCCGCCCGAGGCGGTATTCCAGTTCCCCGGCGGGCTGGCGGATCACCTGCGCGAGCAGGTGGGCGACCGCGAATGCGCCACCGCGGAGTTCTTCGCGGGCACCCAGGCATTCCCGGACGAGCAGGGGCGGGTGGAGTGGGCGATCGCCTGGCCCTTGTGGAGCGAGGGCAGTTTCTCCTGGTATTGCAACACCATCCCGACGCCCGACGGCGGCACGCACGAACAGGGGCTGCGTCAGGCGCTGGTGCGCGGGCTGCGCCAGTTCGGCGAGCTGGTGAACAACAAGCGCGCCAAGGAGCTGACCGCCGACGACGTGATGACCGGCGCGGAGCTGATGCTCTCCGTCTTCATCCGCGATCCGCAGTTCCAGTCCCAGACCAAGGATCGTCTCACCTCGCCCGAGGCGGCGGGGCTGGTCGAGAAGGCGATGCGCGACCATTTCGACCATTGGCTGGGCCACAACATGGATCGGGGGCGCGCGCTGCTCGGCTATGTGCTGGAGCGGATGGACGATCGCCTGCGCCGCAAGCAGGAGCGCGAGGTCAAGCGCAAGACCGCCACCTCCGCGCGCAAACTGCGGCTGCCCGGCAAGCTGACCGACTGTTCCAACGACGGGAACGAAGGCACCGAGCTGTTCATCGTCGAGGGTGATTCGGCGGGCGGATCGGCCAAGCAGGCGCGCGACCGGAAGACCCAGGCGATCCTGCCGATCCGCGGCAAGATATTGAACGTGGCGTCGGCGACCAGCGCCAAGATCCTGGCGAACCAGGAGATCGCGGATCTGGTGCTGGCGCTGGGCTGCGGCACGCGCAAGGACTGCCGGCCGGATGCGCTGCGCTACGAGCGCGTGGTGATCATGACCGACGCGGACGTCGATGGCGCGCATATCGCGACCCTGCTGATGACCTTCTTCTTCCAGGAGATGCCCGAGCTGGTGCGGCGCGGGCATCTGTACCTGGCGCAGCCGCCTTTGTACCGGCTGACCTCGGGCGCGAAGTC
This sequence comes from Sphingomonas sp., assembly GCF_042096255.1. GTDB lineage: Bacteria > Pseudomonadota > Alphaproteobacteria > Sphingomonadales > Sphingomonadaceae > Sphingomonas. The sequence continues at coordinate 12,319 of NZ_JBELLZ010000007.1, read as the reverse complement.
CTTGTATGCGCGCGATGATGCGCACCGCGCGCAGATCGAGCGGACGGCGTTCAAGGGCAAGAAGGTGGAGGTGGCGCGGTTCAAGGGGCTGGGCGAGATGAACCCGGGCCAGCTGCGCGAGACGACCATGGACCCCAAGACGCGGGGGCTGATCCGCATCACCCTGCCGCAGGAATATGAGGAGCGGTCGGGCGTGAAGGACCTGGTCGACCGGCTGATGGGGACCAATCCGGCGCACCGGTTCGCGTTCATTCAGGAGAATGCGGCGCGGCTGGAGGAGGAGGCGATCGATGCGTGAGGGGCATGGAGGGAGCGTGTCGGCTTGCGGTCAAGCCCGCGGAAGTTGACACTAAGTTGACACCCTCTGCGTCTCGTTTTGGCTGGCGGTGTTGACGCTTCGATGAGGGGCAGACGCAGGGCGCACCTTGCCTGACCGGAACAGGCGCGGCGACGTGATTTGACGGTGCAAAGAGCAGATCAGGTCTATAGCTGATTCCGGCCGTGTAGGAAAGCGGGGCGGCAGGCCTACGGTGCGTTTCTACGACGGGCCAATCGGATGAACCGGTTCGACGAAGAACGGCTAATTGTCCGAGATTCAGAGCGAACGTCCACTTGTCGATACAGAACCTTACTGTCACTCTGCGCGCTAATGAAACGGTGCACGTCAAAGGAGCGCTGATGCTATCGCTGGTTGGCGGAATCCTGGCGATTAGCTACTGCCTCTACGCAACGTTTTTCCGCTGGAGTTCCCTCAAGGCAAGGTATGGCACCTTAAGTCTCTACTGGTGGGTGCTCGCCGTCATCGTCGTCGGAACGTTTCTCGGCTTCGCAGCTGATGTGGCGATCTGGGGTGTCGAGTATGCCTTCTGGTTAGCATCGAACTGACAGCTCACCCCGGCGCGGTGGATCCCGGCACGGGGCCGGGATGACGGTTTGGGTGAAGGGCGGCTCTTCCGCTCGCAGAGACCCGTCTATTCCTCCCCTGGAAGGGGAGGGGGACCAGCGGAGCTGGTGGAGGGGTAGCGGGCCGCAGGAGAAGGCGTCTTGCGTGGAGAGCTACCCCTCCGTCAGCGCTGCGCGCTGCCACCTCCCCTTCCAGGGGAGGATTCGTGATGCCTTGCCCCCCGTTTCGTCCTGAGTAGCGAATGAGTAGCCCCCCCGCAGGCATGGCGCTGCCCGGTTCGGCGGGCTAAGCCGGAGGCGATGTTTCGGAGTATCGGGGGTCTTGCCGCCGCGACGGCTGCGCTGCTGGCCGCAGGGCAGGCGCGTGCGCAGGCCGAGCCGGCGCTCGATCCCGCCTCGCCGATGAGCGACATGCCCGACATCGGCCTCGACTGGCCCGACCTGCCGCCGCCCACCGCGACCGACCCGGCGATCGAGAGCGCGGCCGCCGAGACGCGCTATCGCTGGCGGATCGACGGTATCGATGCGATCGCCGGGGATCTGCTGCGCCAGCGCTTCGCCGAGTCCTCGACGCTCGCGCAGGGGCAGGACGAGCCGGCCAATGCCGCGCAGTTGGACCGACGCGCGCGCGAGGATGGCGAATTGCTGGTCACCTTGTTGCGCGCGCAGGGCTATTACGATGCGGAGGTGATGCCCTCGGTGGAGGCCGGGGAGCGGCCGACGGTGGTGCTCACGGTGGATGCCGGCGCGCGCTACACCTTCGACCGGGTCACCGTCGCCGGTGTCGAGCAGGCGGGTGCCAAGGCGGACGACCTGCGCGACGCCTTCGGAGTGAAGCAGGGCGCCGCTGTGGACGCCGATGCGGTGGTGGCGGGGGAGAGCGCGCTGCGCACCCGGCTGGGGCAGGAGGGCTTTCCCTTCGCCGAGGTGGCCGAGCCGCAGATCATTGTCGATCGCGCCACCGGCACCGCGACTTTGGACCTGGCGGTCGCGCCCGGCGGCGAACGGCGCTTCGGCCGGATCACTGCCAACCGCAACCGCGTCTTCGATGCCGATCACGTCGCGGAGATCGCGCGCTTCCAGCCTGGCGACCCCTACACCGCCGCGGCGCTGGACGACCTGCGCCGCGCGCTGATCCAGACTGGCCTCGTCTCGGTCGCGGAGGTCAAGCCGGTCGACGGCGGGCCCGGCGTGGTCGATGTCGAGGTGCGGCTCGCGCCGGCGCCGCCGCGGACGATCGCGGGGGAGCTGGGCTATGGCACCGGCGAGGGCGCGCGCGTGGAGGCGAGCTGGACCCACCGCAACCTGTTTCCGCCCGAAGGTGGCCTGACGCTGCGCGGCGTGCTGGGCACGCAGGAGCAGCTCGCCAGCATCGTCTTCCGCCGCAACAATTTCCGCGCGCGCGACCGGGTGCTGACCGCGCAGGTCGCGGTCGCGCACACGCAGCGCGATGCCTATGAGGCGAACACCTTCACTTTGGGCGCCAGCCTGGAGAGGCAGACCAACATCTTCTTCCAGAAAACCTGGACCTGGTCGCTCGGCACCGAGCTGGTCACCTCGGACGAACGCGATGTGGTCGCCGCCACCGGAGAGCCGCGCCAGCGCATCTATTATATCGCCGCCGCGCCGACGAGCCTGACCTATGACGGATCGGACGACCTGCTCAATCCGACGCGCGGTTTCCGCCTCGGCGGGCGGCTGAGCCCCGAGCTGTCGCTCCAGGGCGCGGCCTTCGGCTATGCGCGCACGCAGGTGGACGCCAGTGCCTATCAGCCGCTGTCGGACCGGGTGACGCTGGCGGGACGGCTGCGGCTGGGCACGATCCTGGGCGCGCCGCGCGACGCGATCGCGCCGTCGCGGCGCTTCTATGCGGGCGGCGGCGCCTCAGTGCGCGGCTATGGCTATCAGTCGATCGGTCCGCGCGATCCCGACAATGATCCGATCGGCGGGCGCAGCCTGACCGAGTTCGCGCTGGAGGCCCGCATCCGTGCGTTCGGCAACTTCGGCGTCGTGCCCTTCCTGGATGGCGGCAACATCTACACCAGCGCTTTGCCGAAGTTCTCCGGCTTCCGCTACGGCACCGGCGTCGGCGTGCGCTACTACAGCAACTTCGGGCCGATCCGCGTCGACGTCGGCACCCCGATCAATCCCCAGCCGGGCGACGCGCGCGTCGCGGTCTATGTGTCGCTGGGACAGGCGTTTTGAGGCGCTGGCTGCGCTGGGCGGGCAGCGCGGCGGCGGTGTTGGTCGCGATCGTCGCGGCGGCGCTGATCCTGGTCGACACGCCGGTGGGGCACCGCTTCGTCACGGCGCGCATCCGCGAGGTGAAGCTGGACAATGGCCTGCGCTTCGGCCTGGGCGGGATCGACGGATCGCTCTACGGCCGCGCGACGCTGCGCGACGTGCGCGTCTATGATCCCGACGGGCTGGTCTTCCATGCCCCGGCGGCGCGGCTGCACTGGAGCCCGCTGGCCTGGTTCGCCAACCGGCTCGACATCACCGCGCTCGATATCCCCACCGCGACCTTCGCCAAGGTGCCGCGGACGCTGCCGACCGGACGGCAGGGGCCGATCCTGCCCGACTTCGACATCCGCATCGGCCGCCTTGCGGTCGAGCGGCTGACCGTCGCGCCCGCCGTGACCGGCGTGGTGCGGCAGGGCAGCCTGCGCGGCCGCGCCGACATCCGCGCCGGGCGGGCGCTGGTCGAGCTGGCGGGCGAGGTGGCGGGGAGCGACCGGCTGCGGCTGCGGATCGATGCCGAGCCCGACCGGGACCGGTTCGACATCGCCGTCGCGGCGCGGGGCGAGGCGCAAGGGGTGCTCGCCCGGCTCAGCGGCCTGCGCCGGCCGTTCGCGCTGGCGGTGCGCGGCGACGGCCGCTGGGCGCGCTGGACGGGCAATGCGACCATGCAGGCGGGCGTGACGCGGATCGCGGACCTGCGGCTGGCGGCGACCTCGGGGCGCTACACGCTCGCCGGCACGCTCGTCCCCTCGGCGATCACGCGGGGCAAGGTGCAGCGGCTGACCGGCCCGCGGGTGCTGGTTAACGGATCGGGCACGCTGGAGCGGCGGCGGCTGGCCGGCGCGCTGTCGCTGCGGTCTGCCGCTTTGTCCGCGGAGGGGACGGGGACGCTGGACCTCGGGGCGAGCGCGTACCGCAACCTGCGCATCACCGCGCGGCTGCTTCGGCCGGAGGCGCTGTTCCGCAACATGAGCGGGCGTGCGATCGGGCTGCGCGCGATCCTGGACGGGCCGTTCGCCACCGCCCGGTTCGACTATCGCCTCGCGGCGGAGCGCTTCGCCTTCGACAACACCGGGTTCGAGGGCGCGCGCGCCGCCGGGCGCGGGCGATTGTCGCGCGCGGCGGTCAGGCTGCCGGTCCGCTTCACCGCGCAGCGCGTCACCGGCGTGGGCGACGTGGCGGGGGGCATCCTGCGCAACCTGTCGGTCGACGGCATCCTGCTGGTGGATGCGAAGACGATCGCGGGGCGGCGGCTCAAGCTGCGCTCGGACAAGCTTTCGGGCGATATCGACCTGACGCTCAATCTGCCGACCGGGCGCTATCAGGTCGGCCTGTCGGGCGCGCTGGGGCGGTATCTGATCCCCGGTCTCGGCATTGTCGACGTTTCCTCGACGCTCAGCGTCGTGCCCGGACCGAACGGACGTGGCACGCGCGTTGCGGGCCGCGGCACCGCGGTGATGCGGCGGCTGGACAACGCCTTCTTCCTTTCGCTCGCCGGCGGCCTGCCGCGGATCGAGACGGGGCTGGAGCGCGCGCCGGACGGCATCCTCCACTTCCGCGGGCTGGTGCTCACCGCGCCGGCGATCCGGCTCACCGGCAACGGCTATCGCCGGCGCGATGGCACCTTCCATTTCGAGGGAACGGGGACGCAGGCGCGCTACGGCCCGGTGACGCTGCGCCTCGACGGCCGGATCGAGCGGCCGACGATCGACCTGGTGCTCGGCCGCCCCAATGCGGCGCTGGCGCTGAGCGCGGTGCGCGCGCACCTCGATCCGATCGCGGAAGGGTTCGCCTTCACCGCCGCCGGCGGATCGCGGCTGGGGGCGTTCACCGGCCAGGGGCGCATCCTGCTGCCGCGCGGGCAGCAGGCGGCGATCGCGGTCGACCGGCTGGACGTGGCGGGTACGCGCGCCAGCGGCACGGTCGCGATCGTGCCCGGCGGGTTCGATGGCAGGTTGGCGGTGGATGGGGGCGGCCTGGGGGGCGAATTGCTGTTCCGGCCGGACGGAGCCGCCCAGCGGATCGAGGCGCACCTTCAGGCGAGCGCGGCGCAACTCGCCGGCGTGTCGGTGCGGCGTGGGCGGCTTGACGGCAGCATCCTGCTCGACCCCGCCGGCACTGTCGTCGAAGGCAGCGTGCGCGGTTTCGGATTGCGGCGGGGCGGGCTGAGGCTGGCGCGCTTGACCGCCACCGCCAAGCTTCGCGACGGTGTGGGCGAGGTGCGCGCGTCGATCGCCGGATCGCGCGGGCGCGCCTTCGACATCGACACGGTGGCGGTGATCGGCGCGGACGCGATCCGGGTGACGGGTGAAGGCCGGATCGACCGCCGACCGATCGCACTCGATACGCCTGCCGTCTTCACCCGCGATGACAGCGGCTGGCGCCTGGCGCCGGCGCGCGTTGCCTTCGCCGGCGGCAGCGCGGAGCTGTCCGGCCGGTTCGGCGAGACCAGCGCACTCGACGTGCGGCTCGCGCAGATGCCGCTGGCGGTGCTCGATATCGGCTTTCCCGGCCTCGGTCTCGGCGGCAGCGCCTCGGGCATTCTGGCCTATGCCAGCGGCGCGGATGGGCCGAGCGGACGTGCCAACCTCACCGTGCGCGGGCTGACCCGCTCGGGGCTGGTGCGCACCTCGCAGCCGATCGACATGGGCTTTGCGGGGCTGCTCTCGCCTACTCGCGCCGCGATGCGCGCGGTTGCGGCCTCGGGCGGGCGCACCGTCGGCCGGGCGCAGGCACAGCTCACCGGCGATGTGCTGCGCGATCCGGGTGCGGCGCGGCTGCTCGCACAGTTGCGCTACCAAGGGCCGGCGGACACGTTGTGGCGGCTGACCGGGGTGGAACTGTTCGATCTGTCCGGCCCGGTCGCGATCGGCGCCGACGTTGGCGGTACGCTTGCCCAGCCGGCCATCCGCGGCGTCGTTCGCGCCGACAATGCCCGGATCGAGAGCGCGACCACCGGCACGGTCCTCACCGGCATTCGCGCCGCCGGCCGCTTCGCCGGCTCGCGGCTCGCCATCGACAGCTTTGCGGGCAAGGCGGGCGGCGGGACGATCCGCGGCACCGGCACCTTCGACTTCGCCGGGGCGCACGGCGTCGGCATGGACTTGCGCCTCGATGCCGAGGACGCCGTGATGATCGATCGCGACGACATCGCCGCCACCGTCACCGGGCCGCTGACGATCCGCTCGGACGGCCGGGGCGGAGTGATCGGCGGGGAGGTGCGGCTGGATCGGAGCCGCTATCGCCTCGGACGTTCCGGGACGGTGGCCGGTGTTCCGCGGCTGAACATCAAGGAGGTCAACGCGCGCGGCGCCGATGAGGAGGACGACGCGCCCGGCGCGCCCTGGACGCTGGCGATCAAGGCACGCGCACCGGGACAGCTCGCCGTCTCCGGACTGGGCCTGACCAGCGAATGGTCCGCCAATGTCCAGATCGGTGGCGAGCCGACCAACCCGGCGATCACCGGCGTCGCCCGGCTGATCCGCGGCGACTATGAGTTCGCGGGCCGCGAGTTCCAGCTCTCGCGTGGCGTGATCCGCTTCGACGGCGAGGTGCCCGCCAATCCGTCGCTGGACATCGAGGCGGATGCCGACACGCCGGGCCTCAACGCCTCAATCCGGGTGACCGGCGTGGCGCAGAAGCCGGAGATCACCTTCTCCAGCATCCCCGCGCTGCCGCAGGACGAGCTGCTGTCTCGCCTGCTGTTCGGCACCTCGATCACCAACCTGTCCGCGCCAGAGGCACTCCAACTCGCCGCGGCGGTGGCGGCGTTGCAGGACGGCGGCAATGGCCTCAACCCGATCAACGCGGTGCGCCGCGCGGCAGGGCTCGACCGTCTGCGCATCCTCCCCGCCGACCAGCAGACCGGGCAGGGCACCTCGGTGGCGGCGGGCAAATATGTGACGCGGCGGCTGTATGCCGAGATCGTCACCGACGGGCAGGGCTATTCCGCGACGCGGGTGGAGTATCTCGTCACCCGCTGGCTCTCGGTGCTGTCGAGCATCTCGACGCTGGGACGCACCAGCGCCAACGTGCGCGTGTCGCGGGATTATTGAGCAGGCCAGGCTTCCAGACGCAGGTCGGGAATATCGGCGAAATCGGTCTCGTTCATGGTGATGAGGGCCAGGTCGTGGACGATCGCGGTGGCGGCGATCAGGCGATCAATGATGCGCCGGCGGGAAAAGCCGGCGGCGGCGATGATCCGGGCATAGGCGCGGACCACCGGCGCGTCGCAGGGGAGGAAGTCGAACGATTGCAGCAGCGCGTCGATGGACCGCCTGCGATCAAGCGAGAGTTCGCCGAACTTCGGGACGCCGCCTTCAAGTTCGACCCACGTCAGTAACGATAGCTTAGGTCTGACCCCTAAGGACGCAATCCGTCCCTTGATCCCGGAGGTTCTATCGCGAACGTGGATTGCCACGTTCGTGTCGAGCAGGTGCATCTAGTACAAGCCCGGTCTGTCCGGGAACTCGATCGGATCGCGCTTGCCGCGATCTGGATGATCGGGCTTTCCGTCCCAAATCTCGTCCAATCGGTCGAGGAATTCGCGGATCTTGCGCTTCTCCTCTTCCTTGTCGATGACCGGCTTGATCGTGAGGGAATCGCCCACCCTCTCGATCCTTACTGCGGTGCCCACCGGGAACGCCAGGTTGGCAGGCAGACGCACCGCCGCGCTGTTGCCGGCTTTAAAGACCTTGGTTTCGACGCCGCCGACGGGTTCGATCACACCCATGCCGCACCTCCGTATATCCGGTATATACGCCTGCATTCACGCCCCAGCAACCGATTGACCTGCCGCCCGTTCTCGCTTCCTTCGAGGGGGCTCCATGACGCTACCGCAATATCTCTCCATCGCCACCCTTACGGGGATGATGGCGCTCTTCATCTGGGGCAAGTTTCGCTACGACGTCACCGCGATCCTGGCGCTGCTCGCGTCGCTGGCGCTGGGCATCGTCACGCCCAAGCAGGCGTTCACCGGCTTCTCGGACGATATCGTCATCATCGTCGGCTCGGCGCTGGTGATCTCGGCGGCGGTGCAGCGGTCTGGGGTGATCGAACAGGCGCTGAGGCTGGTCTCCAAGCGGACCAAGTCGATCAGCAGCCAGCTGCTGGTGCTCACCGGCTCGGTCGGCGTCGCCTCGGCGCTCGTCAAGAACATCGGCGCGCTGGCGATGCTGATGCCCGCCGCCTTCCAGATGGCCAAGAAGAGCGAGGCGAGCCCGTCGGTGTTCCTGATGCCGATGGCGGCCGCGTCGCTGCTCGGCGGGCTGATGACCCTGGTCGGCACCTCGCCGAACATCATCGTCAGCCGGGTGCGCGAGCAGATGACGGGTGAGCCGTTCGGCATGTTCGACTATACGCCAGTCGGCGCGGCGCTGCTGGCGATGGGGCTGGTCTATCTTGCGTTCGCGTGGCGGCTGATCCCCGCCGACCGCCGCGCGGCGCCAACGATGGGCGAGGCGCTGGACATCAAGGGCTATGTCACCGAGGTGCAGATCCCGGACGGCTCGCCCGCGATCGGCGAGACGGTGGACGCCTTTCTCGACCGACACGATCACGAGGTCGCGATCACGCAGATCCTGCGCGCCGAGATGCGCAGCCCGCCGCATCCCGATACCGTTCTGCACGAGGGCGATTTGCTGATCCTAGGTGGCGAGCCCGATGCGCTCGAGCGCACCATCGCCGGCGACAAATTGAAGCTTGAGGGGGAGGACCGCGAGCACAAGACCGACGCGAATAGCCCCGACGACGAGATCGGCGTGATCGAGGCGGTGGTGAATCGCGACAGCCAGTTGATCGGCCGTACCGCCGGGCGGCTCGACCTCCAGAACCGCTTCGGCGTCAACCTGATCGCGATCTCGCGCCAGGGCGAGCGGCTGTCGCGCCGATTGGGCAATACCTCGCTGCGCGCCGGCGACGTGATCGTGCTTCAGGGCGGGCTGAGCGTGCTGCCCGAGAAATTGCGCGAACTGGGCTGCCTGCCGCTTGCCGAGCGCGAGTTGCGGCTTGGCCGTTCGCAGCGGACGTGGCTGCCTGTGCTGATCCTGGGCGTCGCGATGGCGGCGACAGCGGCGGGCGTGATCCCGGTCGCGGTGGCGTTCTTTGCCGCGGCCGGGCTGATCCTCGCTTCAGGCGTGCTGCCGCTGCGCGAGGCCTATGACCATGTCGAATGGCCGATCCTGATCATGCTCGCCGCGCTGATCCCGGTCAGCGATTCGCTGCGCACCACCGGCGCGTCGACCGTAATCGCGGAGTGGCTGGCCGGTGTCGCGCAGTCGCTGCCCGCCTGGGGCGCCGTCGGCCTGATCCTGGCTGCGGCGATGGCGGTGACGCCGTTCCTGAACAATGCCGCCACGGTGTTGGTGATGGCGCCGATCGCCGCCACCTTCGCGCACGACCTGGGCTATCGCCCGGAGGCGTTCCTGATGGCGACCGCGGTGGGGGCGGGGTGCGACTTCCTCACCCCCATCGGCCACCAGTGCAACACTTTGGTGATGGGTCCGGGCGGGTACAAGTTCGGTGACTATACCCGCCTCGGTGCGCCCTTGTCGCTGCTGGTGCTGGTGCTCGGCACCCCGCTGATCATCGCGGTGTGGCCGCTCAAGTGAGGGTGCGACCGATCATGATCTGCGGGGTGATGTCCGTGCAGTTCGGCACGTCCGCCGCCAGTTCTCCCATGCGCGGATTGGCCATCGCGGCACCTAGTGCCTCTGCCGAGGCGAAGTGGAAATGCGCCACCATCGCATAGGGGGACGCACCGCCTGCCGCCCCGCCGACGCCTTCGATCAGTTCCACCTTTTCAGGCGACCAGATCTCGGACGCCAGCTTGGCATGGTGATCGGCATAATAGCGCGCGTCGAAACGGGCACCCTCGTGGTTCGGATATAGAACGGTGACGATCATGATTTCCTCCCCATTGTATCTTGCTATCCTACCCCGTTCGTCCTGAGTAACCACTGAGCGCAGCGAAGTGGTGTATCGAAGGATCGGCATAGCAGCGCGACGCTGCTTCGACACGAGCCTTCGCATTCGCTCAGTCTCTACTCAGCACGAACGAAGAGAAGCGATGGTTTGTATCAGCCCGGCAGACCCACCACGGTCTTCACTTCCATGAAGTCGGTGAGGCCGAACTTGCCGTTCTCGCGGCCGTTGCCCGACTGCTTGTAGCCGCCAAACGGTGCGGCGATGTCGGGCGACCAGTTGTTGATCGTCACCAGCCCGGCGCGCAGCCTGGGCGCGACCTTCGCCGCCTTCTCGGGATCGCCCGAAACCGTAGCGGACAGGCCGTATTCGGTGTCGTTGGCGATCCGCACCGCCTCTTCCTCGGTGTCATAGGCGGTGATCGTGGCGACCGGCCCGAACGTCTCCTCGCGCGCGATGCGCATGTCCGGGGTCACGTCGGCGAACAGAGTGGGCTTGATGTAGAAGCCGGCGTTGCGCCCGTCCGGCCGGCCGACGCCGCCTGTCACCAAAGTCGCGCCCTCGTCGATCGCCGACTGGATCAGGCCCTGGATCTTCTCGAACTGTGCCTTGTTAACCACCGGACCGATATGCGCGCCGACCTCCGCCGGATCGCCGACCGGGGTCGCCTCCATCATCGACTTCACCACCTGGATCGCGTCAGCGACCTGGCTCTTGTGGACGAGCAGGCGGGTGGGCGCGATGCAGCTCTGGCCCGAGTTGGCGAGCACGCCAGCCACGGTCGGCGGCAGCACCGTGCCGAGGTCGGCGCCCTCCAGCACCAGATTGGGTGCCTTGCCGCCCAGCTCCTGGTGGACGCGCTTCACCGTCGCCGCCGCCGCCTGGGCGATGGCGATGCCGGCGCGGGTCGATCCGGTGAAGCTGACCATGTCGACGCCGCGATGGCTCGACAGCGCCGCGCCGACGCCCGGTCCGTCGCCGTTGACCAGGTTGAACACGCCCGCGGGCACGCCTGCCTTGTCAAGGATCTCGGCAAGGATCACCGCGCAGCCGGGCGCTTCCTCGCTGGGCTTGAGGATCATCGTGTCGCCGGCGGCGAGCGCGGGGGCAACCTTGGCGCAGATCTGATTAAGCGGCCAGTTCCACGGGGTGATCATCGCGACGACGCCCAGCGGCTCGTGCACCACCTTGGCCTTGCCGATCGTCTCCTCGAAGGTGAACTCGTCCAGCGCCTTCAGCGTGGTCATGAAATGGGCGAGTCCAGTCGGCGCCTGCGCGGCGGAGGCGAGCGCCATCGGTGCGCCCATCTCCTGGCTGATCGCCTTGGCGAGATCGGGGATGCGCGCCTTATATTCCGCGATGATACGGCCGAGCAGCGCCTTGCGCTCGTCCAGCGAGGTCTGCGACCAGGTCTCGAACGCGCGGCGCGCCGCATCCACTGCCTTGTCGACGTCTGCGGGGGTGCCGAGCGTGATCTCGGTACAGGGCTGTTCCGTCGAGGGGTCGATGACCTGATAGGTCTTGCCGCCCTCGCTCTCCACCCAGGCGCCGTCGATATAGTGCTTCAGGTAGCTCTGCATCGTTCCCTCTCCGCTCGTCTTTTCGAGACTCGGGTATGAGTCATGCGGGGGCGGGGCACGGGTTGCAACCCGAAACTAAGCTGTCCCGCTTAGATACGGCCCGGCAACCCGCTAACCCGTTGCTGCGACAGGTTGCCGCGTTAACCGCGTTTGTCGCTTCCGCCTTCACCCAGGCGCGCCGAAGAGGCGGCATGCGCCAGCTTCTCCCATTGCTCGCCGTGCTGCTCACCGCACCCGTCGCCGCCCAGCAGGAGGCTGCGCCCTTCACCGTCGCCGAGACGGGTCAGGGGTTCGGCTCGCTCCAGGATGCGCTCAATTCGGTGCGCGGGCGCGATGCGACCATCACCATCGCGCCGGGCACCTACCAGCAATGCGCGATCCAGCAGGCGGCGCGGATCACCTACAAAGCGGCGACGCCGGGCAGCGTGATCTTCGACGGCGTCACCTGCGAGGGCAAGGCGGCGCTGGTGGTGCGCGCGGGCGGGGCGACGGTGGACGGCATCATCTTCCGCAACATGCGCGTGGCCGACGGCAACGGCGCGGGCATCCGGCTGGAGATCGGCGACCTCACCGTGCGCAACGCGATGTTCCTCGACAGCCAGGAGGGCATATTGGGGATGAGCGACGAGCCGCACCGCATCGTCATCGACCGCTCCACCTTCTCCGGGCTGGGC
>NZ_JBELLZ010000006.1:0-72243 GCF_042096255.1 Sphingomonas sp. | reverse complement strand
ACCGACACCGGCGCGCAGATCACCGTGCCGGTCGGCCCGGCGACGCTCGGCCGCATCCTCAACGTCGTCGGCGAGCCGATCGACGAGCGCGGGCCGGTCAACAGCCAACACCATGCGCCGATCCACGCCAAGGCGCCGGACTTCATCGACCAGTCCACCGAGAGCGCGATCCTGGTGACGGGCATCAAGGTGATCGACCTGCTCGCGCCTTATGCCCGCGGCGGCAAGATCGGCCTGTTCGGCGGCGCCGGCGTGGGTAAGACCGTGCTGATCCAGGAGCTGATCAACAACATTGCCAAGGGCCACGGCGGCGTCTCGGTGTTCGCGGGCGTCGGCGAGCGCACCCGCGAGGGCAATGACCTCTACCACGAGTTCCTCGACGCGGGCGTGATCGCCAAGGATGCGGAAGGGAATGCGACGCCGGAGGGCTCGAAGGTCGCGCTGGTGTTCGGCCAGATGAACGAGCCGCCGGGCGCCCGCGCCCGCGTCGCGCTGTCGGGCCTGACCATCGCGGAATATTTCCGCGACCAGGAAGGGCAGGACGTGCTGTTCTTCGTCGACAACATCTTCCGCTTCACCCAGGCGGGCGCGGAAGTGTCGGCGCTGCTCGGCCGCATCCCCTCGGCGGTGGGCTACCAGCCGACGCTGTCGACCGACATGGGTGCGCTGCAGGAGCGGATCACCTCGACCAACAAGGGCTCGATCACCTCGGTGCAGGCGATCTACGTTCCCGCGGACGACCTGACCGATCCGGCGCCTGCGACCTCCTTCGCCCACCTGGACGCGACCACCACCCTCTCGCGCGCGATCTCGGAGCTGGGCATCTATCCGGCGGTCGATCCGCTCGACTCGACCAGCCGCGTGCTGGAGCCGCGCGTCGTCGGCCAGGAGCATTACGAGACCGCGCGTGCGGTCCAGTCGATCCTCCAGAAGTACAAGTCGCTGCAGGACATCATCGCGATCCTGGGCATGGACGAGCTGTCCGAGGAGGATAAGCTGACCGTGTCGCGCGCCCGCAAGATCCAGCGCTTCCTGTCGCAGCCGTTCCACGTCGCCGAGGTGTTCACCGGCATCCCCGGCAAGTTCGTCCAGCTGGAAGACACGGTGCGCAGCTTCAAGGCGGTGGTGAACGGCGAGTACGACCACCTGCCCGAGAGCGCCTTCTACATGGTCGGCGGCATCGACGAGGCGGTCGCCAAGGCCGAGAAACTGGCCCAGGAGGCGTAAGTGTCGCTCCACTTCGAACTCGTCACGCCGGAAAAGCTCCTCCGCTCGGAGGAGGTCTATATGGTGACGGTCCCCGGCGCCGAGGGCGACTTCGGGGTGCTGGAGGGGCATGCGCCCTTCATGTCGACGATCCGCGACGGCGAGTTGCTTGTCCAGCGCACGTCGGGCGCGGCGCCGGAGGCGATTGCCATCCGCGGCGGTTTCGCCGAGGTGAACGCGCGCGGGCTGACCGTGCTCGCGGAGCATGCCGGCTGAGCGTTTAGCCGACCTTAACCACGATCCGGCACAGGCCGCTCCGATGAGGGGCGGCCTGTGTTCTATTCCGGCATCGACGTAGCGGCGGCGCGGCCGATCGCGCCCGCCCGGGTGCGGCCGGCGATGCTCGCGGCGCTGGCGATCTGCATCGCCGCGCTGGTGCTGCGCTTCGCCCAGTTCGGCAATGCGCTGGCCGGGCTGGACGAGCAATTCTATCTGCTGGTCGGCGAGCGGATGTGGGCGGGCGAGCTGCCCTATGTCGATCTGTGGGATCGCAAGCCGGTCGGGCTGTTCGCGCTGTTCGCGGGCATCGCCGCGCTGCCGCTGGACGGGGTGCTGGCGGCGCAGCTGGTCGCGACCGGCTTTGCGGCGGCGACGGCGATGCTGGTCGCGGCGATCGCGGGGCGTTGGACTGGCTGGCCGCCCGCGACCATGACGGGGATCTTCTACCTCGCCGGGCTGAACGAGCTGTGGGGCGAGACCACGCAGACGCCGGTGTTCTACAATGGGCTGGTCGCCGGGGCGGCGCTGCTGACGCTCAGGGGGCGCGGTGCGGCGGCGATGGCGCTGATCGGCCTCGCCATCCAGATCAAGACCAATGCGGTGTTCCAGGGTGCCTTCCTGGGCGTTTGGCTGCTCGCGGCCGAATGGCGACGGGGTGGGCCGGTGGTGCGGACCGCCTTGCTTTATTCGCTGCTCGGTATCGCGCCGACGCTGCTGGCGTTCGGCGCCTATGCGGCGATCGGGCAGGGGGCGGCGTGGTGGCAGGCCAACGTGCTGTCGATCCTGGCCAAGGGCACCCCGCGCGATGCCGCGGCGGTGCGCAGCTTCTGGGAAAGCTGGTTCCTGTTCCTGCCGGCGACGGTGCTGGCGCTGATCGGCCTGCGGCGGTGGACCAGGCGCTTCACGCTGTTGCCGGATGGCGTACGCTTCACGCTCGGCTGGATGGCCGTCTCCGCGATCGACTTCGCGGCGATCGGCGGCTTCTATCCCCATTACGCCATCCCGCTGCTGCTCGCCTGCACGCCGGCGGTGGCGCAGGCGTTCGCGATCCGGCGCTGGGGACCGGCGCTGTTCGCGGTGACGCTCGCCTGGCCGCTGTTCCACGCGACCGTCGCCAACCCGCGGGTCGCAGCCAAGGAGCGGGGCTATGCCGCCCAGGTCGCCTCCGCGATTCCCGATGCGGTGCGCGAGCGGTGCCTGTTCGTCTATGAAGGGCCGGTCGCCTATTACCGGCTGAGCCATGCCTGCCACCTCTCCCGCTACGTCTTCACCGCGCACCTCAGCTCGGGTCGGGAGGCGGCGTCGCTGGGGGTCGATCCGGCAACGGAGCTCGACCGGATCATGGCGCGCCGGCCCGCGGCGGTGATCACGGTTGCGCATTCCACCTGGCCCGATCGCAATCCGGCGATGGAGCGGCGGCTCGCCCGTTGGCTGGCGCGCGACTATCGCGTCTCCGCCCGCCTGCCGCACCGCGCCTATTCCGCCGAGGAGCGGCTGCTGGTGTGGCAGAGGCGGGAGGCGTCGGAAGCCTCATCCAGCAAATAGAGCGCCGAGCAGCAGCCACAGGAAGGCGACGGTGAACAGCGCATCGCCCGCCAGCACCCAGCCGACCGCGCGCGGCAACTCGCCCTTCGCGACCGCGGGCGCCATCAGCGCGATCACGCCCAGCTTGCCGAACACCCCCGCCCATAGCACCGGCGCGAACCGCATCGGATCGGTCGCGGCGACCGCATAGACGATCCCGAACGCCGCGACGAACAGGCTGACCAGCCGCGCGTCCCGCGGCGCGCCCCGCGCGACAAGCCCGCCGCCGCCGATGAAGAGATTATAGGCCGCAGCCGCCCACAGCATCGTTTGCCACGCGTTGCTGGTCATCCGGTATCCTCCCGCTGTTTGAAGCGGAAGGTATCGGCTTCGGGCGGGAAGGGAAGGGTGGCCACCCCGGCAATCGTTGCTGTTCAAGCCCGCGAAAGTTGACACGAAGTTGACACCCTCACGCCCCCTCGCGGCGACGCGGGGGCGGGCGGGTGTTGCTTGCCGGATCGAGGTGGAAGCAGGCGTCCGCGTCCTCCGCCGGGGTGAGGACGCCGCCCGCCTCCTGTTTGGCCAGCGCGGCGGCGCCGCGCGCGTGGCGGGCGGCGACGGCTTCCGCGGCGAGGCTCGCAGCGGACCTGGGCGCGCGCTGCTCGCGCAGGTGGCGGGGCAGCGCGCCATCGGCGGCGTCGGCGAGCTCGAGTTCGTCGGCAAGCGTTTCGGGATCGAGCAGCTCTTCGGGCGGCGCGGGCAGGGCAGGTTCCATCTCGCGCAGGCTGTCGGCCAGCACCGGCGGGGCGACGGGAGCCGGCGGCGCGCCGCCCGACGCGCGCGCCGGGCCATAGCGATCAGGCTTCAGCCGGCCGAGCAGGAACTTCAGCAGGCCATTGTCATGCACGAGCCGCGTCGCGATCACCTGGCCGTCCCGGTCGAGCACTTCCTGCTCGGTGCCCTCGATGGCGCGTTCGAAGGCGATGTCCTCGATCAGCCCGCCGGCATGGTGGCGCGCGGCATCCCAGGCGCGGGCGAAGGCGGCGCCATGCGCGGCGCGGCGCAACTGATACGCGCTCGCCCGCGTCATGCCGACCGCTTTGGCCGCGACATTGACGAGGCCGGTATCCGCCAGCGTCTCGATGAAACGGCGCTGCTTCTCCTCGGTCCAGCCGTCGTAGCGCGGGCGGCGGCGGACGGGGACCCAGCGATAGTCGGCGGGATCATGAGGCATCGCCTCGGCGGGCGGCGCGGCATCGGGCGGGACGACCAGCGCATTGGCGGACGCGGCCGGATCGGCGGCGGGTGCGATGCTGGATGCGGCGGCGCGGAGATCGGTCTGGCTCATCGGCCAGTATGGACCAGAGAAAATCCTACATTGGAAGCGGGGCGGGGGTGGAGCCGGCGGATCGGGCGCAAGGCGTTGGGTATGGTGTCCCCGAACTGTCGTTGACATTGGACAGGTCTATGTCCAATTGTGAGGGCATGCAGGCCGTCAGCTATTCCGAAGCGCGCGAGAACTTGAAGGCGATGATCGACAAGGTCGTCGCCGATCGGGCCCCGCTTGCGATCACTCGCCAGCGCGGGGAGGGGGCGGTGCTGATCTCCGCCAGCGAATGGGCCTCGATCGAGGAAACGCTGCACCTGCTGTCGTCGCCGCGGAATGCGAAAGACCTGCTGGACAGCATCGCCGAATTCGATGCTGGCAGGGGAGTCGAACGCGACCTTATAGAGCCGTGAAGATCAGCTTCACCGAGCGCGCCTGGGCTCAGTATACCGAATGGCAGGGCGATGATGGCCGTACGCTGGTGAAGATCAACGAGCTCATTCGGGATTGCATGCGCGATCCGTTCCGCGGGCTCGGCAAGCCCGAGCCGCTCGGCGGCAACCTGTCGGGATGGTGGTCGCGGCGGATCGGATGGCGGGAGCGGCTGGTCTATCGCGTGGTGAGAGATGGCGAGGAGCAGGTGCTGCAGGTGGCGCAGTGCCGATACCATTATTGAGGGTCGGCGCGGGTTATACGGACGTTGAAGGTGGCGGGGGCACTTTATACGAAACGGCGTTTTCGTTGAAAGTGCCAGCCGGAGTTTATACGAACGTAGCATGGACAAGAACGGGTTCGGCGCGGCGAAAACGGGGCGGCTGACGCCGACGATCGGCGGTCGCAAGGCGTTCGTGCCCAATCCGCTGCCTCCTGCGCGGCTGAGCGCCGAGGCGTTCCTCCCCGAGCTGGCCCGTGCGACCCAGGCGGTGGGCGAACTCAAGGGCATCGGCCGGACCGTGCCCAATCCGCTGCTGCTGATCCGCCCGCTCCAGCGACGCGAAGCCGTGTCGTCGTCGAGCATGGAGGGAACGTACACGACGCTGTCCGACCTGTTCCTGCTCGAAGCGGGCGCGGAGGAGGCCGCGACTCGCAGCGACACGCGCGAGGTGCTGAATTACGTCCGGGCGCTGGAAGGGGCGATCGCCGGCCTGGAAACATTGCCGATCTCGACTCGGCTGATCCGGGACGCGCACCGGCGGCTGCTGACCGGCGTGGCGCGGCATCGCGGTGCTACGGTGCAGGCAGGCGAGCTCAAGCACGACCAGAACTGGATCGGCGGCACTGGACGGATCGAAACCGCGCGCTTCATCCCGACACCACCTGCCGAAACGCCCGATGCGCTCGACCAGTTGTTCGCCTTTGCGAACCGCCCCGACGAGGACCTTGCGTCGCCGCTGATCGACGCTGCGCTGGCGCACTACCAGTTCGAGGCGATCCACCCCTTTGCGGACGGCAACGGTCGCGTCGGGCGCATGCTGATCGCGCTGATACTCGTCCAGCGCGGCACATTGCCCCAGCCGCTCCTCTACATGAGCCCGTATCTGGAGCGCCACAAGGATCGGTACATCGACCTGATGTACGCAGTGTCGCGGGACGGCGCCTGGGAGGCGTGGATCGCGTTCTTTCTCGAAGCGATGGCGGCTTCGGCAGCGGAGACGATCGCGGTCGTCGAACGATTGCAGGATCTCCAGCGCGGTTATCGCGAGCGGTTCCAGACGGTCCGGCGATCGGCGCTGATGCTCCGCATCATCGATCTGGCGTTCGAGCAGCCGGTCCGCTCGATCTCGAACATCGCCGAGGCGCTGGGCGTGACCTATGCGGGGGCCGCGAACAACGTCGCCGAACTGGTGCGGCATGGCGTGGCGGAGGAGCTGGGGACGTATCCGAAGCTGATCCGGTTTCCGGGAGTGGTGGAGGCGTTGCGGGTGGGGTGAGGGTGGCGCTTGCGGGCGCTGCGGGGAGGGGAGTTGGGTATGGTGTCCCCGGAACCGCTGCCGAAACTTCCGTGTCCCCGAGACTTCCGAAACTTCTGGTAATGTCGGATGTATGTTGAGGAGGTAGGGCGTGAACTGGGGAACGTTCTGGTCTGCAGCAAGCGCGGTATCTGCAATAGGCGTGCTGCTAATTACGGCGCTTTACGCTTGGCTTACTTATAGACTTGCCAAAGCCGCAGAAGCTCAAGTCTGGGAGGCGTCTCGTGCCCGAGTCGTAGCTTCGGTCGGGACAAATCAGGGCGGCCAACTGTTTCTCCTTGAAATAGAGAACCTTGGCTCATCACCTGCCGAAAACTTGTATGTCAAGATTGACAAGCCCCTGCATCAGCAGCTTGGCCGTGATCTTCCCGTGACTGACGCTCCGTTCTTTAAGAACGGAGTTCGGTCGTTTCCGTCGGGTAAGCCGCTAAAATTTGCGCTCGGTGTGTCATTTCGGTGGTTGGATGATAAAACCGACCGTGATCTCCATCCTGTAACCTTTGACGTAACGGTGACCTACAGAACGTTTGGGCGCCAAATTTCAGATGTGTTCCAAATCGATATGGAGAATCAGTACTCCTTGTCGGCAGTTGACAAAGACTATCTTGAAGAATTTGGCCGTACCTTTCCGGACAAGTTCGAGCGGTCACTTCGGGATCTAAACAGATCCATTCAGCAAGTAGCTGAGCCTGCGCCCAAGCTTGCCAAGAGACGATCATGGCCAGACTGGTTCTCGCAATTGGCTTGGGAGCGGCATCGCTGGGAGTAAACACATGGTGCCTCAAGTGGCGACGTAGACCTCCCCACCGGTCTCCCTAAACCGCTCCCTCATCTCCGCCATGCCGGCCTCCGCAGCGGTGTCGCTCGTGGTGGGCGCCCCTCCACCAGCCTGCGGCTGGTCCCCCTCCCCGTGCCGGGGAGGATGGGCGAGGAACGTCTCCACGCCCGCATTCTGCTTCGCCGCGAACTCCCGCACCTCCTGGGTGATCTTCATCGAGCAGAACTTCGGGCCGCACATCGAGCAGAAGTGCGCGGTCTTGGCGCCCTCCGCCGGCAGCGTCTGGTCGTGGTATTGCTCGGCGGTGTCGGGGTCGAGCGACAGGTTGAACTGGTCGCGCCAGCGGAACTCGAAGCGGGCGCGGCTCAGGGCGTCGTCGCGGAGCTTGGCGGCGGGGTGGCCTTTGGCGAGGTCGGCGGCGTGTGCGGCGAGCTTGTAGGTGACGACGCCGGTCTTGACGTCGTCGCGGTCGGGCAGCCCCAAATGCTCCTTGGGGGTGACGTAGCAGAGCATGGCGGTGCCGTACCAGCCGATCATCGCCGCGCCGATGCCGCTGGTGATGTGGTCGTAGCCCGGCGCGATGTCGGTGGTGAGCGGCCCCAAGGTGTAGAAGGGCGCCTCGCCGCAGACCTGGAGCTGCTTCTCCATGTTCTCCTTGATCTTGTGCATCGGCACGTGGCCGGGGCCTTCGATCATCACCTGGACGTCCTGCGCCCAGGCGCGGTGGGTGAGCTCGCCCAGGGTGTAGAGTTCGGCGAACTGCGCCTCGTCGTTGGCGTCGGCGATCGAACCGGGGCGCAGGCCGTCGCCGAGCGAATAGGCGATGTCATAGGCGCGCATGATCTCGGTGATCTCGTCGAAGCGCTCGTAGAGGAAGCTCTCCTTGTGGTGCGCCAGGCACCATTTCGCCATGATCGAGCCGCCGCGGCTGACGATGCCGGTGACGCGCCTGGCGGTGAGCGGCACATAGGGCAGGCGGACGCCGGCGTGGATGGTGAAATAGTCGACGCCCTGCTCGGCCTGCTCGATCAGGGTGTCGCGGAAGATTTCCCAGGTGAGGTCCTCGGCGATGCCGCCGACCTTCTCCAGCGCCTGATAGATGGGGACGGTGCCGATCGGCACGGGGCTGTTCCGGATGATCCATTCGCGGGTGTCGTGGATGTTCCGGCCCGTGGAGAGGTCCATCACCGTGTCCGCGCCCCAGCGGATCGCCCAGACGAGCTTGTCGACCTCGGTGGCGACGTTCGACGCGACTGCGCTGTTGCCGATGTTGGCGTTGATCTTGACCAGGAAGTTGCGACCGATCGCCATCGGCTCGGATTCGGGGTGATTGACGTTGTTGGGGATGATCGCGCGGCCGCGCGCCACTTCGTCGCGGACGAACTCGGGGGTGACGTAATCGGGGATGGCGGCGCCGAAGCTCTCGCCGTCGCGCTGGTACTCGCGCGCCATCTCGCGGCCGAGATTCTCGCGGGTGGCGACATATTCCATCTCGGGGGTGATGATGCCGCGGCGGGCATAGTGCATCTGGCTGACGTTCTGGCCGGGCTTGGCGCGCAGCGGGCGCTTCACCGCATTGGGATAGCGCGGGACGCCGCCGGAGCGATCGGGGCCGAGCTGCCCATTATCCTCGGGGCGGACCTCGCGGGCATGGTAGCTTTCGATGTCGCCGCGCGCCTCGATCCACGGGCGGCGGAGGAGAGGGAGGCCGGTCTGAATGTCGATGCGGACGTTCGGGTCTGAATAGGGGCCGGAGGTGTCGTAGACGTTGAGCGGCGGCTCGCCCGAGGAGGGATCGAGGTCGATCGCGCGCATCGCCACGTTCAGCGGCCCGACGTGGATCTTGCGGGAACCGCGGATCGGGCCGGTGGTGACGCCGATGTGGGTGGGGGCTTCGATGTCGGCCATTCGTCTTCACTCCTCTGGGGGGAGCGGGACGGAGACCGGGCGGACGCCGCTTCCACTCCCTACGCCGGTGTCAGCCGGATCAGGTTCGGCGGGTCGATGGCTGCGGCCATCCTCTCAACCGCGACAAAGCGGTCCCCCGGGGATGGCGTGGAGCGTAGCAGGTGGCGGGCGGAAGTAAACCGCCCGCCACCTTGCGTCAGAGGATCAGGTCCGCCTGGAGGACCGGGTCACCGGAAACCCGGATCAGCAGGTCGGCCAGTTGGTCGCCGTCGAGGTCGGCCGAGAGTTCGCCGGCGGCGAAGCGGAGTTCGCCGGCGGTGCCGGTGAAGGCGGCGTCGCCGATCCAGGCGAAATCGGTGCCGGCACGGGCGATGCGCGACAGGTCGATCCGGTCACTGCCGCTTTCGAAGTCCAGCAGCACGTCGGCCGAGTCGGCGCGGCTGTGCTCGGCCGCGAAGACGAAAAGGTCGGCGCCAGCTCCGCCCGCAAGCCGGTCCGCGCCCCAGCCGCCGATCAGGATGTCGTCGCCCGCGCCGCCCTCCGCCACGTCCGCGCCGCGGCCGAGATGGATACGGTCTGCGCCCGCAGTGCCGGTGATCGCATCGTCGCCGGCGAGCGCGCGATAGTCGCCGGTGTGGCGCATCGCCTCCAAGTCCGCGCCGAAGCTGCCCTGATCGTAGATGCGGCCGGCGATCGCCTCGTCGTCGCCATCAAGAAACTCGGACTGGTAGACCACCCAGAAGCCGCCGCCCTCCAGCGCCTGAACTTCGGGGTTTTCCTGCACGGACCGACCCGAGGGTGCGTTGACCTTGAACTTCGCACCCAGCGGATTGCCGTTCGCATCATAGACGCGCGCCCAAATCTCCTCGAAGGCGTAGGTCTTGGGACCGAACGCGTCCCAGGCGACGACAAAGCCACCGTCGTCCAGTACCGTGATCGAGCTGTCGCTGGGGATTCCCACAGTGCCGGCCCGCACCGTAATCTCCTGGCCCAGTTTGGCGCCGGTGTTGTTGTAGATCTGTGCGTGAAGCTCGAAGGTGGTGTCGCGATCATCGTGGAGCACGGTCTCGTACCAACTGACCACGAAGCGGCCATTGTCAAACGCGGCGACATCGACCGAGCTGTCGGTCAGGCCGATCCCCTCGTTCATGCCGTCATTCTCGCCGACCAGCAAGAACTCGCCCGACAGCGCCTTGCCACGCGCGGAATAGATGCGCGCGCGCACCGCATCCGACTCGACCCCACTGGGGTTCATGTTGCCGGCATATTCCGATTCCCAGGTAAGCAGGACGTTGCCGTTCGACAGCGTCGTCGCTCGGCTGTTGTGCTGGTCGTACTTGATCACCTGATTGACGTGCTTGATCGCGGAAACCGCCTCGCCGTCCGCGTCGAAGGTGCGGGTATAGATCTCGTCCCAAGCCAGCTTCTTGCCGCTGTTGGCGACATAGCTGGACCAGGTCAGCGTGTAGCCGCCGTTGGCGGTCGCGGCGATGCTGGGGGCATATTGGTCTTCGCCATTGGACCCGTGGGCGCGAACCGCGGCGCCGCGCGCGGTGCCGTCGGCATCGAAGGTCTTGGTGTAGACGTCGGTCTGGTCGAGGATCGATTCGCCGACCGCGGTCTGCCACGCGACCGCATAGCCGCCATCCTTCAACGCGGTGACGCTTGCATGGGTCGATTGGCCGCCATCAAAGGCGGCAAGGACCTTCTCGCTGCCGATCCTCTTACCATCGGCAGTGAAATGCTGCGCCGCGATGTAATAGGTGTCGAGATCATTCTCGGTGATGTACGAGTCCCATACCACGACGACCGTGCCATCGTTGAGCTGGGTGATGTCAGGATTGTCCTGCCATTGGCCAGCATAGGTGTTGATCAGGAACTCCTTGGACATGCATCTTCTCCGGATATGCCCCCGGGAGCCCTGCATAGCCCAGTCAGTCTTACAGTGGCGGGACAGACGTGTCAGTCCATCCCGCCAGATGCCCGCTTAATCCCGGATGTCGTCAGTCGTTGTCGCCGCTGGTGATGATCGTGCCATTGACCCCGGCGGGGAAGAATCCGCCGCTGGTGACCGGTCCGCGATTGAGGAACAGGACGTTGAGCACCTGTCCCGGCACCCGTTCCAGCACCAGTCCGGCCGTGTCGGCGGGCGTGACGTTAGCGATGTCGTCGGTGCCGGTGATCGGCTGGTCGAGGTCGATGATCCCGTCCAGCTGATCGCGCGCGTTGGAGATGTTGGTCGCGTTGGTGCGCAGCGCCGCTGTGGCGACCCCCTTGGCGTAGAGCGTCTCGCGGATGATGCCGGCATGATAGGCCTCCGCGGCCTGGAGTCCGGCGGCCGCTTCCACCAGCGCCGGCGTCACCAGCGAGCGGAAGGCGCCATAATAGGCTGAAACGCCGACATCCTCGAACAGGAAGGCCGCGAGCAGGAAGTTCTCGTCCGAAGCGTAGGGATCGAAGGTCGCATCCGCCGCGACCACGCCGGCGGCACGCGCCGCGGCGGTGAACGCGCCGGTGGCCCCGCCATCGATGTTGATCGCCGGGCGTGCGATCGCGGCGCTGCCCAGCGCCCGGCGCAGATAGCCGACGTGCGCGATCTCGTCCGCGGCGATCTCGCGCGCATATTGCGCGACGACCGGGTCGGTGAAGCTGACCTGGCGTCCGCCGGTGAGCGCGCCGGGCGTGCCGGCGCCGCCGAGCAGGGCGTCGGGCAGGTCGGTGCCCAGCGCTGCACGCGCGTAGAAGCTGGCTTCGAGATATTCGAGGTTGAGCGCGAAGTTCAGGATCACCGGTTCCGCGAAATCCGGCGTCGGGCTCGGCGTGGGGCTGGGCGAGGCGGAGCCGGACGGCGAGGGCGAGGGGGTGGGCGTCGCGTCATCGTCATCGTCGTCGCCGCAGGCCGACAGCAGGGTGAGGCCGGCGGTGGTGGCGCCCGCGGCACCGGCGAGGCGGAGGAAGCGCCGGCGCTCGGCACGGCGACGGTCACTCGCGGCGAGCGCGGCGAGGATGGGGTCCGAATGGGTCATGTGCTGGTCCTCAGTTCGCCGCGCTGGTCTTGATGGTGCCGTTGAGGCCCGAGGGGAAGAAGCCGCCGCTGGCCACCGCGCCACGATTGAGGAAGGCGATGTTGAGCACCTGGCCCGTCGAGCGGCCGAAGACGATGCCGTCGCCGTCCGCCGGGACGACGTTGGATGCGGGGCCCTGCGCGGTATCGACCGGGGCAATGCCCTGATCGAGATCGGTGCCGCCATTGTAGACGTCGCGCGCGTCCGAGATCGCCCCGGTTTGGGTGAGAATGCCCTTGCGGTACAGCGCGGACCGGATCGTCGCGGAGTGATACGCCTCGGTGCCGAGGATTGCCGCGACGAGGCGACGGCTATTGAAGGTGGTGAGCAGGGGCATGACGCCCTTGTACGCGGTGACGCTGACGTCCTTGAGCAGGAACGCGCCGAGAAGGAAGTTCTCGTCCGAGGCATAGGGGTCGAAGCCGGAGCCCGCCGCCACCAGGCCCGCCGCCTGGGCGAAGCTGCCGAAGGCGCTGGCGGCGCCGGTGCCGAGGTCGATCGCCGGCTGGGCGGCCACCGCCGTGCTGCCGATGGTGGCGCGCAGGACGGTGACGTGGGTGAGGTCCTCCGCGGCGATCTCGCGCGCATATTGCCCCACGACCGCATCGGTAAAGGTGATCTTGCGCCCGCCGGTGGCGGTGCCCACCGTGCCGGTGCCGGACGTGGAGCCCGTGGCGATCGCGGCCCCGTTCACTGCAAAGGCGAAATAATTCGCCTGGAGATATTCGATGTTGAGCAGGAAGTTGAGCAGGTCCGCTTCGGTAACGGTCTGCGCGTTGGCGGAGCCGGCGATGGCGAAGGCACCGACACCCGCCGCGGCGGTGCCCAGCACGGCGGTGAACAGCGCACGTCGCGAAGGCTGGTCCTCAAGCTGGCGCGGGAGTGCGTCCGGCGCGTCGATGGTGGCTTCGCGGTCTGTCATGCGGGTCCTCTACAAGGCCGGGTGGCCGAGGCCAGATACGCCGCGATGGGGGTGGGTTGCGAGCCCAAAAATGCGAGGCGCCGCCGCGCCGTGGTATACGGGCGGCGACGCGCTGCAAGAAGCCGGCCTTCAGAAGGTGTAGGCGATGCCGACCGCGCCGAACCACTGGTCGCGGTCGCCCGCGGTGAACACCAGTGGCGAGCGCTTGAAATCGCCGAGCAGGCGCGAATAGCTGACGCCGCCGACAATCGAGAAGCCGCCGAGCAGGTCGCCGGTGATCGCATAATTGCCCAACGCGGAGAGCGACCAGTTCTTCCAGCCCGCATCGGGATTGTAGCGGGTGAGGCCCGAGCGGGTCGCCTGCGGTGCGGTCACGCCGAAATATGTGTCGGCATAGCCGCTGCCGACATAGGAGAAGCTGCCGGACAAACCGACATAGGCCTTGCGGCTGAGGGGCGTGCCATAGTCGATCTGCGGCGTGATGACGTAGCTTTCGTGAATGTTGCTGACGTCATGGTAATAAGCGACGCTGGCGGAGAGCTTGTCATAGTCGCTGGTCAGCACGCCGGTCTTGCCAATGCCGATGTACCCACCAAGCTCCAGCGCGACCTTCTTCTTGCCGAGCAGTTGCACACGCTCGTCATCCACGTCGCCGACGCGGTTGAAGTTCAGCGACACGACCGGGCCGAGCTGATAGTCCCACGTCGGCCCCGGCTCGTTCTTGACGAGATCCACAAACAGGCGCGGGCCGCGGGTGGAGAAGGAATAGCCCGAGATGCTGCCGCGCGCCGCCGGCACGGGCACGATACGGTTGTCGTTCGAGCCTTCGTAATCGGGCACAGTGGCGACGCCGATGCCGACGGTGATCGAATCGCCGCCGATCTCGACATCGGGCGAGACCGGCGGGGTGGCGGCGGAGTTGCTGTCCTGCGCGAACGCGGGCGTGGCCAGCGCCGCGGCGCCGAGGAGAAGGAAGGAAAGCGCGCGCAAGGCAGAGGCTCCGGTTTGGTTGCAGCCGCGAAACACTTGACGGGTTCCTTGGCTCCCGTCCAGCAGCTTAGAAGATGTAGCGCATCCTGATCTGTTGCGCATTTGCATCACCGGCCAGCGCGAAGCGGGCTGCCGTGAACTTGGGCGGGCCGAACTTGACCGGCGCGTTGCGCGAAAAGCCATAGCCCTCGCGCGGAATGCCGGCGAGCGTGTCCAGCTTTCGGTTGCCGTTCTCGTCGTGGATCACCGCCGCGGCATAGGTGCCTGCGGGGAGGCCCTCGTAGCGGATCACGCGGGTGGTGGCGGGCACCGAGCGGCGGATCGCCAGCGCATCGTCGTGGCAGCGCGGGAAGTTGTCCGGATCGGCAGTGAGGCAGAGCTTGAAGAAGCCCTCGGCCGAGCGCGCCGCGTCAATACCGATTTCCAGCGAGGCGACCGGCGCGGCGGCGCCCAGGCTAACGAACAGCGCGCACGCTGCGGCGGCGCGCCTGCTCATGCGCGCGCGCGAAATCGCCAATGCCGTCGTCCGTGCCGCAGACACGGTCCCAGAAGCGGAAATAGAGGCCATAATTGCACCCGTATCGCTCGTGGTGCTTCTGGTGATGGCTGGCGGTGATCAGCCAGCCCCCCAGCCGGCCCGCCCACACCCAACGCGGAAACACCTCCCACCCCATGTGGTTGGTGACACCCATAACCGTCATGATCGTCAGCACCAGACCGAGTGCGGCGACGTGGATCGGAATGACGATGACCAGTAGCGGAATTACCACAGCGCCGGTCAGCGCCTCGATCGGGTGAAACGCCATCGCCGCCCAAGCGGTGGGCGGACGACTGGCGTGATGAACCGCATGGGCAAGCTTGAACGGCCCCGGCCGGTGCATCCAGCGATGCGTCCAATAGAACCACGTGTCGTGCGCAACCATGTACAGAAGCACCGAGACGGGCAGGTACCAGAGCGGATAAGCGTGGACGTCCTCGTAGATCCGCGTCCAGCCATGTTCGCGCCAGCCCCAGGCGACGATGCCGGCGGGAATGCCGTAGATCGCGGCGGAGGCGAGGCTCCAGGCGATCTCGCGGCGGACCTGGGTGTCGAGGCCGGCGTAGAGACCGGGGTGACGCGCGCGGGTGGCCAGCGCGAAGCCGCCGCTGGCGAGCAGGTAGCGGACGCCGACGATCACGGTCATCGCGAGCGCGGACAGGGCAATGGCGAGGGCGACCGTCATGCCGCCGGCCTTACCGGCTCGGGAGCCGGGGCGGAAGCGGCGCGTTCTGGCGTGCAAAGGAGAGTTCCGGATGCCCGACACCAATCCCAGCAACGCCCCCGACGCGATCGAGGAGCGCGAGCGTGACTCCGCCGCGGGGGTGATCGCCGACACCAACACCGACGAGACGCCTGGCGGCGGCACGCTGATCGGGGAAGGCGAGGGCGGCGATCCCGTGGCGACCGGGGCGGGCGCGACCGCCAACAGCCCGGTCGACACGGGGGTCGACAGCGGCGACGCGCACGCCACCGAGGAAGCGCAGAACCGCGCCACCGCGGACACGCCCGAACCGGGACACGAGTCTCGCTAGGGCTTTGCCTTCGCGTGGCGACCCGCTAGGCCGCGGGGGATGGCGGCGACGATCTCCTGCGACCTTGCGATCGTCGGCGGCGGGCTGGCGGGCAGCCTGATCGCGCTGGCGCTGCACCAGCGCCGGCCCGAGCTGTCACTCCGACTGATCGAGGCGGGCGAGACGCTCGGCGGCAATCACGTGTGGTCGTTCTTCGACGCCGACGTGGCCAGGGACGACCGCTGGCTGCTGACGCCGCTCGTCTGCCATGCCTGGCCTGAATATGAGGTGGCCTTCCCCGCGCACCGGCGGGTGCTGCGCCAGCCCTATTACTCGATCGAATCGGAGCGGCTGGACGCGGTGGTGCGGCGGATGCTGCCGCCCGAGGCGATCGTCTCCGGCCGCAAGGTCTCGGCGGCGAGCGCCACCGCGGTGGTGATGGCGGACGGCGACCGGATCGAGGCGCGCGGCGTGATCGACGCGCGCGGGCCCGCGGACATGTCGATGCTGGAGCTCGGCTGGCAGAAGTTCGTCGGCCGCGAGATCGAGGTGCCTGATGGGCACCGGCTGGAGCGGCCGCTGGTGATGGACGCGACGGTGGCGCAGCATGACGGCTATCGCTTCGTCTATTGTCTGCCCTTCTCGCCGACGCGGGTGTTCGTGGAGGACACTTATTATTCGGACAAGCCGGACCTCAACATCGGCGCGCTCAACCGGCGGATCGACGTCTATGCCGAGGCGCGCGGCTGGCACGTGCCGGCGGGCGCGAACGACCTGCGCAGCGAACGCGGCGCGCTGCCGGTGGTGATCGGCGGTGATTTCGAGGGCTATTGGCGCGCGGGCGGTGCGCGGGTCGCCAAGGCGGGCGCGCGGGCGGGGTTGTTCCACCCGACCACCGGCTATTCGCTGCCCGATGCGGTGCGGCTGGCGGTGAAGATCGCCGAGGCACCCGACCTGTCCGGCGCGGCGCTGCACGATTTGACCCACGATCACGCGCGGGCGGCGTGGGACGACCGCAAATTCTACCGCATGCTCGACGCGATGCTGTTCCGCGCCGCCGCGCCCGAGGCGCGCTACAAGGTGCTGGAGCGCTTCTACCGGCTGCGGCCTGGGCTGATCGGGCGCTTCTATGCCGCGCGGTCGACGCGGGCGGACAAGATCCGGGTACTGGCGGGCCGGCCGCCGGTGCCGATCGGGCGGGCGTTCCGTGCCCTGAGGAATGTGAAATGAGCCGCGCGATCGTGGTGGGGGCCGGGTTCGGCGGGCTGGCGCTCGCGATCCGGCTGCAATCGGCGGGGGTGACGACGACGATCGTCGAGGCGCGCGACAAGCCGGGCGGGCGCGCCTATTATTGGGAGCGGGACGGTTTCACCTTCGATGCCGGGCCGACGGTGATCACCGATCCGGCGTGTCTGGAGGAATTGTGGGCGCTGTCCAACTCGCCCATGGCGGCGGACGTGCAGCTGGAGCCGGTGCAGCCCTTCTATCGGCTCAACTGGGCCGATGGCACCAATTTCGACTATACCAACGACGACAAGGTGCTGCGCGAGCAGATCGCCAGGCTCGATCCCGCCGATGTAGCGGGCTACGGCAAGTTCCTCGAATATTCGGCCGGCGTGTTCCACGAAGGCTATGAGAAATTGGGCCATGTCGCCTTCCTCGACTTCGCGTCGATGGTGAAGGCGGCGCCGGCACTCGCCAAATACCAGGCGTGGCGCTCGGTCTATTCGATCGTGTCGAGCTTCGTGCGCAACGAGAAATTGCGTGAGGCGCTGAGCTTTCACACCCTGCTGGTCGGCGGCAACCCGATGACCACCAGCGCGATATACGCGCTAATCCACAAACTCGAGCGCGACGGCGGCGTGTGGTTCGCGCGCGGCGGCACCAACCGGCTGATCGCGGGGCTGGTGGCGCTGTTCGAGCGGCTGGGCGGCACGATCCGGCTGGGCGACCCGGTGGCGGAGATCACCACCGTGGGCGACCGGGTGACCGGGGTGGTGACGCAGAGCGGCTGGCAGGGCGCGTGCGACATGCTCGCCGCCAATGGCGACATCGTCCACACCTATCGCGACCTCCTCTCCGGCTCGCGCGCGGCGCAGCGCACCGCCGACAAGCTGGAGCGCAAGCGCTTCTCGCCGTCGCTGTTCGTGGTCCATTTCGGGATCAGGGGCACCTGGCCGGGCATCCCGCACCACATGATCCTGTTCGGCCCGCGCTACAAAGGCCTGCTGGACGACATCTATTCGCATGGCGTGCTGAGCGAGGACTTCTCGCTCTACCTCCATCATCCGACCGTCACCGACCCGAGCCTGGCGCCCGAAGGGATGAGCACCTTCTACGCGCTCGCCCCGGTGCCGCACATGGGCAAGTTCCCGGAGGATTGGGGGCGGGTGGCACCGATCCTGGAGAAGCGCATCCTCGACGAGGTCGGCCGGCGGCTGATCCCCGACATCCACGAGCGGATCGTGACCAAGTTCAGCTACACCCCCGCCGATTTCGGCCGGGACCTCAACGCGCATCTCGGCAGTGCCTTCAGCCTGGAGCCGGTGCTCACCCAGAGCGCCTATTTCCGCGTCCACAACCGCGACGACGCGATTCCCAACCTGTATTTCGTCGGCGCGGGCACGCATCCGGGCGCGGGCATCCCCGGCGTCGTCGGCAGCGCCAAGGCGACCGCGCGGCTGATGCTGGAGCGCGCGTGAACCGGCTGGCGGTTTATTGCGGGTCGGCGACGCCGGCGGACCCGCGCTATCTGGAGCTGGCGCGGGAGACCGGGCGGACGCTGGCCGAGCGCGGGATCGGCGTTGTTTATGGCGGCGGGCGGCTGGGGCTGATGGGCGCGATCGCGAACGGCGCGCTGGCGGCGGGCGGGGAGGTGATCGGCGTGATCCCGCAGGCGCTGGTCGATGCAGAGGTGGCGCATCGCGGGTTGACCGAGCTGCACGTCGTCGACGGCATGCACGCGCGCAAGCGGCTGTTCACCGACCTTGCCGACGGGTTCGTGACGCTGCCGGGCGGCACCGGGACGATGGACGAATTGTGGGAAGCACTGAGCTGGGCGCAGCTGGGCTATCACGCCGATCCGGTGGGGCTGCTCAACGATCGCGGCTTTTATGATCCGCTGGTGGCGATGTGGGACCGGATGGCGGCGGTGGGCTTCGTCCGGCCGCAGCATCGCGAGCTGCTGATCGTCGCGGACACGTTGCCGGGGCTGCTCGACGCGATGGCGGCGCATCGCCCGGCGGTGCCGATCGTGCGGATGGCGGCGGGGGATCTCTAGAGTCACTACTGTCCGTTCGTGCTGGGCGAAGTCGAAGCACTTTGGCGAACGAATCGCTTGCTCCCTTCGACTGCCTGCCAGGGCAGGCGCTCAGGACAGGCTTCGACTTCGCTCAGGGCGAACGGAGGATGGTGTAGGCTGAGGCTGGGCCTAGTCACTCCGACTAACGACCCGACGTATTCCGATCCGGCATAAGGCTGGCGACCCGCACGGGAGTTGCCGTCATGACCGTTGCCGCCGTCCAGTCCGTTTCCGCCGCCGGCCGTGCCGGCGGGCCACCGCCGCCACCCGCTCTGTCGAGCGTCCAGCAGGGCGATGTCGCCGCCGGTCGCGCCAAGGTGATCGAGGGGCGGGTGTTCGACGTGACCGCCGCTGGCGAACCCGCCGGTGCGCCCGCAATCGCCCGCTGGGGCGACCAGCCGGCGGGCTCGGTCCACCGCCAGACGTTTGAGGCGGTGGCGGCGCGGATCGGCACCGATGCGCCGGGCGAGGTCGCGGCGGAGATCGAGCGGCAGCTCGATAGCGGCGGGCGCGAGCGGATCGTGATGGACGCGGGCAGCAAGGGTGACTGGCCCGAGGAACTCAACGCGCGCGAGTTGAAGCCGGACGCCGATTACATCGTCAACGGCTATCACTATGCCACCGACGGGCAGGGCCGCGTCACCAGTGTCGAGGGCACGCTCGACCTCCAGACCGCCGAGCGCAACGGCTATCAGCAGCAGGTCTCCGGACGCGAGGATCGCCTGCCCGATGACCAGGGCGGGCACCTGATCGCCTCGATCTTCAACGGACCGGGCGACCGGCTGAATCTGGTGCCGATGAACGGCAACCTCAACACCGGCGCCTGGAAGACGGTGGAAAACCGCATGGCCGACGCGCTGAAGGACGGCAAATCGGTGGAGGCCAAGGTGGAGGTGGTCTATGGCGATGGCGATAGCCAGCGGCCGGACCAGTTCGTCATCACCTATCGGATCGATGGCGGGCGCCCGACGGTGGCGGAATTCGACAATGTCGCCGGAGGCAAGAAGTGATCGACGGGGCGGACACGCACTATCGCACGGTCGCCGAGGCATTGGCGGAAAGCGCCCCCGCCGGCTGGACCCAGGCCAAGGTGACTACCGAGATCGAAGCGGATTCGCTGAGCACCAGCGAATATGACTATGTCGATGCGGACGGGGCCGAGCATTGGTTCACACCCGCCGCGCCCAAGGCCGCCACGATCGGCCGCGCGCTGCGCGACCTGCGCGAGAAGAGCGCCGCGGCGGGGCAGGCGCCCTGGTCGCGCTGCACCTTCATCCTGTCGCCCGACGGCACGTTCAAGCTCGACCTAGGCTATCCCGACCGGTGAGGTGACGCGGCCGTGACGGCGCGTTAGGGCGGAGGCATGCCCTCCGCTTCAAAGCCCGCCCATGATGCGGATCGCGCCGCTCTCGTGGAGGCCGCACGCCGCTCGATCGCGCGCGGATCGAAGAGCTTCGCCGCCGCTTCGCGCCTGTTCGACCGCGAAACGCGCGAGCGGGCGTGGCTGCTCTATGCTTGGTGCCGGGCGTGCGACGACATCGTCGACGGGCAGGACCATGGCCACGGCATGACGGCGGTCGCGGATGCGGAGGCACGGGTGGCACGCGCCGCCGAGCTGACCGAGCGTGCGCTGGCGGGCGAGCCGACCGGCGAGATGCCGTTCGAGGCGCTGCGCCGGTTCGTCGTCGAGACCGGCATGCCGGCGCGCTACCCGCGCGACCTGATCGCGGGCTTCGCGCTCGATGCGGAGGAGTGGCGACCGCGCAGCGAGGCGGACCTGTACCGTTACTGCTACCATGTCGCGGGCAGCGTCGGCTGCATGATGGCGATCGCGATGGGCGTGGCGCCTGACGATGAGGCGACGCTGGACCGGGCGTGCGACCTGGGCCTCGCCTTCCAGCTTTCCAATATCGCCCGCGACGTCGAGGAGGATGACCGGGTGGGCCGCTGCTACCTGCCGGTCGAGTGGCTGGTGGAGATGGACATGCCGCCGGGCCAGCACATGAAGCCGCCGTTCCGGTCGCGGCTGACCGTGCTGGCGCGGCGACTGGCGACGCAGGCGGCGGCATTCGAGGCGAGCGCAAGGGCCGGCACGCCGGCGCTGCCGTTCCGATCCGCCTGGGCGGTGCTGTCCGCCGCGGGCATCTATGGCGAGATCGGGCGCGAGGTGGCGGCGCGGGGCGACCACGCCTGGGATCATCGCGTCACGGTGAGCGCCGCGCATAAGCTGCGCCACATCGCGTGGGCGGGATGGCAGGCGGGGGGGCGGGAGCGGCTGTATCCGGAGGCGCCGCGCGATCCGGAGCTGTGGGTCCGGCCGCGCTAAAATCAGCCCCGCGAGCCGCTCCGCTTCTCGGCCGCCATCTGGAGCCCCGAGGCGCGGCAGGCGCCGGTGACCACCGGATAGTCGATATCGGTATGCCGGGCGAGCACGCTCGGCAGCGCCGCCTGGCATTGCGCCGCAGTGGAGAAACGCTGCGCCTCGACGCGCGCGGGTTCGCACTGCGTCTGGCCGTCGCCGCAGCCCATGATCGCGAGGACGTAGAAGACGGGACCCATAACTCAACTCCGCTCCGGTCGGGGTTTTGAACGCGGGTCTGCGCCGGGATGTTCCGGCCGAGCGCCGGAGCGAGCTTTACTTTTGTCGCAGATCGGTCGGGCGCGGCCCCTGATCGTAGTCGTTCCGATTAGCGCCTCCCCGGCGCGGGTCCGGTACAAGCAAAGCATCGCAACAACCCAAAAGGTGATGCATGAGCCTGGCCGTCGACAGCGGAACGCAGACCAGCAGGGTCTCCTCGCTTCAGTCCAACCCGCCCGTCGAGCCCGCGCGCGACATCGTTGCCGCCGCGACCGACCCCAAGACCGGGCGGGTTGATACCGAGGCGCTGGGCCAGCAGGTCGCCGATGCCGCGCGCGTCTCGCCCGAAAAGGCGTCGGACGCGTATGCCGCGATCGAAGGCCAGCTAAGCGCGGGCGACCTGTCGCGCTTCCACCAGGACACCACCAAGGCGATGCAGGCCGCGGAGGACCAGGGCACCACCTATTCGGCGACCACGCCGGGCATTGGCGCCGATGTCGGCGGGCGCCGCGTGCTGCGCGACAATCCGATCCTGGAGGTGCAGTGGCGCTCCACCCAGAGCCCGGTGAACGGCAAGTCCGGCTTCTCCGGCCCGCTGGAACGGGCGATGGACCAGGCCGGCATCCGCCACGATTTCGCGGTCAACCCGCCGCCGGCGAACGGCAATCCGGTCAACACCTCCGCCTCCAAGACGCACAACGGCCATGCCGCGCGCGACCAGATCGCCGATCAGCTGCGCCAGGACCCGCGCTATTCCAACGTGCTCAACGAGAAGGACGGCACCATCGTCCGCCAGACCTCGCTGGGCGAGCGGCATGTCGACATCACCGCCACGCGGGCTGGCGCGCGGCCGGAGGACAATGTCCGCGTCGAGATCGAATCGAAGTCCGGCCCGGCAGCGGCGAGCCGCGGGCCCAAGGGCAATCTCGCGCAGGTCGCCAAGGATGGCGAGCGGATCGCCGAGAACGTCAGCATCCGCAACATCGGCGCGGTTGCCGAGGGCGTCGGCAAGGTCGCCCGCCCGGTCGGCGTGGTGGTCGATGCGGTGCAGATCGGCCAGGCGGTGCAGAAGGACGGCGGCACCTTCGGTGAGAACACGCAGCGCGCGACCGGGAGCCTGGTCGGCGGTGCCGCGGGCGCCTGGGGCGGCGCGCAGGCCGGCGCCGCGATCGGCTCGCTGGGCGGGCCGGTCGGCACGGTCGTGGGCGGCGTGGTCGGTGCGGCGGTGGGTGGCATCGTCGGCAGCGGCGTCGGCGAGAAGGCGGTCGACTGGGTGCGCAGCTGGTTCTAAGCCCTAGGCCATGTTCGGCTTCGGCAGGAAGAAGGCGGAAGGGCGGCTGACGGCGTTGTTGGCGGATTATCCCGCCTGGGCGCCGCCGCACCTGGGGCATGTCCTCAAGCTGCCCGACAGCCCCGGTCCGGTGCTGTCGCCCGAGCAGGCGCGCGCGAATTTCGAGGCGTATCGGGATGCGGTGCCGGTGCGGATCGCGGCGCTGCGGCCGGTGCTGGCGGCGCTCGGCTGCGACGTTGACCAAGCCTATGCCGATGCCGCGGCGTTCGTGCGTTGCCTGCACCCGGTGCTGCTCGCCGAACTGCCGCCGCTCTACCGCGCCGACCTGGCCAAGCGCGATGCCTGGGAGCTTTCGCCCCGCAGCGGTGACGTGATCGTGCTGAGCTTCATGGCCGATCTCGCGATGCTGACCGGCGACGTGCTGATCCGCGCCAATCCCGGCATCTTCTGGGGCATGGACCTCGACCCGCGCGACCGCACCAAGTTCGCGCGCTGCCGCCCCAGCCTGATCGGGCTGGGCGACCGGCTGTTCCCGAACCTGCCGCCGCAGGTGTTCTTCCTGGAGGAGGAATGGTTCGGCTATTACGCCAACATGGACGATCCCGCGCGGCTCGCGCTGCCCGAGCCGCCGGCGGGGCAATGGTTCGGCGTGATCGGCGGCATCCTGCCCGAGCGGCTGGAGCGATACCACACGCATCCCGATCTGGAGCGGCTGCGGGGCGAGGGGTGGCTGGTCAAGGCCGCGTGAGCTGCCATTGATTCGCGCCGCCCGCGTCTCGACATAAGACGCAATGTCTCCTGCCGATCCGACCGTGCGGAGCGTCGAGCGGCCCCTGCTGCCGACGCTGCGCCGCTTCCTGCCCTATCTCTGGCCCGCCGACGCGCCGGGCACCCGCGCGCGTGTGGTGCTGGCGATGGCGCTGGTGGTGTCGTCGAAGCTGGTGCAGGTGTTCGCCACGCCGTTCGCGTTGCAGGGCGCGGTGGATGCGATGACTCCGGCAGGGGCGGGTGGCGACCGCTCGCTGGCGACGCTCGCGATCCTGCTGGTGCTCGGCTATGCCGCCGCGCGCTTCGGCACCACTTTGTTCGACAACCTGCGCAACACCGTGTTCGAGAGCGTGGGGCAGGAGGCGACGCGGCGGCTGGCGAGCCAGGTGTTCCGCCACCTTCACCGCCTGTCGCTGCGCTTCCACCTTGAACGGCGCACCGGTGCGGTCACCAAGGTGGTGGAGCGGGGTACCAAGAGCATCGACACGATGCTCTATTTCATCCTGTTCAACATCGCGCCGACCATCCTGGAACTGGCGCTGGTGATCGGCATCTTCTGGACGCGGTTCGGCTGGCCGCTGGTCGCGGCGACGCTGGCGATGGTGACGGTCTACATCTGGTTCACACGCACGGTGACCGACTGGCGCAACGCGCTGCGCGAGCGGATGAACGACCTCGACACCGGCGCGGTGGCGCATGCGGTCGATTCGCTGCTCAACTTCGAGACGGTGAAGTATTTCGGCGCGGAGGAGCGCGAGGGCCGCCGCTACGAGGCGGCGATGGCGGCCTATGCGCAGGCGGCGACCAAGAGCGAGAACAGCCTCGCGTGGCTCAACATCGGCCAGGCGCTGATCACCAACCTGATGATGGGCGCCGGCATGGCCTGGGTCGCCTGGGGCTGGTCGCAAGGCCGCTTCTCGGCGGGTGACGTGGTGCTGGTCTCGACCTTGCTGTCGCAGCTGTTCCGCCCGCTCGACCTGCTCGGCATGGTCTATCGCACCATCCGCCAGGGCGTGCTCGACATGGGCGCGATGTTCGACCTGGTCGATACGCCGAGCGAGGTGGTGGATGCGCCGGGCGCGCGGCCGCTGAGCGTCGGCGCGGCGCACCTGCGGTTCGAGGGCGTGCGTTTCGGTTACGATCCCGAGCGCGAGATCCTGCGCGGCATCGACCTCGACGTGCCGGCGGGATCGACGCTGGCGATCGTCGGGCCGTCAGGCGCGGGCAAGTCGACGATCGCGCGGCTGCTCTATCGCTTCTACGATCTGAACGAGGGCCGGATCACCATCGACGGGCAGGACATCGCGCGGGTGACGCAGGATTCGCTGCGCGCCGCTATCGGCATCGTCCCGCAGGACACGGTGCTGTTCAACGACACGATCGGCTACAATATCGGCTATGGCCGAGAGGGTGCGAGCGACGCCGAGATCGTCCGCGCCGCCGAGGGCGCGGCGATCGCGGAGTTCATCGAGCGGCAGCCGGACGGCTATGCGACGCGCGTCGGCGAGCGGGGCCTGAAGCTGTCGGGCGGGGAGAAGCAGCGCGTGGCGATCGCGCGCACCCTGCTCAAGGACCCGCCGCTCCTGATCCTGGACGAGGCGACCAGCGCGCTCGACAGTCGGACGGAGGGAGAGATCCTCGATACTTTGCGCGACGTGGGGCGCGGGCGCACCACCATCGTCATCGCGCACCGCCTGTCGACAGTGGTGGATGCGGACCGGATCGTGGTCCTGGAGGCGGGACAGGTGCGCGAGAGCGGCACGCATGGCGAACTGCTCCGGCGCGGTGGGCTCTATGCGGAGATGTGGGCGCGGCAGGCGCAGGAGCGGGACGAGGCGCTGGCGGCGGAGTAGGGCTGGGGAGAGCGGATCACCAACATTCGTTCGCCCTGAGCGAAGTCGAAGGGCATGTGGCGACGTTCGCGCTTGTGCTTCGACTACGCTCAGCACGAACGGGGATTGAACAGTTAAGCCGCCGCAATCTCCGCCGCCTCCGGATGCTTCCGCAGGTACGCCGCGACGAACGCGCATTGCGGCACCACCGTCAGCCCCTCACCGCGGACCTGTGCCAGCGCGCCCTCGATCAGCCGCGTGCCGATGCCTTGGCCTTCGAGCTCGCGCGGCACGATCGTGTGGGTGAAGACGATCCGATCGCCCTCGCGGCGGTAGGCGGCGATCGCGGTCTGTCCCTCGACGGTGAGTTCGAACCGATTCTCGGAAGGATTGTCGCGTACCGCCATCGCTCACACCGGGATGGCGACGCTCAGGAAGTCGGGCACCGGGCCGTTCCAGCCGTCGTCGGCAGGCTCGGGCTCGGGCGTGCGCGATCGGGGCGCGCGCGTGTCGGCGCGCGGCGGCTTGACCCGCTCCTCGCGAACCGGCTCGGTGCGCTCGGGCCGGCGCGGCTTCTCAGCCTTGGCGGGCTTGGCCACCTCCAGCCGCGCGATCGTCTGGCCGGTCAGCTTCTCGATATTGGCCACGTTCTCGGCATCGTCGCCCGCCACCAAAGTGTAGGCGACGCCGGTTGCGCCCGCGCGGCCGGTGCGGCCGATGCGGTGGACGTAATCGTCGGGATGCCAGGGCGCATCGAAGTTGAAGACGTGGGACACGCCCTTGATGTCCAGCCCGCGCGCCGCGACGTCGCTGGCGACCAGGATGTTGACATCGCCGGCCTTGAACCGGTCGAGCTCGGCGATGCGCTGCGGCTGTTCCATGTCGCCATGAATTTCGCCCGAGCGGAAGCCGTGGCGCTGGAGGCTCTTGTTGAGCTCACGCACCGTGGTCTTGCGGTTGCAGAAGATG
The DNA here is from genome assembly GCF_042096255.1 of Sphingomonas sp. GTDB lineage: Bacteria > Pseudomonadota > Alphaproteobacteria > Sphingomonadales > Sphingomonadaceae > Sphingomonas. Next base: position 45,984 of record NZ_JBELLZ010000006.1, on the reverse strand, counting down.
ATCGCGGTGCGGACGTCCTCGGCCTGGAGCAGCCCGCGCAGCACCTCGCGCTTGTCGAAGGCGCTGCCCTGCACTGGCACCAGCCATTGCTGAATGTTGGTGTTGGTGGTGGCGGGGCGCGCAACCTCGATCGTCTTGGGATTGGTCAGGAAGCGGTCGGCCAGCTTCTTGATCGGCGCCGGCATGGTCGCGGAGAAGAGCAGGGTCTGCCGGTTGCCCGGCAGCTTGGTGCAGATCTCCTCGATGTCGGGGATGAACCCCATGTCGAGCATCCGGTCCGCCTCGTCGATGACGAGGAGGTTGCAGCCGGTGAGCAGGATCTTGCCGCGCTCGAACAGGTCCTTGAGCCGGCCGGGCGTGGCGATCAGCACGTCCACGCCCTTTTCGAGCGCGGCAACCTGGTCGCCCATCTGCACGCCGCCGATCAGCAGCGCCATCGAGAGCTTGTGATACTTGCCGTACTTCTCGAAATTCTCGGCGACCTGCGCGGCGAGTTCGCGCGTCGGCTCCAGGATCAGGCTGCGCGGCATACGCGCGCGGCTGCGGCCGTGCGCCAGAATGTCGATCATCGGCAGCACGAACGATGCGGTCTTGCCCGTGCCCGTCTGCGCGATGCCGATGATGTCGCGCATCATCAGCACGCTGGGGATGGCGGAGGCCTGGATCGGCGTCGGCTGGTCATAGCCGGTGTCGCCAACCGCGCGGAGAAGTTCGTCAGAAAGGCCGAGATCGGCGAAGCTCATTCGCGATGTCCGAAAGCGCCGGGATCACGAGCGGCCCGATCGCCGCCCGCAAGCCCGAAAGCTGCGGAAAAGTCAAGGATGATGGCGCCCGTCTGCGCCGGAATGCGGCTCAGCGCCGGGCTTCCAGCATGCGGAAGCGCAGGATCGGGCAAGCGGCGCCCGATCGCGCGCGCAGCACGTCACGCCCGCCGCACAGCTGCCCGTCGCGCCCCGGCCGCAGGTAGAAGCCGCCGTAGAAGGACAGGGTGGGGCAGTCCTCGCCGAGCTTCGCCCGCAGGCGTCTGCCGTCAACCAGCATCAGGTCGACGTCGCCCCCGCGCGACACGCCCACTCCGGCGAGCGCCTCCACGGGCACGCAGCGCCGTGCGCGCCGCTCGCTCCACACCGGCGGCGGCGCCGATGCGGGGCCCCCGCGCACGCGCCGCGCCGGGCGCACGCGGATGATCATCCGCTCACGCACGGTGACCTGCGCCAGTTCGATCCCGTCTAGCATGGGTCCGTCGGGCGCAGGGCTTTGCTGCGCGGCGACGAGCGCGGGCGCGGCGGCAAGAAGCGCGAAAGTCCGGTGGACGGGCATAAAGGCCATGCGCCTAGCCGAAGGGGTTGAACCTTCGATGAATTCGCGAGGCCGGGATGCCAAAGCCCTTGCGCGCTGTCACAGAAGTGTCATGATGATGTCATCAAACTGCAACCTCGCGGTGAGATGCAGCAAAGGAGATGGATCATGCGAGCATTCGCCATTCTTGTCGCAGCGGGGCTCGGGCTTGGCCTTCCCGTGCCCGGTTACGCCCAGAGCTATAGCGGCGCCGAACAGATCGCCGGGGGTGACCTTGCCGCCGCCGAACGCGAGATCGCGGAGCAGCGGCGCGTCTTTCCGAACGATCCCGACCTGCTGATCAACCTTGCGCACGTCTACTCCAGGACCGATCGCCTCGCCGAGGCGCGCCGGCTGTACCGTGTCGTGCTCGACCGGCCTGACGAGGACCTGGTGCTGGTGGACGGACGCTCCGCCCCCGCGCATGCGCTGGCGAGCGAGGGGCTGCGGCGCATCGCCACGCAGGTGGTCGCCACGCGCTGACGCCGATGGAGGGAGCGCCGCGCCGCGGGTGACGGGCGGCGCAGCTTCAGCCTGGTGGATGGCCTGCTGTCCGGTGACCGGGGCGCCTGCATCGTCGTGCTCGGTTGGGACGACATCGCGAGCGGAGGCGCCCCTTGGCTCAGGCCGCCCGCACCGCGCCGCGCGGCACCAGCAGGAAGGCAATCAGGTAAAGCAGACCGGTGACGATCAGCAGGTTGGCATAGCCGGTGAACAGCGCCGCATATTCGAGGCACCCGCCCACGATCGCTCCCAGGAGGTTGATCGCAAAAGCCGATTGCGAGTCCGACGAGTCCTGGAAGCGCTTGGCGAACGCCACGTTGGCCAGGAAGATTGGCAGGAAGGCGATGATCGTTGCGGCGATCAGGCGCGGCCAGAAGGACAGGGGCAGCAGCCATTCCGGGCGAATGAACCAGGCCAGCGCCAGTGAGGCGGCGATCCCGGCGAAGACGATCGGCAGTGGCGGCGTCCGGAGCTTGCGCGTGGTCTCCACCGCCGCGATCACCACCACCAGGATGCCAGCGAAGACCAGGGCGTTGACGAACCAGGTGGTGCCGAACAGCAAAGCGAAGGTGGCGACGTTCTTGGTCTCCAGCAGCAGAAAGGCGGCGCCCATGAAGAACAGGTCGGCATAGGGTCGCATCTGGACAAACGGCCCGCCCAGCCGCCGCGCCACCACCACCGAGGTGAGGATGATCGCCAGCAGCGTGATGGCGTAGAAAGGCGGGAAGGAATCGCCGCGGAAATAGAGAAATGGCGCATTGTCCGCCGCGGGCGCGATCATCTCGCCCGCCGGCGTCCAGGGCGTGGCGCAGCGCTGCCCGGCGGGATCCACCGCGACGCTGATCACCGCCTGCGCCCCGGCGAAGGTGTCCACGCAGGGCGCATGGCCGAAGGCGGCGGCGGCGGTGCCGGCCAGCCGGTCGATCAGCCAGGGCTCGCGATAATAATTGTACATCGCGAAGGCGCCGTTCGGCTTCAGGTGCCGGCGAACCGACGCCATCGCCTCGCGGGTGAACAGGAAGGATTCGAGCCGGATCTGCGAGGCGCCGCTGATCAGGGTGAGCGAATCGGGCAATGCGAACAGGATCAGGTCGTATTTGCGGCTTGTGCCTTCCAGAAAGGCGCGGCCGTCGTCGGCATGACGGGTGACGCGCGGATCGGCATACGGCCGGTCCACGTTGCGCTCCGCGCCGATCTGCAGGATGCGCGGGTCGATATCCACCGCGTCTACCCGGCGCGCACCTTTGCGCAACGCGATAGCCACATCCGAACCGGAGCCCGCACCGATAATCAATACGTCCTGAAGTGTGTTGGCAGGCAGCCGCAGATAGGGCGTTTGATAGATGCGCTCGCCCTGCTCCATCTTCCAGCGCGCCGGCGCCATCATCTGGTGGGGCACGCCATTGGCGGTGATCAGCAGAAAGCCTTCCTCCGGGGTGCCGAACTTGGGCTCTGCGGTGGTGGCGATCTTGTAATAGGGTGACCAGCTGATCCCCGGCTTCGTCGATTCGATGGTCAGCACCACCACCAGCGGGATCGCCCAGGCCGCCGCCACCAGCCGCCGTTTCGGATCGGCGAGCAGCAGATAGACGGCGACCGCGATCACGCCCCAGAAGATCGACGGGGCGTGCATCAGGCTGAGCACGGAAAAGGTGATGATGCCGATCAGCGAGCCGATGAGGTCGTAGCGATAGGCCCAGAGGGGCGGCAGCTGGCCGAAGCAGCGGCCGACGATCTCCGCCGGTCCGGCCAGGATCACCGCCACCAGCGCGAAGACCAGCGGCAGCGCCAGCCAGGCGGGCGGGCCGCTCACCTCCAGCGCGGTGAAATAGATCACCTCCGATCCGCTGCGCTCGATGCTGATCGGGAACACCAGCACGCCGATCGCCAGGATGGTGAGCAGCGGCAGCGAGATCGGCAGCACCGACCAGCTCTTGCGGCTGACGAGGAAGCCCGCGCCGATGCCCAGGAACGAGCCGAGCAGGACGAAATTCGAGAAATAGGACAGATGGACGACATTGGCGCCCAGCCAGCGAATCAGCGCCAGCTCCAGGAACAGCATCAGCGCGCTGGCCAGCAGCAGCCGGAAGATGACGGCGCGGCCGCCCTGCGACGCGGCCGTCGCCGTGTCGATCGTCATGTCTTGAGTCACCACTGCCCCCCGTCAAGCAGCAGAACGCCGCCCGCGGCCTCGTTTGCGCGGGAATGGTTAACAGCGATCTAAGCGTTCCGCTTTCGCCCGCTGTGCCGTACCCGTGGTGCCATGACCCCCGCCCAGTCCCGCCTGCTCGATAGCCTTTCCGCGCAGCTTCCCCCGCGTGCGCTGGTCACCGATCCCGTCGATATCGGGCCCTGGCTGACCGACTGGCGCAAGCGCTTCCACGGCGCCGCGCCGCTGCTGATCGAACCCGCTTCGACCGCGGAGGTCGCGGTCGCGGTGAAGGCGGCGGGAGAGGCAGGCGTGCCGCTGGTGCCGCAGGGCGGCAACAGCTCGATGGTCGGCGGCGCCACCCCGCCCGCGGACGGATCGGCGGCAATCCTGTCGCTGCGTCGGATGAACCGGGTGCGCCATGTCGATGCGGACGCGGGGCTGGTGGTCGCGGAAGCGGGGGTGATCCTCCAGCACCTGCACGAGGAAGCGGCCCGGCACGGCCGCCGCTTCCCGCTGACCCTGGGCGCGCGCGGCGTGGCGACGGTGGGCGGGCTGGTCTCCACCAATGCCGGCGGCACGCAGGTGCTGCGCTGGGGCACGATGCGCGGGCTGGTCACGGGGCTGGAGGCGGTGCTGCCCGATGGATCGGTCCATGACGGGCTGGCGCCGTTGAAGAAGGACAATCGCGGTTACGACCTGACGCAGCTGCTGGTCGGCGCAGAGGGGACGCTGGGCGTGGTCACCGCCGCGACGCTGCGGCTGGCGCCGGCGATCGTCGGCCGCGCGGTCGCCTGGGCCGGGGTGGAGAGCCCCGATTCTGCCGCCGCGCTGCTGGCTCGGCTCCAGGCGCGGATGGGGCCGGCGCTGGAAAGCTTCGAGATCCTGCCCGCCGAGTCGCTCGCGGCGGTGCTCGCGCACATCCCCGGCACGCGCGCGCCGATCGACACGCCCGCGCCCTGGCACGTGCTGGTCGAGACGGTGCAGGCCGATGGCGATGCGCTGCCGCCCGCGCCGCTGCTGGAGGCGATCATCGGCGACGCGCTCGCCGCGGGTCTCGTCCACGACGCGACGTTGGCCGCGAGCGAGGCGCAGGCCGAGACGTTCTGGCGCATCCGCGACTCGATCTCGGATGCCGAGCGCGCCACCGGGCCGGCGGTGCAGCACGACATCTCCGTGCCGGTCGCGGCGATGCCACGCTTCATGGTGGAGGCGGCCGCGGCGTGCGACGCGCGCTTCCCCGGCACGCGCGCCAGCGGCTTTGGTCACCTTGGCGACGGCAATGTCCACTTCCACGTCCGCGCGCCCGCGGGTGTCGATCGGACCCGCTGGTATGCCGAGGAGGCGCCGGGGATCACCCGGTTCGTCCATGACCTGGTGGTGGCGGCGGGCGGCTCGATCTCCGCCGAGCACGGCATCGGCCAGATGAAGCTTGGCGAACTGGCGCGGCTCTCCTCGCCCGCGCGGCTCCACGCGTTGCGCGCGATCAAGGCGGCGCTCGATCCCGCCGGGCTGATGAACCCCGGCAAGCTCGTCCCGCTTGCGCCTGTCGACGCATCCGAATAGGGCCGCCCGATCCGGCGCCGGGGGGCGCCGCGACCATTTTTCCGGAGAGTGACGATGGCCAGCGCGCCGCAGCTTCCGCTTTTCTACAACGGCCTGGAGCCGCTTTCGAGCGAGCTGCATCCGAACCACCGCATCCGCCCGCAGCAGACCGCGCCCTTCCTGGTCGGCCAGCACGCGATCCCGCTGACGGTGGAGGAATTCCCGCTGGTCCAGCGCTTCATGCCGATCGTCTTCACCGTCGGCGAACAGGCGATCCCGATCGCGCTGATGGGCCTGAACGAGGGCGTCAACGTCTTCATCGACGAGACCGGCGCGCTGACGGAGGAGAATTTCTACGTCCCCGCCTATGTCCGTCGCTATCCGTTCATGCTCGCCCGGCTGCGTCCTGATGCGACCGAGCTGTCGCTGTGCTTCGACCCGACCTCGCCGATGGTCGGCGCCTTCGAGGACGGCGATGCGCTGTTCGACGGCAACCAGCCCAGCGACGTGACCAAGAACATTCTCCAGTTCAATGAGTCGTTCGAGCAGGCGGGCCAGAAGACCCAGGCGTTCATGAGCGAGCTCAAGGAGCTGGACCTGCTGGAGGACGGCGAGGTCTCGATCCAGCAGGACGGCATCGCCCAGCCGTTCGTCTATCGCGGCTTTCAGATGGTCAACGAGAAGAAGTTGCAGGACCTGCGCGGGGACCAGCTGCGCAAGATCTCGCAGAACGGCATGCTGCCGCTCCTCTATGGACACCTGTTCTCGCTGTCGCTGATGCGCGAGATCTTCGCGCGCCAGGTCAAGCAGGGCAAGCAGCCGCAGCCGCAGCTGGTGAACTGACGCGGCGGCGAGCGCGGGGTACCGCGGCGCGGTTTCCCGTGATCGCCAGCCATCGGAGGGTCGCCGCGGAAAGTCTCCGTCGATTGTCGATCATCGACGGTCTTGCGGAACGCGATCGGCCTTCCTACGTTGTTGTAGTACGGCGCTGTGTCCCCCCTTTCGCAGTGCCGTATGACACGCTCCGGCGTGTCTCCTCCCTGAACCTTGGCCACCTCGGGCGTCTCGCCCGGGGTGGTTTTTTATGCGGAATCACTCGGCCGCGGCCGCCAGCGGGCGGGACAGCGCCTCGTCTGCGAGCGCGGCGATCATCTCGCGGACCAGCGTCGCCACCGTTGCGAGGCCCGGACCCGGCGCGCGCGCCTGCGCATCAAGGTAGCACAGCCGGTCCACTTCCAGCTGAAGGGCATGGACGTCGCCTGCCGGGCGGCCGTGACGATCCAGGATGTGACCGCCGGCATAGGGCGTGTTGATCGCAACGGCGAAGCCGCGCCCGCGCGCCACGCCTTCCGCGCGGGCGACGAACCGTCCGGCGGCGCTGCGGCCGAAGCGGTCGCCGATCACCACCTGCGCCTCGCCGCGGCCCAGCGATGGCATCGAATGCAGGTCGAGCAGCACCGCGGTGCCGAACCGCGCCCGTGCCGCCGCTACGGCATCGGCCAGCGCCGCGTGATAGGGCCGGTGGTCGTCGGTGATGCGCCGGTTCACCTCGGCGGAGGTCAGGCGGCGGCGCCATAGGTCGCCCGCCGCACCCGTGCGGCGGGGGACCAGTCCCAGCCCGCTGCGTACCTTGGCGCTCTCGCCCATGCCGCGGCGGCGCGCGCCCTCGTCCACGTGAGGGTCGCGCTCCTGTTCGTCGCGGTTGAGATCGATCCACGCGCGCGCGCGCCGCTGGATCAGCGCCACCTCGCCGGCGCGCGCGGCCAGCGCCACCGCATCCACGAACCTGTCCTCCAGCGCGACCAGCGCCTCGGCCGGCGCGCGCAGCAGCGCGGCGATCTCGGGCGGATAGTCACGCCCGGCATGCGGCACCGAGAGGATGACGGGGCTCTCCGGCACCGCCGGGCCGATGCGGTCGAAGGCGGGCATCCGTGCCAAACCTATGACGCCACCAACGGTGCGGCAAGCCGGCAGGCGACTGGAAAATGTTAACGGGACCGCGCATAGGGGGTGAGGCTCGCATACGGGGAGTGTCGATGATCCGGATTTTGCTGGCCGAGGACGATCAGGTGATGCGCGAGTATCTCGCGCGCGCGCTCGAACGGTCCGGCTATGCGGTGGTGGCGGTGGACCGGGGCACCGCGGCGCTGCCGTTGGTTGAGGCCGAATCGTTCGACCTGCTGCTGACCGACATCGTGATGCCCGAGATGGACGGGATCGAGCTGGCGCAGCGCGCCGGCGAGATCCGGCCCGAGATGCGGGTTATGTTCATCACCGGCTTCGCCGCGGTCACGCTCAAGGCGGGCAAGGCAATGCCGCAGGCGCGTGTGCTGTCGAAGCCGTTCCATCTGCGCGACCTGGTGATGGAGGTCGATCGCATGTTCGAGATGGAAAGCGCCACCGGCCAGCACTGACGGGCTTGCACGACCGCGCGACCGCCGCTAAGGCCCGCGCTCCCCAGTGTGGGCGTGTAGCTCAGTGGTAGAGCACTGTGTTGACATCGCAGGGGTCGCAAGTTCAATCCTTGCCACGCCCACCATTTTTCCGTCAGCCGATGATCGTCCTGGAGCCTGCCATGAGCCGCCTCAAGGCGCGGCGTGCGTGCGGGCCAGCACATCCAGCTCGCGGTCGAGCAGCTTGGGAATGATCCGTCCTGCAAGGTCGGCGCCTTCGGGATCGAGGACCCGCAGGCTCATCGTGCCCGACCCCATCACCAGGATCAGCTCGGTCAGCGCGGCGACCTCGGCCGCGCGCATCCCGGGGGCGAGCGCGGTCAGCGCCCGGCTGAGGCAGGTCCGCACGCGGGCATGGAGATTCCGGTAGATTTCCGCGACGCGCGGGTTGCGACCCGCCTCCGCCATGATCTCCGTCATCATCCGGCATTCCTCGACTGAACCGTCCTGTTCGCCGAACCGCGCGATCCAGCGCCGGATCGCCGGCAGGTCCCGCGCGTCCACCGCGGCGGCAAGCGCATCCTCCTCCAGCCAGCCGCTCATGTCCTCCTCGCAGATGGCCGCGATGATCGCCTCCTTGCTCTCGAAGTCGCGATAGATCTGCCCAACCCGGATGCCCGAGCGCGCGGCGATCTGGGCGATCCCGGTCTGGTGGAAGCCCTGATCGACGAACAGCACGCGCGCCACATCCAGCAGGTGACGCCGGCGCGTGTCCGCGCGCGCGCCGCGGGATGCTGGTACAGGCCCCACTGTTGTCACCTCGTTTCCCGCTTTCCGCTTGCCAACCGATCCCCACCTGTCTACCGAGCGGCAAAATGTGAGTGAGCGATCACTCCTAAAGTCAGTGGGCGACCTAGGCAAGTCCGCGACGCAAACCTGGGACGAGGGTGTCTGATCAACGCGCGCGACTCGGATGGGTGCCCGCGAAGGCGCAATTTCGAACGACGAACGGACCCGATGTGAGCAGCAAGACGATAACGCCGGGACTGGCCCTCGCGCTCCTCCTCGCCGGATGCGGCGAGTCGCAGCAGCAGCAGGCGCCGCAGGGGCCGCCGCAAGTTTCGGTGGTGACGGTGCGCGAGCAGCCCGTCACGCTGAGTACCGAGCTGCCCGGTCGCACCAGCGCCTATGAAACGTCCGACGTGCGCCCGCAGGTCAACGGGCTGATCCTGGCGCGGCTGTTCCAGGAGGGCGACTATGTGCGCGCCGGCCAGCCGCTCTATCGCATCGATCCCGCGCCCTACCAGGCACAGGTGGCGAGCGCGCGTGCCGCGGTGACCCGCGCTCGCGCGGCGATCGCCTCCACCGCCGCGCTCGCCCGCCGGTATGGCGAGCTGGTCCGGATCAACGCGATCTCGCGTCAGGAGGCGGAGAATGCCGTCACCGGCGCGCAGCAGGCGCAGGCGGATGTTGCCGCGCAGCAGGCGGCGCTGCGCAACGCGCAGATCGACCTTGCCCGCACCACCATCCGCGCGCCGATCAGCGGGCGGATCGGCCGCTCAGCTTTCACGACCGGTGCCCTCGTCAGCGCCGCGCAGGCCGATCCGCTGACCACCATCCAGCGGCTCGACCCGATCTTCGTCGACATCCAGCAGTCGAGCGCGGACGTGCTCAACCTGCGCCAGCAGATCATGGCGGGCGACCTGTCGCGCGGCAGCGGCGCGGCGCGGGTGCGGCTGAAGCTGGAGAACGGCAGTACCTATCCCGCCGAGGGCACCCTGCGCTTCACCGACGTGACGGTGGACCCGGCGACGGGCAGCCAGGTGATCCGCGCGGTCTTCCCGAACAAGCAGGGCCTGCTGCTGCCCGGCATGTATGCCCGCGCCGAGATGATCGAAGGCACCAAGTCCAACGGCCTGCTGGTGCCGCAGCGCGCGGTGACGCGCGACGAGAAGGGCAATCCCAGCGTGCTGGTGGTGGGCCAGGACGGCAAGCTCCAGCCGCGCCAGCTCACCGCGCCGCGCACGATCGGCCAGAACTGGCTGGTCACCGCGGGGCTCAAGCCCGGCGACAAGGTCGTGGTCGAGGGCGCGATGATGCTCCAGCCGGGCACCCCGGTGAAGGCCGTGCCCTACAATCCGAACCGGCCGCAGGGCCAGGCGCAGGCACAGCCGACCGGTCAGGCCCAGGCGCAGGCGAAGTAACCCATGTCCCGCTATTTCATCGACCGGCCCATCTTCGCATGGGTCATCGCCATCGTGCTGATGCTTGCGGGCCTCATCGCGATCCGCAGCCTGCCGATCGCGCAGTTCCCCGAGATTGCGCCGCCCGCCGTGGCGATCTCCGCCACCTATCCGGGCGCCGATGCGGAAACGCTGGAGCGCACCACGACTCAGGTGATCGAGCAGCAGCTGAAGGGCATCGACAACCTGCGCTACTTCTCGTCCACCTCGTCCTCCGCGGGCGTGGTGACGATCACCCTCACCTTCGAGCAGGGCACCGACCCTGACATCGCGCAGGTGCAGGTGCAGAACAAGCTGCAGGCGGCCACCCCGCTGCTGCCGCAGGAAGTCCAGCGCCAGGGCCTGGTGGTCAACAAGTCGTCGGCCGCGTTCCTGATGTTCGTCGGCGTGTATTCGACCGATGCGTCGCACGACTCGATCGACTTGTCCGACATCGTCGCCTCGCGCTTCCAGGACCCGATCAGTCGCGTGAACGGGGTCGGCGAGACCCAGGTGTTCGGCTCGCAATATGCGATGCGCATCTGGATCGATCCGCTCAAGCTCAACAGCTACCAGCTCACCGTGTCCGACGTGACCGCCGCGGTGCAGGCGCAGAACGTCCAGGTCTCGGCCGGCCAGGTCGGTGCGCAGCCCGCGCCGCGCGAGCAGATGCTCAACGCCACCGTTTCGGTCCAGTCGCGCCTCCAGACGCCGGAGGAGTTCGGCAACATCCGGCTCAAGACCGATGCGTCCGGCGCCGTGGTCCGGCTGCGCGACGTGGCGCGCGTCCGGCTCGGTGCCGAGAACTACGCGTTCACCAGCGAGTATAACGGTAAGCCCGCGTCCGGCATCGCCATCCGTCTCGCGCCGGGCGCCAATGCGCTCGACACGGTGACGGAGGTCAAGGCCGCCGCCGATGAGATCGGCAAGGGTCTGCCCGCCGATGTGAAGGTGATCTACCCGTACGATACCTCGCCGTTCGTCCGCTTGTCGGTCGAGCAGGTGGTGCACACGCTGGTCGAGGCGGTGATCCTCGTTTTCCTGGTGATGTTCCTGTTCCTGCAGAACTGGCGTGCCACCATCATCCCCACGCTCGCGGTCCCGGTCGTGCTGCTCGGCACCTTCGCGATCCTCGCCCTTGCCGGCTATTCGATCAACACGCTGACCCTGTTCGGCATGGTGCTGGCGATCGGCCTGCTGGTCGATGACGCGATCGTCGTGGTCGAGAACGTCGAGCGCCTGATCCAGACCGAGCATCTTTCTCCCAAGGAGGCGGCGCGCAAGTCGATGGACGAGATCACCGGCGCGCTGGTCGGCATCGCGCTGGTGCTCTCGGCGGTGTTCCTGCCGATGGCGTTCTTCGGCGGCTCGACAGGCGTGATCTATCGCCAGTTCTCGATCACCATCGTCTCCGCGATGGTCCTGTCGATCATGGTCGCGCTGATCCTCACGCCGGCCCTGTGCGCTACCATCCTCAAGCCGCATGATCCCGACAAGCACGAGCGCCGCGGCTTCTTCGCACCCGTTCTGCGCCTGTCCGACCGCTTCTTCGCCTGGTTCAACGACCGGTTCGAACGCGGCACCAACCGGTACGAGGGCGCGGTCAAGACGACGGCGCGCAGCTGGAAGCGTTCGGCGCTGGTCTATGTGCTGATCGCCGGCGTGATGGGCTTCACCTTCCTGCGCCTGCCCTCGGGCTTCCTGCCGGACGAGGATCAGGGCGTGCTGTTCACGCTGGTGCAGACTCCGCCGGGCGCCAGCACCACGCGCACCGATCAGGCGCTCGCCCAGGTGCGCGATCACTTCCTCAAGAAGGAAGGCGCCAACGTCAAAGGCGTGTACACGGTCAGCGGCTTCTCCTTCGCCGGGCAGGGGCAGAACGCGGGCATCGCCTTCGTCCTCCTCAACGACTGGGAGAATCGCGAGGGTGCGGAGAACCGCGCGCCCGCCATCCTGGGCCGCGCCATGGGAGCGTTCGGCGCCTTCAAGGACGGCATGATCTTCGCGCTGTCGCCGCCGGCGGTGCAGGAACTGGGCAACGCCACCGGCTTCGACCTGCAACTGGTCGATACCGGCGGCGTCGGCCATGACGGGCTAGTCCAGCGCCAGAACATGCTGCTGGGCATGTCCATGCAGGAGAAGCGGGTTGCGGGCGTGCGTCCGCTCAGCCTTTCCGATGCGCCGCAGCTCAAGGTCGATATCGATCAGGACAAGGCGCGCGCGCTCGGCATGGACCTGGCCGAGGTGAACAACACCATCGCCACCGCCTGGGGTGGAAGCTACGTCAACGATTTCATCGATCGCGGTCGCGTCAAGCGCGTCTATGTCCAGGCCGACACGCCATACCGCATGTCGCCGGACTCGATCGGGGACCTCTATGTGCGCGGCAGCACAGGGGCGATGGCGCCGTTCGACGCCTTCTCCACCCAGCGCTGGCTCAACGCGCCGGTGGCGCTGGGCCGCTACAATGGCCAGCCCGCGATGCAGATCCAGGGCGCGCCGGGACCGGGCGTCAGCACCGGTACCGCAATGGAAGCGATGACGGAGATGCACGGCAAGCTGCCGCCCGGCACTGCGCTCGAATGGACGGGCCTCTCCTATGAGGAGCAGCTTTCCGGTGGCCAGGCGCCGGCGCTCTACGCCTTGTCGCTGCTGATCGTCTTCCTGTGTCTCGCCGCGCTGTATGAAAGCTGGTCGGTGCCGATCGCGGTGATGCTGGTGGTGCCGTTGGGCGTGCTGGGCGCGGTGCTTGCCGCGTGGCTGACCGGGCTCAACAACGACATCTACCTCCAGGTCGGCCTGATCACCACGATCGGCGTGTCCGCGAAGAACGCCATCCTTATCGTGGAGTTCGCCGAGGAACGGGTGCGCAGCGGCATGAACGCCTTTGATGCGGCGGTGGAAGCGGCGCGTCTGCGCCTCCGCCCGATCCTGATGACCAGTCTCGCCTTCGTTTTCGGCGTGTTGCCGCTGGCGATCTCGACCGGCGCGGGCGCGGGCGGACAGAATGCGATCGGGCGCGCGGTGGTGGGCGGCATGCTTTCCGCGACCGTGCTGGCGATCTTCTTCGTCCCGATGTTCTTCGTGGTGGTCGCGCGGCTGTTCGGCCACGGCCAGGATGATCATCCCAGCGCCAACGAGGATGTCGCGCCGCGCGCCGGCGACGACCGCACCTTCTCCGATGGCGGCGCCAAGCCGCAGGGAGCATAAGATGACCAAGGCGATGATCGCCGTTCTGGCCGGCGCGACCATGCTCGCCGGCTGCAACCTGGCGCCCAAGTACGTGCGCCCCGCCGGTGCCGCACCCGCGACCCTGCCGCAGGGCGGGATCTATCCATCCGCCCCCACCGATGCGCCCGACGTGAGCAAGATCGGCTGGCGAGACTTCTTCCTCGATTCCCGGCTGCGGCAGGTGATCGAGACCGGGCTCGCCAACAATCGCGACCTGCGCATCGCCGCGGGCAACGTCCTCCAGGCGCGTGCGCAGCTGCGCGCCCAGCGTGCGGACCTGGTGCCGACCACCGCGATCACCGGCTCCGCCACCTACACCAACAACCTGTTCGGCGCTGCCGGCGGGGCTGCGGGTGGAACGGGGACGGGCACCGGCGGCGGCACCGGCACGGGTGGCGGAACCGGCGTGGGCACCGGCGCGGGTGTCGGCGGCAGCAGCAGCTCCAACCTCGAATTCTACTCGGTCAACGCCGGCTTCTCCGCCTTCGAGCTCGACCTGTTCGGCCGCGTCCGCAATCTCACCCGCGCCGCGCAGGAGCAGGTGTTCGCTAGCGAGGAGGCGCAGCGCTCCGCCCGGATCAGCCTGATCGCAGAGATCGCCACCGCCTGGCTGACGATGGCGTCCGACCAGGAGCAGCTCCGCGTCGCGCGCCAGACGCTCGACACGTTCAAGCAGACTTTGGACCTCACCACCGCGCAGTTCCGCATCGGCGTCGGCTCCGAGCTGGAGGTGCGCCAAGCGGAGACCAGCTACCAGGCGGCGCGCAACGATATCGCCGCGCTGGAAACCCAGATCGCGCGCGACCAGAACGCGCTCAACCTGCTGGTCGGCACCACCGTTCCGCAGGACCAGCTTCCCGCCGAGCTTGGCACCGATGCCAAGACGCGCGATGCGCTGCCCGGCGACCTTTCGTCCGAGGTGCTGCTGCGTCGCCCGGACGTGCTGCGCGCCGAGCATCTGCTGATCGCGGAGAATGCCAACATCGGCGCGGCGCGCGCGGCGTTCTTCCCAACCATCTCGCTGACAGCGACGATCGGCACGATCGGCACCGCACTGTCCAACCTCTTCGCCGGCGGCAGCTTCACCTACAATGGTGCGCCGGGCGTCTCGCTGCCTTTGTTCGACGGCGGGCGGAACCGCGGCAACCTGGAATATGCCCGCGCCTCGCAGAAGGTGGCGGTGGCGACCTATGAGCAGGCGATCCAGACTGCGTTCCGCGAGGTCGCCGATGCGCTGGCGCAGCGCGGCAAGATCGGCGAGCAGATCGAGGCGCAAGGCTCCCGCGCCAACGCCGCACGGGTCGCCGCGCGCCTCTCCGAAGCCCGCTTCCGCGCCGGCGTCGATTCGTTCCTGACCACGCTCGACGCGCAGCGCACGGCCTATGCTGCCGAGCAGCAGCTGGTGACGACGCGGCTCACCCAGGCGAGCAACCTCGTCGAACTGTACCGCTCGCTGGGCGGCGGGCTGGAGTGACCGGTCAGGCGGGGGTGGGCGTCAGGCGCCGCACCCCCTGATCGGCCAGCAGCACGGCGACCAGCGACAGGCCGAACAGCGGCATCGCCAGCGCCGCCACGATCAGCACCGCCGCCACGCCGCGCAGCCGCGCGCCGGGAATCGCGCGCGGCGCGCCGATCGTGCCGGCCGGCCGCCGCTTCCACCACATCGCCGCGCCGCTGATCACCAGCACCCAGATGGCGATGCACGGCAGCAGCATCAGCAGCTGGTTCGCGCGGCCGAAATAATTGCCCATGTGGATCGCCACGCCCAGTTCGATCGCCCGGCCCGCCACGCCATAATCGGCGAAGCGCACCTCCGGGCCGATCATCCGGAAGCGGTAGCGATCGACGTAGATCGTGCGCTGCCCCTCGGGCCGATCGGGATAGGTGAAGGCGGTGTACACGCCGTCGGGCGTGCCGGGCAGGAACAGGCGATATCCGTTCGCCATGCCGCGACGGGCGAGTAGTGCGGTGACCCGGTCGATCCCGGCAATCGCGGTGGCATCGTCGGTGGTGGGCGGCGCTTCATGCCCGGCATGGCCGGCGTGGCCGGCGTGCGCGGAACGCGGCATCGGCGCGGCCTCCAGCGTCCACGGCGCCTCGCCCGTAGCCGCCTTCATCGGCACGCTGTCGGGCGCCCCGTGCGTGCGATAGGAAGCCGGATAGCCTACACCTGCTGCGGCGGTGACGCGCTGGAGCACGTCGCCCTGCATCCCCGCCCAGGGCAGGCCGGTGACGACCAGGAAGGCGATAAGCGCTGCCGTCCATACGCCGACCGGACCGTGCAGGGCGCGCCAGAACCGGCGTCCCTCAAGCGACAGGTCCGGCCACAGCACACCCGCCGCGCGCCATCGCCCGCGCGGCCACCACAGGATCAGCCCGGTGGCGAGCAGCACTAGCGTCCAGCATGCCGCCAGTTCGACGATCCGGTCGCCGACCGTGCCGATGGCGAGCGAGGCGTGCAGCGCCTCCGCCCAGCCGACCAAAGTATCCCCCGCGACCAGGCTGCCGAGCACGCGCCCGCTGCCCGGATCGACATGTACCTGCCGCATGGGACCGGCCCTCGGCGCGACGAACACCACCGCGGCCCGGTTGCGCTCGGCAGGCAGGTCCACCCGCGACACCGCACCGGGCTGCGCGGCCAGAGCCGATCGCACCATTGCCGAAACCGGCACCGTGTCGCGATGTGGCGGTACGAAGCGCAGCTCGGCGTAGAGCGCGTCGTTGATCTCGGTATTGAACAGGTAGATCGCGCCGGTGAGGCTGAGGACCAGCAGCACCGGCGCGACGATCAGTCCGGCCCAGAAGTGCCAGCGCCAGATTGTGCGGTGAAAGGCGATGTCCATGCGTCGCCCCTCAGAACCGCGTCGCCAGCGAAATCTCGAAGGATCGCGGCGCGCCGATATAGATGTTTGTGGAGGGGTAGCCCGAATATTCGCCGTAGAAGGCATCGGTCAGGTTGCGCCCGCGCAAGGTGAGCGTCGCTTCCGGCACGAACCGCCAGCCTAAGCTCGCATCGAGCACCGTATGCCCGGCGACGCGGATGGTGTTGGCGGTATCGGTGTAGAAGCTGCTGGCATGGCGGAGGAAGCCGCCCAAAGTCACCGCCTCGCCGATTGCATAAAGCGCGGAGGCGTTGACTGTGGTCGACGGCACGTTGATCGGCCGGTTGCCCGCCCGGTCCACCCGCACCCCGCCGATATTCTCGCCAAGCTCGTCGTAACGTGCGTCGGTATAGGAGACGCCGCCCGACAGCCGCAGCGCGCGCACCGGCGCCACCACCGCGGACAGCTCTGCCCCCTGCGAGGATTGCCGCCCCCCCTGCACCGACAGCGACGGATTGGCGGGATCGCGCGTCAATATGTCCTTCTGCTCGATCCGGTAGAGTGCGCCGGTGATGCTGAACCGCCCGCCCGCGCCGCTCGCCTTGAACCCCGCCTCATACGCGCGGCCGCTGGTCAGCCGGAAGCGGGTGTTGGCGATCGAGGCGAGGAGGATCGACGACACCGGCGACACCGCAGTGGTATATTGCGCGTAGAGCGTCAGCCCCGGCGAGACATCGAAGGTGGTGCCCGCCCGCCACGACACCGGATCAGAGGTCGGCGCATTGCGGTCCACCGCGCCGGTCGCGTTGCTCACCGTCGCCCGGTCGAGGTCTATGTGATCCCAGCGCGCGCCGGCGACCAGCAGCCATTTCGGTGTCAGGTTGAGCGCGTCCTCCGCGAAGACCGAGGTCTGGTTCAGCTTGGAGCGGAAGGTCACGTCTAGTGCGGTGAACGGCCCGTCTGGCACCGGGAAGGGCGCCGGATCGAGCGCGTCGACCGGCGGCAGCGTGCCGGTCTGCTGGCGCAGCGTCTCGAATTGGGTATGGTTGTGCTCCACGCCCAGGCTGAAGCGGTTGCGCAGCCCGCCGATCCGTGTGTCGCTGCCGATCGTGCCGCGCGCGTTCCAGAAGCGGTGGTCGTGGCGGAAGTCCTGGAAGCTCTGGCGGAAGCTGCCGTTCGGGAAGGTCGCGTCGGGCGCGACGAAGGTCTGCCCGTCGGTGAGCACAAAGGCGCGGTCGGCGGTATAGCCGGTCAGGTCGAGCGCGAAGGTCCAGCCGCCGCCCATCCGCCAGTCCAGCCGCGAGCGGAGCGTTGTCTCGTCGGCACCCGAGTAGCCGCCTTGCGGATTGTAGTTCTTCCGCCGCAGCGCCTTGTCGGCGACCAGCCCCGCGGCGCTTTCCACCGCATCGCTGGG
Source organism: Sphingomonas sp. (assembly GCF_042096255.1). Classification (GTDB taxonomy): domain Bacteria; phylum Pseudomonadota; class Alphaproteobacteria; order Sphingomonadales; family Sphingomonadaceae; genus Sphingomonas. The sequence goes on along the minus strand of NZ_JBELLZ010000006.1, from coordinate 28,366 downwards.
GTCGCGCGCGAAGGCGGCGGGAATCAGCGGCAGGCCCTGGTAGGTTGCCTCGTAACGGTCCTCGAAATGCTCCACCGCCAACAGCAGCGACAGATCCGCGCTCGGCCGGAACAGCGCGCTCGCGGTCAGTCCGGCGGAAAAGGTGGCGTTGTTCTCGACATCGTACAGGCTGTCGGATCGCTGGTAGCTCGCGTCCGCGCGCACCGCGATCGTTGCGGACACCGGCAGGTTCACCCCCGCGCCCGCGAACACCGTGTCGAAGCTGCCGGCGGAGACCAGCCCGTCGAGGTGCCGCTCGCCCAGCACCGGTTTGCGCGTCACCTTGTTGATCACGCCCGCCAGCGCGCCCTCGCCGTACATCACCGAGGCGGGGCCCTTCAGCACCTCGATCCGGTCATAATGCCAGCTGTTGGTGTCGCGCTGTACCACCGTGGAGGTGGAGATGCGGACGCCGTCCTGCAGGATCGACACGGTGTTGCCGGAAAAACCGCGCAGCGACACCACCGCGGGATTGCCCGGCACATTGCCCGCGATCGCGCCGACCACGTCGTTGAACGCCTCGCGCGCGGTGCGCAGGCCGCGGAGTTGCAGCTCGGTCTGGGTCAGCACCTCGACGCTGGCGGGCGTCTCGCGCACGGTGACCGGCAGGCGGCTGCCCGCGTCCGTTGCCGTATCGAGGCGTAGCGGGTCGCGCTGACCGATCACCGTCACCTCTTGGGCGAGGCACGGCGTCGTGACGGCCGCGCATGCCGCGGCCGCAAGATATATTTTCATGATAGCCCCTTCGGCCGACGCGAGGGGTCCGCGCCGGCGATCATTCCGTTTGCCTGGGGCGGGCAGCGCCCGCCGGCGGGGTCAGATCAGGGCAGGGGGCGCGCGTAGCGGCGGCCGCAGGTGCGCCGCGGCCTGGAGGCGGAGGAACGGGCGAAAGAAGAAGGCAGCGGCGACGAGGAACGCGATCGCGCTCGCCAGCAGCACCGGATCGGCTGCGCCCAGCAGCGGCACCGCCAGGTCGGCGAAGGCGCAGCCTTTGGGCGCATCGGTGCCATGGTCGCCATGGTCGGGCGCGGAGGCGGCGTGGTGCATCGCTGCATGGCCGCCATGCGCCCGAACCGCCGGAGGCAGCGGCGCTGCGCCGCCGCACAGCATCAGTCGCACGCCGCCGTTCGTCTGCATCGGCATGAAGCCCGCCGGCACCGCGACGCGCAGCACCAGCGCCGCGCAGAGCAGCAGCGCGGCGAGCCAGGAATGCTGCCGGATCACGGAGCGGAGCGGCGTCACACCCGCCGCATAGGCGCGCCGATCGCCCGTGTCACGGCATTGCCGCGGCGCATCATGCCGGGCAAACCGGGGCGACCGGGGAAAGGGAATCGCCTGCATAGAATCGATCGGCCGGGATCTGCGCGAGATGCAGCGCGTGCCTCTCGCACCCGCACATGTGGCGGCGATCCGCGACGCCGGCACGGTCGTGAACTATCCCGCGGGGACCTTGCTGGTCCGCCTCGGCGATCGGGTCGACCGCTTCGTCTATGTCGAAGAAGGCGAGATCGAGGTCGTCGACCCGCTTACCGATGCGCGGCGCGTGCCCTCGACACTGGGGCCGACCCAGTTCATGGCGGAGATCTCGTTTCTTAGCGGCGGCAGCTGGTCGATGCCGATGCGGGCCGCGCGCGACACGCGGGTGATCGAGGTGCCGCGCGCCGAGATGCTGGCGCTGATGGCGCGGGTGCCCGAGATGTCGGACATCATCATCACCGTGCTCGCCGCCCGCCGCCGCCGCCAGATCGACTCGGGCGACGGCGTGCTGGTGCTGCTGGGCGAAGAGGTGGACCGGGGCGTCCGCCGCATCGCCGATTTCGCCGGGCGCAACCGGTTGCCGTTCAGTTCCTATCCGCTCGGCAGCGCCGAGGCCGAAGCGGTGGCGGCGAGCTGCGCGGTGCCGGCCGGCACGCCAGCGGTGGTGTTCGGACGCGAGGCGATCACCGATCCGACCAGCGACACGATCGCGCGCCTGTTCGGCCTCAACCGCGACTTCCTCGACGACGAGACCGTGGACGTGCTGATCGTCGGCGGCGGGCCCGCCGGCGTCGCCGCCGCGGTCTATGCCGGCGCCGAGGGGCTCTCCGCCCTTGTGGTGGAGGATTGCGCGATCGGCGGCCAGGCGGGCACGTCCAGCCGGATCGAGAATTACATGGGCTTTCCCACCGGCATCTCGGGCGCGGACCTCGTCTGGCGCGGTGAGGTGCAGGCGATGAAGTTCGGCACCCGTTTCGCCATGCCGCGCCGCGTTGCCCGGCTGGACGAGCTGGAGGACGCCAGCTTCTGCGCCACCTTCGACAACGGGCAGCGCGTCCGCGCCCGCGCGGTGGTGGTGGCGACCGGCGTCCAGTATCGCCGGCTGCCGATCGAGCGGCTGGCCGACTTCGAGGGCGCCGGCGTCTATTATGCCGCCACCGAGACCGAGGCGCGCTATTGCCGCGAGGCGGAGGCGGTGGTGATCGGCGGGGGGAATTCCGCTGGCCAGGCCGCGATGTACCTCAGCCGCGCCGCCCGCCACGTCCGCCTGGTGGTGCGCGGCGACACGCTGGCGACCTCGATGTCGCACTATCTGTCCAGCCGGCTGGAGGCCGATCCCGCAGTCAGCATCGACTATGGCACCCAGGTCACCGCACTGCATGGCGGCGAGGGACTGGAGGCGGTGACGCTGTGCGGCCCCGATGGCGAGCGGCGGATCGACACCTGCGCGCTGTTCGTCATGGTCGGCGCGGCGCCCAACACCGGCTGGCTCTCCGGCCTTGTGGCGCTCGATGACAAAGGCTTCGTCAGGACCGGCGACGCCGCGGGCGCCGACTCTCCCTATGCAACCTCGCACCCCGGCATCTTCGCGGTGGGCGACGTGCGCGCCGGCTCGGTCAAGCGCGTCGCCTCCGCGGTGGGGGAGGGCTCGGTGGTGATCTCCAAGGTCTGGGATTTCGTGAGGAGCTAGGCGTTTAATGTTCGGGGCATGCCGCTCCCGGCAGCGGCGTCGATCGCAACGCCTGCCCGCCGCCCGTGGGGAGGGCGGCGGGCAGACGGCTCCCCCCGGAGCTCAGAAGACGAAGTTGGTGAAATCGAGATGGTGGCCGCTGAGCTCGATCGTGAAGTCGGGCGCCTTGTCGCCGGTGACCTCACCGAACACCCGCGTCACATCCAGAGCGGAGTCGTAGACCAGCCGGATCTGGCCGGCACCGGTGAAGGTGTTCACCAGCTTGAACGCCTGATTGCCGGCGGCCTTGCTGTTGGCGTCGATCGCCGAGAGATCGATCCAGTCTTCGCCCGCGAGATCGGTGATGGTGTCCGGCGCGCTGCGAAGGCTTTCGCGGATGACGGTGAAGACGAAGGTGTCGGCGCCGAGCCCGCCGGCCAGCAGGTCCTGCCCGGCACCGCCGGTCACCCGATCGTCGCCCTCGCCGCCGTCGATGATGTCGTTGCCGTCACCGCCCACCAGGCTGTCGTTGCCGATTCCGCCCTGGAGCAGGTCCAGCCCGATCCCGCCGTCCAGCATGTCATTGCCATCGTCGCCCGATAGCACGTCGTCGCCATCGTCCCCGGAAACGATGTCGTCGCCCGCATCGCCCTGGATCGTGTCCGCGTCCTCACCACCGGCAATCGTGTCGATGCCGTTGCCGCCCTGCAGCGCGTCGTCGCCCGTGCCGCCGTCGAGCCGGTCGTCGCCGTCCTCGCCGTATAGTCGGTCGTCCTCCGCCTCGCCGTAGAGCCGATCGTCGCCGATGTCGCCGAACAGCAGGTCCGCGCCGGCGCCGCCATAGCCGCGGTCGTTGCCTTCGCCGCCCTCGATCAGGTCTTCGCCCGCATCGCCGTAGAGCACGTCGTTTCCGGCCTCGCCGTACAGCGTGTCCTCGGCGTCGCCGCCCCGGACGGTGTCCACGCCGGCACCGGCGACGATGAAGTTCGCGGTGGCGGCGCCGGTCAGCGTGTCGTTGAAGGCGGAACCGACGATGTTCTCGAAGCCGGTGATCGTGTCCAGCCCCGCTCCGCCGGTGTCCTGCTGGGCGCTGGTCGCCAGGTTCACCGTGACCGCCGCTTTCGCGCTGGCATAGCTGACCGTGTCCGTCCCCAGGTTGCCCTGGAGCACGTCGTTGCCCATCCCCCCTTCGAACCACGTCTCGCCGTCGTCGCCGACCAGCGTGTCGTCAAAGGCGGAGCCGATGATGCCCTCGATGCCGACCAGCGTGTCGGTGCCTGCCGCGGTGCCGGTGGCCTGTGTCGGGATGCGCAGATCGATCAGCACGCTGCCGGAGACCGCCGCATAGGACAGGGTGTCGCGCCCCGCACCCCCGTCGATATAGTCGTCGCCAGAGTCGGCGGTGATCGTGTCGTCACCCTCCTGACCGTAGATGGCATCGCTGCCCACGCCGCCCAGCAACGTGTCGTTGCCCGCGCCGCCCTCCAGCCGGTCGTTGCCGTCCTCGCCCAGCAGCGTGTCGTCGTCCTCCTGGCCGTAGAGCTCGTCATTGTCGGCGCCGCCCTGCAGGCGATCGCTGCCGAATTCGCCGTAGAGCCGATCGTTGCCGAAGCGGCCGAGCAGCCGGTCGTCACCGTCGCCGCCGTGGAGTTCGTCGGCGTCATCGCCGCCATCGACCGTGTCGTTCCCGACATCACCGAACAGCCGATCGGTGCCCGCGTCGCCGAAAAGTCTGTCCGCGCCCGCCTCGCCATAGGCGATATCATTGCCCTGCCCACCCGAGACGGTGTCCACGCCCGCACCGGCCTGCATGTAGTCGTCGCCGCCGTTGCCGTTCATGCGGTCGTCGCCATCGACGCCATACATCCGGTCCGCGGCGTCGGTGCCGTTCAGCCGATCGGTCCGCGCGGTGCCGGCGATCGCCTGGAAGGTGCCCTCCACGAAGTCGGACAAGCGCACGTCGGCGATCGTGCCGCGTGCGAACTCGATCGCGAGGTCATTGCCGGTCAGCGTGAGGTCACGGTCAAGGTCGAAGACCAGAACCGTGCGGGTCTGGCCCTCGACGACAGCACGGGTCCAGAACGCCTGAATGAAGCTGGTGCCGAGGTCCGTGCCGGGCAGCGCGCCGCCGTCCGCGTAAGAGGCGGCGCTCATCTCGCCGCGGAAGATCACCGGGATGCCGCTGTCCTGCGGCTCGTCGTAGCGGCCCCGGGTGATATAGTTGCCGCCGTACACGAAATCGAGCACCAGCTTGTCGCCGTCGGCGCGGGTGAAGTCGGTGATCAGGTGCGCCGCGCCGAAGCTGCCGGCGACCCCGCTCCAGCCGAACCGGAAATAGTCCGCGCCGGCACCGCCGGTGGCGGTCGAACGCGAGGGCACCAGGCCGCTGTAATAGGTCGAATAGTTCAGCCAGATGCTGTCGTCGCCGGCCTCGCCCAGCAGCGTGTTCACACCGCCATTGCCGACTACGGCATCGCTGTTGTTGCCGCCGCGCAGCGTATTGACGCCGCTGCCGCTCCACAGCCAGTCGTCCCCCGAGCCGCCGTTGAGCGTGTCGTCGCCATTCTCGCCATAGACCGTGTCGTTGCCGGCGTTGGCCGCGATGGTGTCGTTGCCGGCGCCGCCACTGATTTCCGTGCCGAACGACGACCCGGTGATCGTGTCGTTGCCGGCGCCGCCCTCGACCCGGCTGGTGCCGACAAAGCTGATCGTGTCGTCGCCGTTCTCGCCTACGACATAGGCGTTGCCGGCGCCCGCGCTGATCTCGTCGTTGCCCTCGCCGCCGTAGATGCTGCCTCCGCCATCGCCGCCGGACAGGAGGTCGTTGCCATCGTCGCCGTAGATCTGGTCGTAGCCGGCCTCGCCGAAGATGCGGTCGATACCCGCCCCGCCGCGCAGTTCGTCGTCCTCGGTGCCGCCGCGCAGCGTGTCATCGCCATCGCCGCCGAACAGTCGGTCATTGTCGGCCCCGCCGCTCAATGTGTCGTTGCCGAACCCGCCTTCAAGCCGGTCGTTGCCGGCGTCGTCGGTGATCGTGTCGTCGCCATCCAAACCGAAGATCGTGTCAGCGATCAGCCCGCCGACCAGCGCTTCCGCCGCGGCGGTGCCGACGATGGTGACGAAGGTGCCCTCGTAGAAGTCGGAGATATCGACCGAATCGATCGTTCCCGCGGCGAACTCGATGGCGAGGTCGTTGCCGGTCAGCGTCAGATCGCGGTCGAGATCGAACACCAATACGGTGCGCGCGGTGGCGCCGGTGCCCGCGCGAGTCCAGAACGCTTGGATGAAGCCGTTGCCCAGGTCTTCGCCGGGCAGCGCGCCGCCGTCGACATAGGCGGCGGCGCTCATCTCGCCGCGGAACACCACAGGAATGCCGCTGTCATACGGCTCATCGTAACGTCCACGCGTGATGTAGTTGCCGCCGTAAACGAAATCGAGGATCAGCTTGTCGCCCTCGGCGCGGTTGAAGTCAGTGATCAGGTGCGCCGCGCCGAAGCTGCCGGCGACGCCGCTCCAGCCGAACCGGAACCAGTCGGCAGCCGTTCCGCCGGTCGCGGTGGAGCGCGACGGGACAAGCCCGGTGTAATAGGTCGAATAGTTCAGCCAGAGGCTGTCGATGCCCGCGCCGCCGTTCAGCGTGTTGGTGCCGCCGTTAGCGTAGAGCACGTCGTTGTTGTCGCCGCCGTTCAGCGTGTTGGTGCCGGTTCCTCCAACCAGCACGTCGCCGCCGCTGCCGCCGTCGAGCGTGTCGTCTCCGTCGTCGCCACGCAGCGTGTCGTCGCCGGCATTGCCGGAGATGGTGTCGTTGCCGCTCCCGCCGATGATCTCGGTCCCGAAGGAAGAGCCGGTTATGGTATCGTTGCCGGCGCCGCCATCGACGCGGTTGGTGCCGATGAAGGTGATCGTGTCGTCGCCGTTCTCGCCCTGCACATAGGCGTCGCCGGCGCCCGCGCTGATCTCGTCGTTGCCCTCTCCACCGTAGATGGAGCCGCCGCCGTCTCCGCCGGCCAGGACGTCGTCGCCGTCGTCGCCGTAGATCAGATCATAACCGGCGTCGCCGAACATCCGGTCGGTACCTGCCCCGCCGCGCAGCGTGTCGTTTTCGGTTCCACCGCGCAGGAGGTCGTCGCCATCGCCGCCAACCAGCAGGTCCTCGCTCGCACCGCCGATCAGCGTGTCGTTTCCGGCCCCGCCCTCGAGGCGATCGTTGCCGACGTCGTCGGTGATCCGGTCATCGCCGCCCAGACCGAAGATCGTGTCCGCAATGGCAGTGCCGGTGATCGTGTCCGCCGCCGCGCTGCCGATCTTGGTTACGAAGGTGCCCGCGACGAAATCGTCGAGACGGACGTTGGCGATCGTGCCGGGCGTGAATTCGATGGCCAGATCGGCGGCGGTGAGCACCAGGTCGCGGTCGAGATCGAAGACCAGCACGGTCTTCGCGGTGCTGCCCGACCCGACGCGCGCCCAGAACGCCTGGATGAAGTCGGTGCCGAGGTCCGCGCCTGGCAGGATGCCACCCGCGATGTAGAGCGCCGCATCCATCTGTCCGCGGAACACGACGGGAATGCCGCTGTCATAAACCTCGCCATAGCGGCCGCGAGTCGCGTAGTTGCCCGCCGCGCTGACGAAATCAAGCACCAGCTTGTCGCCTTCGGTGCGGCTGAAGTCCCTGATCACGTGCGCCGCGGCGAAGCTGCCCGCTACGCCACTCCAGCCGAAGCGGAAATAGTCCGCCTCGCTGCCGCCGGTCGCAATGGATTGCGAGGTGAGCAGGCCACTGTAGTAATCGGAGTAGTTCAGCCAGATGCTGTCGCTACCCGCGCCGCCGTTCAGCGTGTTGGTGCCGCCGTTGCCGTAGAGCGCATCGTTCTGGTCGCCGCCGTTCAGCATGTTGATGCCGCTGCCGCTCCACAGCGAGTCGCTGTTGGCTCCGCCATCCAGCGCGTCGTCTCCTTCTTCGCCGTAGAGCGCGTCGTCACCCGCGTTGCCGGTGATCGTGTCGTTGCCGGCTCCGCCGCGGATCTCGGTGCCGAACGAAGAGCCGGTAATGACGTCGTTGCCGCCGTCGCCGCTGATTGATCCGCTGCCGATCGAAGTGATCGTATCGTTGCCCTCGCCGCCTCGCCCGTAAGAGGACCCGGCGAGGCTGATGATATCGTCGCCACCTTCGCCGTCTACGTTGACCGATCCGCCTTCGACGCTGATCTGGTCGTTCCCGGCCCCGCCGTAAGCGCCGCCATTGCCGGTGCCTGCGGAGAGGATGTCGTCCCCGTCCTCGCCGTAGAGATAGTCGTCGCCGGCATCGCCGAAGATCGTGTCGTTGCCCGCCTCGCCGTGAAGCGTATCGTTCTCGGTGCCGCCGCGGAGGATGTCGTCGGCATTGCCGCCCCACAAGGTGTCATCGCCATAGCCGCCGCGCAGATCGTCGCTGCCGCCCAGGCCATATGCCAGGAGCGAGCGACTATTTGCCATCAGCAGGTCGGCGGCGGCGGTGCCGCGCCACACCAGGAAGCTTTCGGTGAAATCCTCCTCGATGAGGCTGGTCGCGCCATTGAGGTAGAAGAACAGGTCGAGCTCGGAGAATTGGCCGTTGTCGTCCACGTCCACCCAGACCTCGACCCGGTTGTTCGCCGCGTCGCGCTTCCACACCACGTCGGCGAAGCCGTCGCCGACCAGCGCATCGGGAAGCTGGATGCCGGAGGATCCGCCGGGAACGAAGATGAAGTCGACCGCGATCGTGTTGAACGCCACCGCGCGGTTCGCCGCATAGCTGGGCGTGTAGGGCGGCAGCACGATCCGGTCGCCGCCGAGGGTGCCGGCGCCCTCGAAGTCGGTGATGACGTCGATGGTGGAGGGAGAGGAGTCGGAGCGCGGCTGGTTGTAGGTGAAGGAGAAGGTGTCGAGCCCCGCGCCGCCCGTCAGCGTGTCGCCGTCCAGTCCGCCGATCAGCAGGTCCGCACCCGCGCCGCCGTGCAGCATGTCGATGCCGACCCCGCCGCTCAGCACGTCGTCACCCGCTCCCCCGATCAGCGTGTCCGCGCCCGCGCCGGCGGTGATCTCCATGCGCGTGGTGGCGAGTGAGCCGTCGAAGTAGAGCAGGTCCGTCTGGAGCTGGCCGCTCGCGTCCACGGTGCGGACGTTGGTCGCCGATGCCACCTTGAGACGGATCTGCCCCGCGCTGATCTGGAACCGCTCGACGTTGGTGACCGTCGCGTCGGTCAGCGTCACCAAGTTGGCATAGATTCCCGAAAGGACCAGCGTGTCCACCTCGCCAGGACCGCTCAGGCCACCGTCGATCCGGTCCGCCGCGGTCAGATAGGCGCCGACGCTGATCAGGTCGAAGCCTTCGCCGGCGCTCACGATGTCGTCGCCCGATCCGGTGTCGATCCTGTCGTCACCCGTTCCGCCGGTCAGTTCGTCCTTGCCGGCGCCGCCTTCGATGATGTCCGCGCCTTCGCCGCCGTCGATCGTGTCGTCGCCATCCTCGCCCCGAAGGATGTCGTCGCCGATGCCCCCGTTGATGATGTCGTTTGCCGCGCCGCCGGAGAGCTGGTCGTCGCCGCCGTTGCCGTTGATCGTGTCCGCGTCGGACGTCCCGAGATAGATGTCCGGATTCGTCTCATCGCCATTGAACGTCGCCATCCGTCCCGCTCCAGAACCTTCGTTGCCCAGGAGCGCCAACTTGGCCATATGCTCCCCCTCGGGCAGCCACTAAGGCTCTGGAAGCTTGAGGTCTTCCCCCGAAAGGGGGAAGACGGGCGGGAAATTCGGCAAACCTTTCATCGGGTCACGCGGATAAAGTGAGGGTGGGTCGGTTGGCACGGTCGCGTGGGCAGGTCTCCTGGGGTGCGGTGTTTCAGGAGGCCGCGCTGGAGCCAGAGCGCTGGCTGAGGGCGTTGCGGGTGCTGGCTGAGACGACAGGATCGGCGCGCGCGCAACTGATCGGGATCGGCAGCGCCGACGCGGTCGCGTTCAACTGGGTAAACGAATTCAGCGAGAAGGCGCTGGCGGACTATGCCCGGTCGGAACTCAACACGCCGCAGCAGAACTATCGCATCAACGCGAACCTGCACGCTGTCCCCGGCACCATCCTGTACGAAACTGACTATCGCGCCGCGAGCCTGCGCCTTGCCTCGGACGCCTATCTCGACTTCTGCCAGGACAATGACATTCCCTGGGGGTGCCAGACCAACCTGATCCAGGAAGGCGAGGCGCTGGTCGGGCTGGCGCTGCTGCGCCGCGAAAGCGACCGACCGACCAATGCCGCACAGCGCGCCGAGTTCGGCCGCGCGGCGGAGGCAGCGCGCATGGCGGTACGCCTCCAGCGCGCGGTGGAGGAGCAGGGCCATGCGCTGCTGACCGGTGCGCTGGAGGCGATGTCGGCGCCCTGCATGCTGCTCGACGGCAATGGCCGGGTGAGCGCCACCACGCCGAGCGCCGAGGCCGTCCTTGGCGCTGCGCCGGAGCTGCGGCTGGTTGAGGGGCAGTTGCTCAGCGACGATCCGGTGCTCGGGCGGACGCTGGCGTTGGCGCTGCGCGCCGTGCTCCTCGACCGGCGCGCGGAGCGCCTGATGCTGCACCACGGCCGGCGGCTCGACCTCTTCCCGCTGGCGCGCCGCGAATGGGCGCTGGGCTTCGCGCCCGCAGCCGTTGCGGTGTTCCGCGACCCCGATGCGGACCTTCGCGCCGCTGCCGCGCGCGTCACCGATCAGTTCGAGCTGTCACCCGCCGAGGCTTCGGTGGTCGCACTCATCGCGCAGGGTCGCTCGCGGCGGGAGATCGCGGTCGCGCGCAGTGTTTCCGACGAGACGCTCAAGTCGCAGTTCCGCGCGATCTATGCCAAGACCGGCTGCACGCGCGAGTCCGAGATCATGGCCCTGCTCGCACGCCTGAGGTGAGCCGATGACGATCCGCCCGCGCCGCAGCGCGCTCTACATGCCGGCGTCCAACCCGCGCGCGATCGCCAAGGCGCGATCGCTCGACTGCGATGTGGTGATCCTCGACCTGGAGGATGCGGTCGCGCCCGAGAAGAAGGCGGAGGCGCGCGACGCCGCCTGCGCCGCGGTGCGCGAGGGCGGGTTCGGGCGGCGCGAGCTGGTGGTGCGGGTCAACGCGCCGGGCACCGAATGGGCAGACGATGATCTCGCCGCGCTGGTGCAGGTGCGGCCCGACGCGGTGCTGCTGCCGAAGGTCTCCGCCCCCGAGACGCTGGTCGAGGTGCATGCGCGCCTGCCCGGCGTGCCGCTCTGGGCGATGATCGAGACGCCGCGCGCGATCCTCGACCTTGCCGCGATCGTCGGCGCGGCGGAAGCGACCGGGCTCGAGCTGCTGGTCGCGGGCACCAACGATCTCGTCAAGGACCTGCGCTGCCGGCCGGGCGAGAGCCGCGCACCGCTGCTGCCGATCCTCACCTCCATGGTCGTCGCCGCCCGCGCTTCTGGCCTCGCAGTGCTCGATGGCGTGTGCAACGCGATCGAGGAAGAGGCGCGGCTGGTGACGGAGTGCGAACAGGGGCTAGCCTGGGGCTTCGACGGCAAGACGTTGATCCACCCCGCGCAGATCGCTGCCGCCAACCGCGTGTTCACCCCTTCGGAAGCGGAGATCGCCTGGGCACGCACGGTGGTGGGGGCCTTCGGGCAGCCCGAGCACCAGGGTCGTGGCGCGATCCGGGTCGAGGGCAAGATGGTCGAGCGGCTGCACCTTGCCGAGGCGGAGCGGACGCTGGCGATCGCGGAGATATGCGGGGTGGAAGAGTAGCGCTTGAAGGCGCCCCTTCCCCTCTCCCTCTCCCCAGAGGGGAGAGGGTTAGGAAGACGGCGCACCTACGAGGCCCCGCTCTCTGCTCCCAGCAATCGCCGCGCCGCCATCAGATGCGGCGCGTCCACCATCCTGCCGTCGAGCTGGAGCGCGCCGACGCCCGGGTTGGCCTCGAACAGCGCCACCACGCGGCGGGCATGCTCCAGCTCGGCGTCGCTGGGCGAGAAGGCGGCGTTGATCACCGGCACCTGGCTGGGATGGATCGCCATCATGCCGGAGAAGCCGTCGCGGCGGCCGCGGGCGGCATAGGCGGAAAGGCCGTCGAGGTCGCGGAAGTCGGGATAGACCGTCTCGATCGCGGGCACCCCTGCGGCATGCGCGCCGAACAAGGTGAGCGCGCGCACCACCTTGTAGGGATCAGTATAGCTGCCGTCCGCCTCGCGAGAAGTCGTGGCGCCGATCGCGGCAGGCAGGTCCTCGGCGCCCCAGGTCACGCCCGCCAGCCGGGTCGCGACCGGCGCGAACGTTCCCAACCTGAACACCGCCGCGGGCGTCTCGCTGGCGACGGGGAGCACGCGATAGTCGCCGGCATGGCGATCGAGCAGGTGGCGGACCGATTCCGCACCTTCCGCCTTGGGCAGCACGATGCCATCGGGCGACAGGCCGGCGAGCGCGGCGAGATCGGCGGCGGCATCGTCGGTATCGATCGGGTTGACCCGCACGAACACTGCGGGAAGATCCTCCTCGCGCGGAGCCGCCAGGAACTCGGCGACCGCGCGCCGCGCCTCGCCCTTGCGCTCGGGCGCGACCGAGTCCTCCAGGTCGAGGATCAGCGCGTCGGCGCCAAGGCCGAGCGCCTTCGCCATCCGCTCCGGCCGGTCGCCCGGCACGAACAGCAGCGAGCGCAGCCTCACCGGTTCATCTCGGCGAGCTTGCGCTCCCAGGCGAGCGCGTCGCGGACGATGCCGTCGAGGTCGTCGCGCTTTGGCCGCCAGGGCAGCGCGGCGAGGATCGCGGCATTGTCGGCGACCAAAGCAGCGGGATCGCCCGCGCGGCGGCCTTCCAGACGGCGCGGGATGGCGACGTTGGTCACTCGGTCGACCGCGTCGAGCACCTCCAGCACCGAGAAACCGCGGCCATAGCCGCAGTTGAGGGTGTGGCTGCGCCCGGGCTCGGCGACCAGCAGGTCGAGAGCGGCGACATGCGCGTCGGCGAGGTCGGACACATGGATATAGTCGCGCACGCCGGTGCCGTCGGGCGTGTCGAAATCGGTGCCGAACACCGCGACGCCGTTGCGCTTGCCGGTCGCCGCCTCGACGCCGACCTTGATCAGGTGGGTCGCGCCCGCGGTCGACTGGCCCGATCGACCCTGCGGGTCCGCCCCGGCGACGTTGAAATAGCGCAGGCAGGCGTAGTTGAGCGGATGCGCCGCGGACACGTCGCGCAGCATCGCCTCGGTCATCAGCTTGGAGGTGCCGTAGGGATTGATCGGCACCGTCGGATCGCCCTCCGCCACCGGGATGCGCTGCGGCGTGCCGTAGGTGGCGGCGGTGGAGGAGAAGATGAAGTGCGGCACGCCTTCGGCCACCGCGGTCTCGATCAGGCTGCGCGAGGCGGCGGTGTTGTTGCGATAATATTTGAGCGGGTCGCTGACCGATTCGGGCACCACCACCGATCCGGCGAAATGCATGATCGCGCGGACGCTGTGGTCGCGGATCACCTGGCGGACCGCCGGATCCTCGACCGCCATCGTGTGCAGCCGGGCGCGCGGATCGACCGCCCAGTCGAAGCCGGTGACCAGATTGTCGACCACCACCACGTCATGGCCCGCATCGAGCAGCGCCAGCACCGCATGGCTGCCGATATAGCCGGCCCCGCCCGTCACCATCACGCTTCCGTCGAGCGCCATGCCTTGTCTCCTTTGCGGGCGCGTTAGCGGGTTCCTACATGGGCCGCAAAGGAGACATTCGATGACCGAATATGCGACGCTGGCCGGCGGCTGCTTCTGGTGCACGGAGGCGGTGTTCAAGGACGTGATCGGCGTCGAGAGCGTCGAGAGCGGCTATATCGGTGGCAGCGTGCCCAACCCGAACTACAAGCAGGTGTGCGGCGGCGATACCGGCCATGCCGAGGCGATCCGCGTCGGCTTCGATCCCGAACAGATCAGCTTTGCCGACCTGCTCGACATCTTCTTCGCGACGCATGATCCGACGCAGCTCAACCGCCAGGGCAATGACGTCGGCACGCAATATCGCTCGGCGATCTTCCCGGCGAGCAACATGCAGGAGGAGCAGGCGAACCAGGCGATCGCGCGCGCGCAGGCCGATCAGGCCAAGCCGATCGTCACGACGATCGAATATGCCGACGACTGGTATCCGGCGGAGGACTATCACCAGGAATATTGGGAAGGCGAGGGGCAGCGGAACCCCTATTGCCTGGCGGTGATCCCACCCAAGCTCCAGAAGTTGCGGAAGAGCTTCGCGGCGCGCAGCAAGGCGGCGGCGCCGGCCTGACCCGGCACCGCACGCCAGGCCCCCCCGGGCGCTAGAAGTAGAAGTCCGTTCCGTCCAACGCGGCGACGCCGTTCACCTTGAGCGTGAAATCGAACACGCCATTGCCGTCGGCGTCACCCTGGACCAGCATCCCGCCGTTGCCCGCGGCGATGCGGATCTCGGGCGCGCCGCCGCCGCTGAAGGCGGCGTCGCCGATGAACTGGACGGCGGCGGGATCGTCGATCCAGTCCCAGATCGCGATGTGATCCTGGCCGCGGACGAAGTCCATGACTTGGTCACGGTCTGTGTCGCGGCGCCCGCCGTCGATGGGCGCGAATATGAAGACATCGCTGCCGGCATTGCCCCAGAGCCGGTCGACGCCCGCACCGCCGCTGACGTAATCGTTGCCGTCGCCGCCCTGCACCTCGTCCGCGCCCTCGTCACCGTAGAGCGAGTCGTTGCCGTCCCCACCGAGGATGCGGTCGTCGCCTTCCTCCCCGCCGATCAGGTCGTCGCCCGCATCGCCGCGGATGAAGTCTTGGCCGAGATTGCCGAGCAGGAAGTCGTCACCCTCGTTGCCGCGGACCATGTCATTCCCCTCGCCCCCGTTGATCGTGTCGCGTCCCCGCGCACCCGACAGCGTGTCGTTCCCGGAACCGGCGTAGATCATGTCGTCGAGTTGCGAGCCGCCTATCGTAATGTCATCGGTCTCCCGCGCATACATGAACGCCTTGAGCCGTATCGGCGGCAGGCCGGCCTGGCTCTGGAGGATCGAGACGTCGTAGGTGCCGTCGCTGACATAGCCATGCCCATATTCGGTGGTGGCGAACGGATCGCCATCGTCATCCTGATCGGTGCGGATCACGTCTCTGCTGCCGTCACCCCAGTTGACGACGTACTTCGTGCTGTCCCCCGCAATGTTAAGCGAGCCGTAATTGTAGCCGATCCCCCACCATGTCGCCGTGAACATCGCCCTTCTCCCCGCCAGCATCAGTGCCGGTCAGAAGGTTAAGCGGCGTATGCGGCGGAACCGGACCAGTCAGCGATGCGCGGCGCGGCGAAGCCGATCGACGATGGCGGCGCCGATGCCCGCGGCAGGTACTGGCGCGACCGCGATCCGGGCGGCAGGCGAGGCGTCGGCGCGGTGGAGCGCGGCGAAAAGGTTGGCCGCCGCCTCGGCCAGGTCGCCCGTGGCCGACAGCGTGTCGTCTCCGAGGACCGGGCCGAAGCCGATCAGCCACTCGTCTTCGGCTGAGTCGATCGCATCGAGGCGGAGCGGCTTGCGCGGGGCATAGTGGCTGGCGAGCTGGCCGGGAGCGGCGGGTGTTTCGCCACCCGAGGACCGGACCGGCAGACCAAACACCTCGGGCGGGATCGGGCCAGGGCGCAGGATCGTCTCGTCCGCGACGATGGTGGATTCGACGCCGGCGGGGCAGGCGCCGTCGTCGATCACCAGCGGCACGCGGTCCCCCAGGCTGGTGACGACATGCGAGGCAGTGGTGGGGCTGATCGCGTTGCTGGCGTTGGCGGAAGGAGCGGCAAGCGGTGCGCCGGTTGCCGCGAGCAGCGCCTGAATCGCGCGGTGCGCGGGGATGCGGATCGCGATCGTCTCCAGGCCCGCGGTGACCGCGGGGGCGATGCCCGCGTCGGCACGGAGCGGCAGCACCAGGGTGAGCGGGCCGGGCCAGAAACGCGTTGCCAGATCGCGGGCGCGGACGTCGAAGGTCGCCAGCGCTTCTGCCGCGGCGAGATCGGGCACGTGCACGATCAGTGGGTTGAAGCTGGGCCGTCCCTTGGCCGCGTAGATCGCCGCCACCGCCTCGGCGCGTCGCGCGTCGGCGGCGAGGCCGTACACCGTTTCGGTGGGCACCGCGACGATTCGCCCGGCGGCGATCAGCGCCGCGGCTTCGGCGATCGCCGCGGTGCCGTAGCGTCGGACTAGCGGAGGTTGAGGCGCCATCGCGCAGGGCTATAGCGGCGCGGAGCAGGAGAGAGAACAATGGCCCCCGTCGCCGAGCAGCGCTTCGTTCTGGATACCATCGCCGGCCTGCCGGAGCTGGCGAACACCGAGCGGTTCGCCGCCGCCACTCCCGACGTAATCGAGGCGGTGCTGGAGGGCGTGGCGCAGTTCGCGGACGGCGAATGGGCGCCGCTCGCCCGCGCCGGCGACACCGTCGGTGCGAAATGGACGGCCGAGGGCGTGGTGATGCCGGAGGGCTACGCGCAGGCCTATCGGGCCTTCGTGGAGAACGGCTGGGGCACGATCGGCGTGCCCGAGGCGCATGGCGGGCAGGGCTTGCCGTTCGCGGTGCAATGCGCGGTACTGGAGACGCTCGGCACCGCCAACATGGGCTTCGCGCTCTGCCCGATCCTGACGGTGGGCGCGATCGAGGCGCTGGCGCATCACGGCACGCCCGAGCAGCAGGCGATCTACCTTCCGAAGCTCGCCACCGGCGAGTGGACCGGCACGATGAACCTCACCGAGCCGCAGGCGGGCAGCGACGTCGGCGCGCTGCGCGCCACCGCCACGCCGCGCGGAGATGGCACCTTTCTGGTGAAGGGCACCAAGATCTTCATCTCGTTCGGCGACCACGACATGGCGGAGAACATCGTCCACCTCGTGCTTGCCCGCACCCCCGACGCGCCCGTGGGGACGCGGGGCATCTCGCTGTTCCTGGTGCCCAAGGTGCGGCTGGACGGGGCGCCGAACGACGTGCGTGTCGTCTCCATCGAGCACAAGATGGGCTTGCACGCCTCTCCGACGTGCGTGCTGGCCTTCGGTGAGGACGATGACTGCGTCGGCGAGCTGATCGGCGCCGAGTTCGGCGGCATGCGCGCGATGTTCACTATGATGAACAATGCCCGCCTTAACGTCGGCCTCCAGGGCGTGCAGGTTGCCGAGGCCGCGACGCAGAAGGCCGTCGCCTTCGCGCGCGAGCGGGTGCAGGGCGTACGGGCGGGTTCGCCGGCGGCGATCGTCGAGCATCCGGACGTGCGCCGCATGCTGATGCGGATGAAGGCGCAGACGCAAGGCGCGCGGGCGCTGATCTATTATGCCGCCGGGCAGGTCGATCGTGCCGGGATGGGGGACGCCGCCGCCAAGGCGCGGCTGGAGCTGGTGACGCCGCTCGCCAAGGCGCATGCCACCGATCTCGGCAACGAGGTCGCCAGCCTGGGCGTGCAGGTACATGGCGGCATGGGCTTCATCGAGGAGACCGGCGCGGCGCAGTTCTTCCGCGATGCGCGGATCACGCCAATCTACGAGGGCACCAACGGCATCCAGGCGGCGGACCTGGTGGGGCGCAAGCTGACGCTGGAGAATGGCGCAGTGTTCGGCGCGCTGATCGCCGACCTGCGCGGCGCAGCGCATCCGCGGCTGGGTGAACTGGTCGAGGCGTGCGAGGCGGTGGGGCGGCGGCTCCAGGCTGCCGATGCGGACGACCGTCTGGCGGCGAGCTACCCGTTCCTGACCATGCTGTCGGTCGCCACGTGCGGCTGGCTGCTGGAGCGCGAGGCGGCGGCGGTGGAGGACGACGCCTTCGGCCGGCACAAGCGCGCGGTGGTCGCCTTCTATCTCGACCAGATCGTGCCCGAGGCGCTGGGCCTGCGCGCCGCCGCCGAGGCGCCGGCGAGCCAGCTCTATGCGCTGGAAGCTGAAGCGCTGGCGAGCTGAGCGGTCAGGCCGGCCGCCGCACCGGCACGCCGGCCGCCGCCAGCGCGGCGTGGGCGTCGTCGATCGAGGCTTCGCCGAAGTGGAAGATCGAGGCGGCGAGCACCGCGCTGGCATGGCCGCGAGTGACTCCCTCGACCAGATGGTCGAGCGTGCCGACTCCGCCGCTCGCCACCACCGGCACGCTGGTGCGGTCGGCGATGGTGCGGATCAGGTCGAGGTCGTAGCCGTCGCGGGTGCCGTCGCGATCCATCGAAGTGACCAGCAGCTCGCCCGCGCCGAGATCGGCGAGGCGCAGCGCATGCTCGACCGCGTCGATCCCGGTGGCGCGGCGGCCGCCGTGGGTGAACACCTCCCAGAGGTTTCCGACCCGCCGCGCGTCGATGCTGGCGACGCAGCATTGCGCGCCGAACCGCTCGGCGATCTCCGCCACCACCTCCGGCCGGGCGACTGCGGCGGAGTTGACCGCGACCTTGTCGGCGCCCGCCAACAGCAGCGCGCGCGCATCCTCCGCGCTGCGCACCCCGCCGCCGACGGTGAGCGGCATGAAGCACACCGCGGCGGTGCGGCGGACCACGTCGAGGATCGTGTCGCGCTCCTCATGGCTGGCGCCGATGTCGAGGAAACAGAGCTCGTCCGCACCCGCGGCGTCATAGGCACGGGCCTGCTCGACCGGATCGCCGGCGTCGATCAGGTCGACGAAGTTGACGCCCTTGACCACGCGGCCGTTCGCCACGTCGAGGCAGGGGATGACGCGAGCGCGGACGGTCACGCGGCCGCCGCCACGCTGAGCGCCGCGCCGAGATCGAGACGGCCGTCGTAGAGCGCGCGGCCGGTAATCACCCCCTCGATCCCGTCCCGCGCGTGGAGCGCGAGCATGTGGATGTCGGCGATGCCGGCGACGCCGCCGCTGGCGATCACCGGTACGTCCACCGCGCGGGCAAGATCGACGGTGGCGGGGACGTTGCAGCCCTTGAGCAGGCCGTCGCGGCCGACATCGGTGAACAGCAGCGCCGCGACGCCCGCATCCTCGAAGCGGCGGGCGAGGTCCACCACCTCGACATCGGACACGTCGGCCCAGCCCTTGGTGGCGACAAAGCCATCGCGTGCGTCCACCGCGACGACGATGCCGCCGGGGAAGGCGCGGGCCATGTCGCGGACGAACTGCGGGTCCTCCAGCGCGGCGGTGCCGATCACAACGCGGCTGACGCCGAGATCGAACCAGCGCTCGACACTCTCGCGGGTGCGGATGCCGCCGCCGAGCTGGACGTGCCCGTCGAATGCCTCGAGGATCGCGCGCACCGCCTCGCCGTTACGGCTCTCGCCCGCGAAGGCGCCGTCGAGGTCGACGACGTGGAGGAATCCCGCGCCCTGATCGGCGAACAGCCGCGCCTGGGCGGCGGGGTCTTCGCCGTAGACGGTGGCGCGATCCATGTCGCCTTCGGACAGGCGGACGACCTGGCCGGCCTTGAGGTCGATGGCGGGGAAGACGATCAGGCTCACGGCCGCCACTCCAGGAAACGTGCCAGCAGGTCCAGCCCGTAGCGCTGGCTCTTCTCCGGGTGGAACTGAACCCCGGCTAGATTGTCGCGGCCGATCGCGGCGGTCACCGCGCCGCCATGGTCGGTGGTCGCCAGCACGCCCGCGCCCTCGAAGGCGAAGCTGTGGAGGAAATAGGCCTCGCCGGGTACGATCAGCGGGTGATCCATGGTGGGGACGACATCGTTCCAGCCCATGTGCGGCACCTTGGCGGCGAAGTCGGCGGGCTCCAGCCGGCGGACGGTGCCGGCGAGCCAGCCGAGCCCGCGGTAGGTGCCCAGTTCCTCGCCTGCTTCGGCCATCAGCTGCATGCCGACGCAGATGCCCAGGAAGGGCCGCGCCTGCTCCAGCACGCGCCGCTCCAGCGCCGCGACCATGCCGTCGATCCCGCGCAGTGCCGCCGCACACGCGCCGAATGCGCCGACGCCGGGCAGCACGATCCGGTCCGCGCGCGCGACAACGTCCGGGTCGGCGGTCACCGCCAGGTCCGCGCACCCCGCCGCGGCGAGCGCGTTGGCGACCGAATGGAGGTTGCCCGCGCCGAAGTCGATCAGCGCCAGCGTCATCCCTTGAGTGCTTCGAGCCCCGGCGCGACCACCGAGGGTTCGATCTCGATGAACTGGTATTCGGCGAGGCCGTGGACCGCGAACGGGTCGGTTGCCGCCCACGCCTCCGCCTCCGCTTGCGTGCCACGCACCACGATCATCCCGCCGGTGACCGGCACCTTGCGCCCGGCGAACAGCAGCCGGCCGCTCTCCAGCCCGTCGCGCAGCCAGTCGAGGTGCGCCGCCCGGTGGGCGGTGATCGTCTCGGGCGGGACGACGTAACTCAGCAGCATCACGATCATCCCGCACCTCCCAGAGTGCCCTTGGTGGAGGGGATCGCATCGGCGCGGCGCGGATCGATCTCCACCGCCTCGCGCAGCGCGCGCGCCAGCCCCTTGAACGCGCTCTCGGCAATATGGTGGTTGTTCTCGCCGTGCAGCGTCTCGACGTGGAGGGTGATGCCGGCGGTCTGGGCGAAGCTGTGGAACCAGTGCTGGAACAGCTCGGTATCCATTTCGCCCAGCCGCTTCTGGCTGAACGCGGTCTTCCACACCAGCCAGGGGCGGCCGGAGATGTCGAGCGACACGCGGGTCAGCGTCTCGTCCATCGGCGAGAGCGCGTGGCCGTAGCGGCGGATGCCGCGCTTGTCGCCCAGCGCCTGCGCCAGCGCCTGGCCGATGGCGAGGCCGGTGTCCTCCACCGTATGATGCTGGTCGATATGCAGGTCGCCCTCGGTGCGGACGTTGAGGTCGATCAGCGAGTGGCGCGAGAGCTGCTCCAGCATGTGATCGAAGAAGCCGACGCCGGTCCGGACGTCGAACGTGCCGGTGCCGTCGAGATCGAGGGTGACGGCGACCCGGGTCTCGGAGGTGTTTCGGGTGACGGTGGCGGTGCGCATTGCAAGCGGCCTTAGCGGGTTGCGGCCGCCATGCAATCTTGACGGGGGGCGGGCGTGCGCTACCCAAGGCACATGAACGACGCGCTGCCCGACAGCCTGATTCCATACGACGAGATCGTGCAGGAGGCGCTGCGCGCCGTGGTGGGCCGCGTGCTCGGCTCGGTGGCGGAGGGCGGCGGCGCGCTGCCCGGCGAGCACCATTTCTACATCACCTTCAAGACCCAGGCGCCCGGCGTGGACATCCCGCGCCGCCTGATCGAGCGGTTCCCGGACGAGATGACGATCGTTCTCCAGAACCGCTTCTGGGATCTGGCGGTGGACGAGCAGCGCTTCTCGGTGGGGCTGAGCTTCAACCAGGTGCCCTCCAAGCTGGTGATCCCCTATTCGGCGATCACCGGCTTCCACGATCCCGCGGTGAACTTCGAGCTGCGCTTCCAGGCGCAGGAAGGGCCGGGGGATGGCCCGGGCGGGCATGACCCGGCGGAGAATGACGAGCCGGTCGCGCAGCCCGCGGAGGATGGCTCGAACGTGGTGAGCGTGGACTTCAAGCGGAAGAAGTAGGGCGCCGGGGCGCACGCCTGAGCGAAGCTCAGGGCGAAACGCCCCAGCCCGGCCGGCGGGTCGGCAGGGCCGAACCCGTCCGACGACGTGGGCTTCGCCCACGGCGGGCGTATGCCGCGGCGCGGAAGTTGACACTAAGTTGACACCATCGGCGTGTGTCTCGGCCCGCCGAGCCGGACCCTGGACGCGGAACAGCCACAGGCGCACCTTGCCTGACCGGAGCGGGCGCGGCGACATGATTCGGCGGTGGAAAGAGCGACATAGCGTATAATTGACTCGGGCCGTGTAGGAAAGCGGGGGCGGCAGGATTTGGCTGGGTTTCTGCGGCGACTTCGCCTGATGACCGGCTTTGCTCATAAGCGGTCAAAGGTTTGCCACGAACCAAATCAAGAAGACCGTCACTCCGGCGAGCGCGATTGCGAGCACCAAGCGGACAGCGATCGGGTCTCGTGGAGCGACTTCGCTCGGCCATGGTGTGGTGAGCGCCCGCAATGGGGCGACAAAGGCCGCGGTCGCTCCGGCAACTCGGATCCAATCCAGCGTCACCCACGTTCGCGCCATCGCGATCGATTGGGCGTCCGTGATCGTGTCCTTCGGCGATGCGACCCCGTGATAATAGAGCGCGGCGTTCATCGGCCAGAACGCGCCGACCGTCAGAATAAGTAGGAGGAGAATGCCGACGGAGGGAAGACACAGTAGCCAGCGATAGCGCCAAGGAGTGCGCCATCCGGCGATGAGGGCGCCAAAACCCGCGACGAGCATCAGCGCCGAGAACGGAATGAAGAACATGCCAGTGTCGACCGGCCAGGCTTTGCCATATGGCATCATCGCCAAAGACGCGGGCGGATGGGCGCTCCAGGCTCCGGCCAGGACGAGAAGATCGAAGAGCTTCGCGCCGAGGAGTGGTCCTCCAGCCAGCACTGCGAGCCAAAGGAACGCGCGGGTGAGTCTTGCCCTGGTCATAACGCTCCTTCGTCAGTCGACTATGCCTGCTCGGCGCAAAGCCTCCGCGAAAAGCTGCCTGACAGCAATCCCCCAGTTCCGGCCATCCCGTCACCCCGGCCCCGTGCCGGGGTCCACTGGGAGGCGGCGGAGGGCAAGCGGTTCGGACGGTTGCTCTCCGTGCGCGGTGGATCCCGGCACATGACCTGTCCTGAGCTTCGCCGAAGGGGCCGGGATGACGGTTCGGGTGAACGGCAGCTCCCCCGCTAGCGAACACTCGCAACCTCCTCCCGGTCGTCCTGAGGGGTGACTAAGCAGCCCCGCCGGGGGCGTGTCGAAGGACGGGATAGGAGCGGTGCTTCGAAGCGAGCCATCAGGCGTGATGTTGCTGTTCTTGGCGGAGCAAGGCAGCGGGGCCCCGGGTCAAGCCCGGGGTGACGGCGGGGCGGCTCGGCCTACGCCCGCCAGCGGCCCGTCTCCATCCAGCGCAGCAGCGGCTTCATCGGGGTGATCCAGACTATGCCGGTGACGAGGTACACCAGCAGCTGCGCCCAGCCGGGCAGCCGCGCCAGCTGCGCGGAGAAGCTGGCGATCAGCACGCACCACAAGGCGATCAGCGCCAGGATCATCAGCATGCCTGCGGGTTTGCGCCAGCTGGGCGTCATCGGGAAATCCATCCTGTTTCGGTGACGATCGCGTCGAGCGGCATGTCCCACGGGTCCGCGGCGATCGCGGGCGCCTGCTGGACCGAGAAGGCGATTCCGATGCGGCGCGCGCGGGGGCGGGCGGCGAAGGCGCGGTCGTAGTGGCCGGCGCCCTGGCCGATGCGGTTGAGCGCCGCGTCGAAGGCGACGAGGGGGGTGAGGATGATGGCGGGCTCCACCTCCGCTGCGTGGGGCTCCGGCTGGCTGAGGCCGAAGGGGCCGGCGGCGAGCGCGTCCTCCGGGTGCCAGGCGAGGAAGCGCAGCGGGGTGGCACGGTCGATGACGTGGGGAAGGGCGAGGGTCCAGCCGGCGGCGATTGCGGCGCGGGCGAGGGGGGCGGGGTCGGCCTCGTCGCCGAGGGGGGCGTAGGTGGCGAGGGTGCCCTTTGCCGGTGTTGCGGAGAGGAGGGTGAGGAACTCCGCGGGGGCCGCGATCTCGGGCTTGCCGCGCGCAACGAAGGCGGCGCGGGCGGTGCGGGCGGCGGTGCGGAGCGTGCGTTTGTCGGTCATTTTAGCGGGCGGCGCCGCGGCGGAGCCGCGTCGGGACGTCGGACGTGTCCGGCTGCGCCGGCACGCCGGCCGCGCTTGCGCGCAGTGGAAGCAGCTCTGCTGCTTCTCCCTCGCGCTGCGCGGTGGCGGGACCGCCTTGGCCGTTTGCCGGATTATCCACTGACGCCCAATACGTCAGATGGGGACCATGTACGTCAGACCAGGATCTGCGCAGGGACAGCCCCCTTGGATGATGAATAGCCTCAGGGATGTCTCGTAGCTCGTACCGGGCAGTACCCGCCGCCGTGCAATCTAGGCGCCCGGCGCGTCCTGCTCAAGGGTTTCCGCAAGCGCTTCGAGCCGTTCGGCGAGCGCGAGCAGGGTGGGATCGTTGCCGTCCGGCGCGGGCGGCGGCGCGTTCTGCGCTTCGTCGAGCGAATCGGCGAGCATCAGCGCGATCAGCAGCATCGCGCGCTCGCTCGCCCCGGCGCCCGCGGCGCGGCGCGCGGCAGGCCAGCGTTCGTCCAGCATCGCGCCCAGCCGCTCCAGCCGCGGCTCGTCGCCATCGGCACAGGCGACCAGGTGGCTGCGGTCGCCGATGGTGAGCGTCACCTGCGCCATCAGTCGCCTTTCGCGATCAGCTCGTCGAGTGCGGCGACCGCCTCCGCCATGCGCGTGCGCAGCGCACCATGGCGGCGGGTGATCGCCGCCGCCGCCTCCGCCTTGCGCGCGGCGGCGGCCTCGATCCGCTCCAGCGCGGCATCGATGCGGGCCATCACGGCGGGCGGGGTCTCGGGCTCGGCCATTCCGCCAGCGATAGCATTCCGCACCCGCGCGGCAAGCGGGTTCGCGCGGTTGACGGGCGCGCGTTCGGCTCGCAAAGCGTGCCGCAACGCGGAAACGGGTGGGACAGGAGACAGCGATGACGAAGGTGGCGATCAACGGCTTCGGCCGCATCGGGCGGCTGGTGGCACGCGCGCTGATCGAGCGCGGCAGCGAGCTGGAGCTGGTGACGATCAACGACCTGGCGGATGCCAAGAGCAACGCCTGGCTGTTCAGCCGCGACAGCGTCCACGGCAAATATGCCGGCACGGTCGAGGCCGAGGGCAGCGACCTGGTGATCGACGGCAAGCGCATCCGCGTCACCGCCGAGCGCGATCCCGCCAACCTGCCGCACAAGGAACTGGGCGTCGACATCGTGCTGGAATGCACCGGCTTCTTCACCGATCGCGCCTCGTGCCAGAAGCATCTCGACGCGGGCGCGAAGAAGGTGCTGATCTCCGCGCCGGGCAAGAACGTCGACCTCACCGTCGTCTATGGCGTCAACCACGACATATTGGAGGCGGGCCACACGATCGTTTCCAACGCCAGCTGCACCACCAACTGCCTGGCGCCGGTGGCCAAGGTGCTCAACGACGCGATCGGCATCGAGCGCGGGCTGATGACCACCATCCACGCCTATACCAACGACCAGAAGATCCTCGACCAGATCCACCCGGACCTGCGCCGCGCCCGCGCCGCGGCGATGAGCATGATCCCCACCACCACCGGCGCCGCGCGCGCGGTGGGCGAGGTGCTGCCCGAGCTGAAGGGCAAGCTGGACGGTTCCGCCGTGCGCGTGCCGGTGCCGGACGGGTCGCTGGTCGACCTGACCTTCATGCCCGGCCGCGACGTGACCCGCGACGAGGTGAACGCGCTGCTCAAGGCGGCGTCGGAGTCCGGCCCGCTCAAGGGCGTGCTGGAATATTCGGAGGAACCGCTCGTCTCGATCGACATCGTCCACACGCCGTTCTCCTCGACGGTGGACGGGCTGGAGACCGCGGTGATCGACGGCAAATTGGTGCGCGTGGTCAGCTGGTACGACAATGAATGGGGCTTCTCCAACCGCATGGTGGATACCGCCACGGTGATGGCGAAGCTCGGCTAAGTCGATGGCGCCACAGCCGTTCATGCTGAGCGCAGTCGAAGCACAAGCGCTGCGCGTGCCCTTCGACTGCGCTCAGGGCGAACGGCGGTGAGTGGGGTCGGCACCCTGCTCGGCATCGCGCGCCATCCGTTCTCGAAGGCGCCGATGGAAACGGTGGAGCGGGTGGCGGTGACGTGCGAGGGCGGCATCGCCGGCGACTTTCGCGGCGCGATGCGGCGCGGGCCGTACAAAAGGCAGGTGACGCTGATCGAGGCGGCGGACTGGCAGGCGGCGCTGGCCGAGGTGGGCCACGTGCTGCCCTGGTCGGACCGGCGGGCGAACCTGCTGGTCGACGTGGACCTGCCGCAGGCGGCGGGCGCGCGGGTGCGGATCGGCGACGTGGTGCTGGAGATCACCCGCGAGTGCGATCCGTGCGAGCGGATGGAGGCGCTGGCACCCGGCCTCAAGGCGGCGCTGCTGCCCGACTGGCGCGGCGGTGCCTGCGCGCGGGTGATTACGGGCGGCGAGATCGCCGTCGGCGACAGGGTGGAGATCGAGGCAACATGGACCGGCAATTCCGAACGCTCGACGATATCGGCGACATTCGCGGCAAGCGCGTCCTCGTCCGCGAGGATCTAAACGTTCCGCTCAGTGACGGCGCGGTCACCGACGACACGCGGCTGCGCGCCACCGTCGCCACCGTCGCCGAGCTGGCCGACAAGGGCGCGATCGTGCTGGTGCTGGCGCATTTCGGCCGGCCCAAGGTGCCATCGCCGGACCTCAGCCTGGCGCAGATCGTCAAGCCCTACGAGGCGGTTCTGGGGCGGCCGGTGCGCTACGTCGACTGGGAGGGCGATGCGGCCAATGTCGCGACGCTCCAGCCCGGCGACATCGCGGTGCTGGAGAACACGCGCTTCTTCGGCGGCGAGGAAAAGAACGATCCCGCCACCGTGGCGCGCTTCGCGGCGCTGGGTGACCTCTACGTCAACGACGCCTTCTCCGCCGCGCACCGCGCGCACGCTTCGACCGAAGGGCTGGCGCATGCGCTGCCGGCGTTCGCGGGCCGGGCGATGGAGGCGGAGCTCGACGCGCTGGAGAAGGCGCTGGGCAATCCCGAGCATCCGGTCGCCGCGGTGGTCGGCGGCGCCAAGGTTTCGACCAAGCTGGACGTCCTCAAGCACCTCGTCGGCAAGGTGGATCACCTGATCATCGGCGGCGGCATGGCGAACACCTTCCTCGCCGCGCGCGGGGTGAATGTGGGCAAGTCGCTGTGCGAGCACGACCTGACCGGCACCGCCGAGGAGATCCTCGACGCCGCCGACAAGGCCGGCTGTACGGTGCACCTCCCCTATGACGTGGTGGTGGCGAAGGAATTCCGTGCGAACCCACAGACGCGCACCGTCAACGTCCACGAGGTCGCGGCGGACGAGATGATCCTCGACATCGGCCCGGCTGCGACGGAGGCGCTGGGCGACGTGCTCAAGAATTGCCGCACCCTGGTGTGGAACGGGCCGCTGGGCGCGTTCGAGACGCCGCCGTTCGATGCGGCGACGGTGGCGCTGGCGAAGACCGCCGCGGCGCTGACCAAGGAGGGTGGGCTGGTCTCGGTGGCGGGCGGCGGCGACACGGTCGCCGCGCTCAACCAGGCGGGCGTGGCGGGGGACTTCACCTTCGTCTCCACCGCTGGCGGCGCGTTCCTCGAGTGGATGGAAGGGCGCGAGTTGCCGGGGGTGGCGGCGTTGGCACGGTAATCTGTTGTTCCGTGAAGCTTGTTCTCCTCAACCCGTTCGTGCTGAGTAGCCCCTGAGCGAATGCGAAGTGGCGTATCGAAGCACCTGGCGCGGTCCTTCGATACGGGCCTTCGCTGACGCTCAGTCCCTACTCAGGACGAACGGTGGGTGGGGTTCACCTTGTCGAAAGTGAGTTCCCCATGCGTCTAGCTGCCCTCCTGCTTCTTACCGCCACCCCCGCCGCCGCGCAGGTGAATATCGAGACCGAGAAGCGCGTCACCCAGGCGCTCTCCACCGACGCGTTCGAGGGGCGCGCGCCCGGCACCGTGGGCGAGGAGAAGACGGTCAAGCTGCTGGTCGACGAGTTCACGAAGCTCGGCCTCAAGCCTGGCAACAACGGCAGCTGGACACAGACCGTGCCGCTGATCGAGCTGACCGCGAAGAACGTGTCGCCGCTGGTCTTCACCGGCGCCAAGGGCAGCTTGTCGGCGGCCTATGGCCCCGAGATGGTGGTGGGCAGCTATCGGTCGCAGCCGCGGATCGAGGTGAAGGACTCGCCGGTGGTCTTCGTCGGCTATGGCATCGTCGCGCCGGAGAAGAACTGGAACGACTATGCCGGGCTCGAGGTGAAGGGGAAGACCGTCGTCATCCTGGTCAACGACCCCGATTACGAGCGTACCGACCTGACCGGCCCGTTCAACGGCCGGGCGATGACCTATTACGGCCGCTGGACCTACAAGTTCGAGGAGGCCGCGAGGCAGGGCGCCACCGCGGCGATCATCGTCCACGATACCGCGCCGGCCGCTTACGGCTGGAACGTCGTCCAGTCGAGCTGGACCGGGGCGCAGCAGGTGGCGGACAACGGGGACGGCGGGGCGAAGCAGTCGCCCGCGATCGGCTGGATCAGCAACGCCAAGGCGCAGGCGCTGTTCGCGCTGGGCGGGCACGACCTTGCCAGGTTGACCGCCGCGGCGAAGAAGCCCGGCTTCAAGGCGGTGCCGCTGGACGTGAGGGCGTCGGTGTCGTTCGACCAGAACGTCCGCCGCCACCAGTCCAAGAACGTCGTCGCGCTGCTGCCCGGCAAGGTACGGCCGGACGAGTACGTCCTCTACACCGCGCATTGGGATCATCTCGGCCGCTGCGAGGCGGCGCCCGACGGGGACGACATC
>NZ_JBELLZ010000005.1:0-73919 GCF_042096255.1 Sphingomonas sp. | reverse complement strand
CAACGTCCAGATCATGGCCTATGCCGCCAAATACGCCAGCGCCTTCTACGGCCCGTTCCGTGACGCGGTGGGCAGCAGTGGGCTGCTGAAGGGCGACAAGAAGACGTACCAGATGGATTACGGCAACGCCGAGGAAGCGCTGCGCGAGGTCGCGCTCGATCTCGCCGAGGGCGCCGACAGCGTCATGGTGAAGCCCGGTTTGCCGTATCTCGACATCGCGCGGCGTGTGAAGGAGCGGTTCGAGGTGCCGGTGTTCGCCTATCAGGTGTCCGGCGAATATGCGATGATCGAGGCGGCGGTGGCGGCGGGTGCGGCGGAGCGCGCGCCGATGGTGATTGAGACGCTGACCGCCTTCAAGCGCGCCGGCTGCTCGGGGGTGCTGACCTACCATGCTCCGCTCGCGGCGAAGCTGCTGGGGTGATCGCCACCGAACGCTTGATCCTGCGCGCGCCTGAACCGCGTGACCGCGATGCGTTGCACGCGATGTGGGCGGACCCGCGGGTGATGGAGTCGCTCGGCCCGGTGAAGAGCGCGGCGGACAGCGATGCGACGCTCGCGCGCCACGCGGCCTATGCGCCGCTCGGCTTTCGGACGGTGGAGCGGCGCGACACCGGCGAGGTGGCGGGCTTCTGCGGGCTCAAGCCGGGCGCGCCGAACACGCCGATCGTGGGGATGCTTGAGATCGGCTGGATGCTCGCGGTGCCGCACTGGGGTCAGGGCTTCGCGCGGGAGGCGGCGGCGGCGAGCCTCGCCTGGGGCTGGGCCAACCGGGACGAGGCCGAGGTGGTCGCGATCACCGCGGCACGAAATGGTAAGAGCCGGGCGCTTATGGAGCGGCTGAACATGGTTTACGCGCCCGACATGGACTTCCTTCACCCCCTGTTTGCGCCAGACGATCCGCTGGCCGACACCGTTGTCTATCGGATCGCCCGCCCGTGATCGAAACCGAGCGATTGCTGCTGCGCCGCTGGCAGGGCGGGGACGTAACGCCCTTTCACGCGATGGGCCAGGATTCGGAGGTTATGCGCTTTCTGGGTGCCGCAATGAGCGTTGCCGATTGCGAAGCGACCGTCATGCGAATGAACGCCGTGGCCGACGAGACCGGCAGCTGCTTCTGGGCGGTGGAACGCCGCGAGGACGGCGCGTTTCTCGGCTTCTGCGGGATCAAGCCCGGCGCGGCCGGCACGCCGATCGAGGGGAAGCCGGAGATCGGCTGGCGCCTCGCCCGGCGGGCCTGGGGTGCCGGCTTTGCGCGCGAGGCCGCGGCGGCGTGCCTCGCCGATGCGTGGGGCCGCAACGTGCCGCAAGTGTGGGCGATCACCGTGCCTGCCAACGAACGCAGCTGGGGGCTGATGGTCCGGCTGGGCATGACCCGCGTCGCCGATGGTGACTTCGACCATCCCGCGGTGCCCGAGGGCGATCCGCTCCGCCGCCACCTGACCTACACGATCGCTCGCCCGTGACCCTCGGCCGGCGCGCGCTGTTCGTCGCGACGATCCTCGCGGGATCGTTCCTGCTGTTCCTGGTGCAGCCGATGGTGGCGCGCATGGCGCTGCCGCGGCTGGGCGGTGCGCCAGCGGTGTGGAACTCGGCGATGCTGGTTTATCAGGCGCTGCTGCTGGGCGGATACGCCTATGCGCATGCGCTCGGCCGGCTGGCGCCGCGGCGGCAGGCGATGGTGCAGGTGGCGGTGCTGCTGGTCGCCGCCTTGTGGCTGCCGATCGGCCTCGCCGGCTGGACCCCGCCCCCCGATGCGGAGCCTGCGTTATGGGTGCCCGCGCTGCTGCTCGCCTCCATCGGGCCGCTGTTTCTCGCGGTCTCGGCCCAGGCGCCCTTGGTGCAGCGCTGGTATGCGCTGGCGAGCGACGGCGAGGATCCGTACCGCCTCTACGCCGCCTCCAACCTCGGCAGCTTCGGCGGGCTGATCGCCTATCCGCTGGTCGTGGAGCCGCTGCTGACCGTGGACGGACAAAGCCGGCTGTGGAGTGCGGGCTATATCGCTTTCGCTTTGCTGCTCGCCGCCTGCGGGTTGATGCTGCCGCGCGGCGCGGCGCCGGCTGCGGAGACCGGCGACTCTACCGAAAAGATCGCCACCGCGCAGGTGTTGCGCTGGCTGCTATTGGCGCTGGTCCCCTCGGGCCTGATGCTGGCGACCTCCACCTATGTCAGCACCGACATCGTCGCCATGCCGCTTTTGTGGGTGGTGCCGCTGGGTCTCTACCTTCTCACCTTCACCATTGCCTTCGCCGCCAACCGCTATCTGGCGGATCTGATCACCCATGTCGCGCCGGTGACGATCCTGCTGTTCGGCGGCATCGTCCTCGCCGGCTATACCGAGATGCCCTATTTCAACGCGGGCGTGGCGCTGGTGCTGCTGTTCGTCGCCTCGGTGGCGTTGCACACGCGGCTGTACCGCGAGCGGCCCGCCCCTGAGAGGCTGACCGGCTTCTACCTCGCCATGTCCGCGGGCGGCGCACTGGGCGGGGTGTTCGCCGGACTGGTCGCGCCCGTGGTGTTCGACTGGACCTGGGAATATCCGATCCTGATCCTCGCCGCGGGCGCGCTGGTGCCGCAGTTGTTCCTCACCAATGCGCTGAAGCGGGTGTGGACCGATCCGCCCCGCCGGGTTGTCGCAATGGCGCTGCTGACCGTAAGCATCGGCTTGCTCGCCTGGCTGCGCACGAAGGGCGAAATCGGCGGCGACCGGCAGGGCATGGTGTTCCTGGCGCTGGCGGCGGGCGGCATCCTCACCGTCGGCGCGCGGGTGCCGTACATGCTGATGCTCACCGCCGGCATCGCCTTGTTTGGCGGCTATCGCTCCTTGGCCTTGTCGATGGCAGGGGATCGGACGCGCAGCTACTTCGGTATCTACACCGTCACGGATCAGGCGGAGCAGCGCACGCTGGCGCATGGTACCACCGTGCACGGCATCCAGCTGACCGGCTCGCCCGAGCGCGAGCGGCGGCCGACCACCTATTATGTCCCGGAGTCGGGCGTCGGCCGGGCGATGCAGGCCGCGCCGGCGCTCTACGGGCCCGCGGCGCGGATCGGCGTGGTCGGGCTGGGGACGGGCACGCTCGCCTGCTACGCACGGCCGGGGCAGGACTGGCGCATCTACGAGATCGATCCCGCGATCGTTCGGCTGGCGCGCACGCGGTTCTCCTTCCTAAGCAACTGCCTGCCCGATGCGCGGATCGTATTGGGCGACGCACGCCTGCGGATCGCGGCGGAGGCGCCGGCCTCGCTGGATCTGCTCGCGCTCGACGCCTTCTCCTCCGATGCGATCCCGATCCACCTGCTGACCCGCGAGGCCTTCGCCAGCTACGGCCGCGTGCTCGACAAGGACGGGCTGCTGCTGGTGCACATCTCCAATCGCTTCCTGGACCTGAAGCCCGTTGTCGCTGCCGCGGCGCGTGCGGGGGGGTGGCATGCGCGGGTGCTGGATGATCGTCCGACCTCCGTGATGGCGGGCAGTTCGTCGTCGCTGTGGATCGCGCTATCGCGTGACCCGCGGCCGCTGGCCGTGCTGAACAAGGTGGACGGCGGCTGGCAGGCGTTGGCGCCATATCGGGGCTTCACGCTCTGGATCGACGATTACGCTAGCATCCTGCCGCTGCTGAAGGACGACGGGCCGTTCTAGAACTTCCTGCGGTGACTTGGGCTCGCCCTCCGTTCGCCCTGAGCGAAGTCGAAGGGCATGCGCAGCACCCGACAAAGTGCTTCGACTTCGCTCAGCACGAACGGACCGGCTTGCTTGATCCTCGGCTCAGGCCTGCTGCCGTGCCAGCACCTCGTACGCCATCACCGCCGTCGCGACTGCGGCGTTCAGGCTATCCGCCTTGCCTAGCATCGGCAACTTAACCCGTATGTCGCACGCCGCCTCCAGCGCCTCGGGCAGACCCTGCGCCTCGTTGCCGGTGAGCAGGAAGGTGGGGGAGGGATAGTCCGCCGCGCGATAGTCGTGCGTGGTGCGCAGGCTGAGCCCAACCAAAGTGCCCGGCCCGGCGCGCAGCCAGACGAGGAACGCATCGGCTGACGCACGCACGACCGGAACGGTGAACAGCGCCCCCATGCTCGCCCGCACTGCCTCCACCGAGAAGGGATCGACGCACTCGTCGAGCAGGATCAGCCCGCCCGCGCCCACCGCATCGCCCGTTCGCAGGATGGTGCCCAGGTTGCCGGGATCGCGCAGCCGCTCCGCCACCAGCCAGATCGATGCGGCGTGCCGGTCGAGGCTGTCCAGCGAGCGCCCGAAATCGTCGAAGAGGCCGACGATCGCCTGCGGATTGTCCTTGCCCGACAGTTTGGAGAGGATGTCGGCGGTGGTTTCGATCGCCTCGCCGCCCGCCGCCTCCACCGCCTGCACCAAAGCCGCGGCGCGCGGGTGGGAGACGTCGGCGAAGAACAGGGTGCGCGGCAGGCGACCGGCTTCCTGCGCCTCGCTCAGGATGCGCAGCCCTTCCGCCAGGAACTGCCCCGCCTCGCGCCGGCGACGGCGGTCGCGCAGGTCGCGCGCATGCTTGACCAGCGGGTTCGAGTAAGCGGTGATCTGGCGCGGCACGCTCAGTCCTCGCCGAACTTGTCCTCAACCAACGCGCACAGCACATCGACCACCGCCTCGGCGCCGGCGCCTTCTGCGCTGATCGTGATGCTGTCGCCCTTGGCCGCGCCCAGCATCATCAGGCCCATGATTGAGGTGCCCGTTACCGCCTCGCCGTCCTTCGATACGCGCACCTCGATCGACTGCGCGCTCGCCAGAGTCACGAACTTGGCGCTCGCGCGCGCATGGAGGCCGCGCCGATTGGTGATTTCGACCACGCGCGATGCGTTCACGCCCCCATCCTCACGCTGCCGCCTCGCCGAGCACCTCGGAGGCGACCGAGATGTATTTGCGTCCAGCCTCACGCGCCGCCGCCACCGCCGCAACCACCGTCATCGACTTGCGCGCGGAAGCAAGCCGGATCAGCATTGGTAGGTTGATCCCCGCAATCACTTCCACCCGGCCGCGCTGCATCAGCGAAATGGCCAGGTTGGACGGGGTGCCGCCGAACAGGTCGGTCAGCACGATCACGCCGCGGCCCCGGTCCACCGATTCGATCGCGGCGGCGATGTCCGCGCGGCGCACCTCCATGTCGTCCTCCGGGCCGATCGGCACGGTGGCGACCTGGGTCTGCGGACCCACCACATGGACCATAGCGGTAACGAACTCATCGGCCAGCCGGCCGTGCGTCACCAGAACCAACCCGATCATGGCGCCTTACTCATGCTGCCGTCCCGCGGACGTCCCCCGTCTTGCCGCGCTGCAACAAGATCGCGATGGAAGACCGTGGGCGAAAACCCGGCCTCGCGCAACCTCCGCGCGATCCGGTCCGCGACGTGAACGGAGCGGTGTTTCCCTCCGGTACAACCGATCGCAATGGAAACGTACGCCTTTCCCTCGGCGCGGTAGCGCGGGATCAGCAGCAGCAGCAAATCCTCGATCCGCCCCACCGCTTCCTCATAGGCCGGGTCCTCGGCAATATACGCGACCACGTCGGGATCGAGTCCCGTCCCCGGCCGCAGCGCCGGGTCCCAGTGCGGGTTCCGCAGGAAGCGCATATCGAAGACGAGGTCGGCATCACCGGGCAGCCCGCGTGAAAAGCCGAACGAGCGGATGGTCAGTGTCGGTTCGCTCAGCCCGTCGCGGGCATAGGCCTGGCGAATGCGCTGTGAGAGCGCGTTGGCGGCGAGACGGGTGGTGTCGATCAGTCGGTCCGCTACGTCGCGCAGCGGGGCGAGCAACTCGCGCTCGCGGGCGATTCCGTCACGGGCGGGGCGATCCTGCGCCAGCGGGTGGCGGCGGCGCGTCTCGTCGTAGCGGCGCTCCAACTCGTTGGAGGCGCAGTCGAGGAACAGCAGCTCGATCGGGCGGCCGTCATGCCGCAACTGGGCGATCAGCTCGATCGCGCGATCGGCGTCGAAGGCGCGGGTGCGCGTGCCGATCCCCAGTGCCAGCGGGCGCGCCTCGTGCGCCGCACCGGCGGGGGGCGAGGCGGAGAGCAAGCGGTCGAGCAGCGCAAGCGGCAGGTTGTCCACCACTTCCCAGCCCAGGTCCTCCAGCGTCTTCAATGCGGTGGACATGCCCGCGCCCGACACGCCGGTGACGACCAGGATCTCGGGCGGGGTCATCGCGGCAGGCCGTGCTGCGTCAGCGCCAGCTCCACGAAGATCGGTGCGGACGGCGCACGCGGATCGACCGCCACCCGCGGCACCGGCAGGCCATCGAACAGGCGGTACGCAGGCTCGGACATACGCTCCAGCCTATCGGCGCAAAGCACCGCCAGCGCAATCGGCGCGGCGGACAGGTGCGGCAGGCGGAGCAGGCCGAGACCGCGCACCTCGAGGAGGCCGGCGATCCTATCCGGGCAGCGCGCGACAAGCCTGTCGTGCTCGATCGAAACCAGGGTCCGGTCATCCGCCACCAGCAGCGCACCACGATCGATCAGCCGCAGTGCCAGATCGGATTTGCCGGCGCCGGACGCGCCCTCGATCACCACCGCCCGTCCGGCAATCGCCACGGTCGTGGCGTGGACGCTCATGCCGCGGCCCGGGGAAGGCGTACCACGAAGCGCGCGCCCCCCAGGCGATCCTCCCGCGAGTCGACGCGGATCTCGCCCTGGTGCGCATCGATGATGGTGCGCGCGATGGCGAGGCCCAGCCCGGAATGCTTGCCGAACGCCTCGCCCTGTGGCCGATCGGTGTGGAACCGGCGGAAGATCAGCTCGCGTGCCTCCTCGGGCACGCCGGGGCCGTCGTCCTCGACCCGCACCTCGATCGCGTCGGCATCGGCCTGCACAGAGGCGGCCACCACGCCGCCATCGGGCGAGAAGGAGATCGCGTTGTCGAGGAGGTTCTCGAACACCCGCTCCAGCCGGGCGCCTTCGCCCAGGGTGAGCAGCGGCTCGGGCCCGCAATCGAACAGCAACCGCACATCGCGTCCCACCCCACGGGCGACATGCTGTGCCACTAGGCCACCGACGAGCGCGCCAAGATCGACTGGCTCGAATTTGGCCCGGCTCAACTGTGCATCCAACCGGGACGCCTCGGAGATGTCGCTGATCAACCGGTCGAGCCGGATCACGTCGTCGCGCACAATGGCAAGCAACCGGGCCTGCAGTTCCGGATCGCGGACATGGCCGAGTCCGTCGACCGCGGACCGAAGCGAGGCGAGGGGATTCTTCAGCTCATGGGTCAGGTCTGCGGCGAACGCCTCAGTGGCGTCGATCCGCGCCCGCAACGCCAGGCTCATGTCCGACAGTGCGCGGGCGAGCATCCCGATCTCGTCTCGCCGGTCGGGCAGCCGCGGCACCACGACTTCGCGTGCGCGGCCGAGACGCACCCGCACCGCCGATCGTGCCAGCCTGCGTAGTGGTCGTACGATCGTGCGCGCCAGGAACAGCGACAGGAACACGGAGGCGAGCGTGACGATCGCCAGCACCAGGCTCAGCCGGAACCGCTCGGCACGCACGGTCTGCGTCAGGTCGCGCGCGTTGATGGTCAGCAGCAGCACGCCCTGCGGCAGGGGAGCGGCGGCGGTGATCACGGGCGTTCGGTCGGGCGCGCGCCACACGGTCGCGGCAGTCCGTCCGGATGCGCGCGCCGCGCGCGCGTCGGGCCAGTCGAGCCCGCGGTGCCGTTCGCGGTACAGCGGCGGCCGGTCCGCCCCGACCACCCGATCGATCACCGCATCCAGGAAGCGCGCCACCGACTGGTCCCAGGCCTGTTTGTCCGGATCCTGCATCACCGCGTTGCGCACGCCGAGCGCGCGGCTGTCGGCCAGCAGCGCGCCGTCGCCGGCATAGAGCCGCAGCCGCGCGCCGGTCTCGCGCGCGAGGCGGATCATCAGGGGTGTCAGGCGCTCCTCGCGTCCCGCGGCGATCGCCAGCGCGGACAGCCGCGCCTCCTGTTCCGCCTGCGCGACGCGGTTGTCGAGCAGGCGGCTGCGGTACGAATCGAGATAAAAGAACCCGCCCGCCAACATGGCGAGCGCGATGATGTTCACCGCGAGGATGCGCGCGGTAAGCGAGATGCTCCCGGACCAGCGGAGCGTCAGCTCCCGGTCGTCACTCCTCGGAGAAACGATAACCGGCGCCATACAGCGTCTCGATGGCGTCGAAGGTCGGGTCCACCTGGCGGAACTTGCGCCGTACGCGCTTGATGTGCGAGTCGATCGTGCGATCGTCGACGTACATGTCTTCCTGGTAGGCTGCGTCCATCAGCTGGTTGCGATTCTTGACGATGCCTGGCCGCTGGGCGAGCGTTTCGAGGATCAGGAACTCGGTCACCGTCAGCGTCACCGGCGCGCCTGCCCAGGTCACCTTGTGGCGCGCTGGATCCATAACCAGCCGCCCGCGCACCAGCGGCCCCGCTACTTCCTCGGCCGCGTGGTCCGGCGACTGGGTCAGCTCGGTGCGGCGCAGGATCGCGCGGATGCGGGCGATCAGGAGTCGCTGGCTGAACGGCTTGGCGATGTAATCGTCGGCGCCCATCGCGAGGCCCAGTGCCTCGTCCAGTTCGTCGTCCTTGCTGGTCAGGAAGATCACCGGCGTGGAGTGCCGCTCGCGCAGGCGCCGCAGCAGCTCCAGTCCGTCCATCCGCGGCATCTTGATGTCGAAGATCGCCAGATCGGGCGGGTTGTCGATCAGGGCCTTCAGCGCCGCCTCTCCGTCCGAATAGACGCGCGTCAGGAATCCCTCGGCCTGCAGCGCGATCGACACCGATGTCAGAATGTTCCGGTCGTCGTCGACCAGCGCGATCGTTGCGGTCATGGGACAAGCGGTAGTCGAATCGACTTGACGGCTCAATGCCGCACGGTGGACTGCTTTTTTTGCAGGCCGAACGCGGTCAAACGCAAAACGCAAAAACCGAGAGGGAAAACAATGAGCGACCGAATCCCGGACGCCGGGCTGGAGAGCCAGGGCATCGAAACCCGTGCGACCCTGCACTGGAACCTCGTCACCGCGCGGCTCGTGGAAACCGCCGTCGCTCGCGGCGAGGGCAAGCTTTCCGCCGACGGGCCGCTGGTCGTCGAAACCGGCCCGCACACCGGTCGCTCCGCGCAGGACAAGTTCATCGTTCGCGATGAGAAGACCGAAGGCACGGTCTGGTGGGGCAAGACCAACAAGGGCATGGAGCCAGCGCATTTCGCCGCACTGAAGGCGGATTTCCTCGCCTGCCTGCGCGAGAAGGAGCACCTTTACGTCCAGGACCTCTACGGCGGATCACAGCCCGAGCATCGGGTGCGAGTCCGCGTGATCAACGAGCTTGCGTGGCACAATCTGTTCATCCGGACCATGCTGGTCCGCCCCGAGGAGCAGGAACTCAAGGGCTTCGCCGCCGACTATACGATCATCGACCTGCCCAGCTTCCGCGCCGATCCCGCACGCCACGGCACCCGGTCCGAGACAGTGATCGCGGTGAACTTCTCCGAGAAGCTCGTGCTGATCGGTGGCACGCGCTACGCCGGCGAGATGAAGAAGTCGGTGTTCGGCATCCTCAACTACCTGCTGCCACCCACCGGCGTGATGCCGATGCACTGTTCCGCCAACATGGGGGCGGACGGTCGCACCGCTGTATTCTTCGGCCTGTCTGGCACCGGCAAGACCACGCTGTCCGCCGATCCCAAGCGCACGCTGATCGGTGACGACGAGCATGGCTGGTCCGACACCGCGGTCTTCAATTTCGAAGGCGGCTGCTACGCCAAGATGATCCGCCTGTCGGAGGACGCCGAGCCGGAGATCTTCGCTACCACCAAGCGCTTCGGCACCGTGCTGGAGAATGTGGTGATGGACCAGGTGACCCGCCAGCTCGACCTCGACGACGCAAGTCTGGCCGAGAACAGCCGCGGCGCCTATCCGATCGACTTCATTCCCAACTCGTCCGAGCAGAACATGGGCGGCGTGCCGAGCAACATCGTGATGCTCACCGCCGACGCCTATGGCATCCTGCCGCCGATCGCCAAGCTGACGCCGGACCAGGCGATGTACCACTTCCTTTCAGGCTATACCGCCCGGGTGGCCGGCACCGAGATCGGCGTGACCGAGCCGGATGCCACGTTCTCCACCTGCTTCGGCGCGCCGTTCATGCCGCGTCATCCCTCCACCTACGGCAACCTGCTCAAGGAGCGGATCGCACGCGGCGGAGTGGATTGCTGGCTGGTCAACACCGGCTGGACGGGCGGCAAGTATGGGACCGGGCACCGCATGCCGATCAAGGCGACGCGCGCGCTGCTCAACGCCGCCCTGGACGGCAGCCTCAACGATGCGGAGTTCCGCACCGATCCGAACTTCGGTTTCAAGGTGCCGGTGAACGTGCCGGGCGTGGACGCCACCATCCTAGATCCTCGCACGACTTGGTCCGACAAGGACGCCTACGATGCGACTGCCGCGAAGCTGGTCGATCTGTTCAATGAGAATTTCGCACAGTTCGCCGATCATGTGGACCAGGGCGTGCGCGACTCTGCGCCCCGGGTGATGCAGTCGGTTTGATCCGCTTGCCCGTCGGCCGTCGTGACCGGCCGACGGGTGATCGTGACGGCGGGAACTCCGCTCGTCGCACCGCATTCCCGTTCGCATGCGCAGCATTGAACGGTTCTTTGACAGCTTGCCGAACTGGATCAGTCACGCGGCCATAATCGTCGGGGCGGTGATCGCGGCGTTGCTGCTCCACGTCGTTCTTCATGGGATCGCCCGCCGTATCGCCGCGCGCACCCCCGACTCGGTCGACGACGCGGTCGTGGACCTGTCGCGCTCGCCCTTGCGCTGGATTGCGGTCGCTGTGGCGCTGACCCTGTCGCGCCGCTTCCTTGATCTGCCGCGCTGGGGCGACGAGCTCTGGTCGCTCGCGGCCGGGCTAATCGTGCCGGCACTGATCGGCTGGTTCTTCGTGACGCTGATCCGCGTCCACGTCCGCGCGGTCGAACTGCGCTACGACATTGCGGTCGAGGACAACCTGCGCGCCCGGCGCAAACGGACGCGGGTGGCAATTCTCGGGCGGATCGCGGTGTCTGCGGTGGTGGTGCTCGCGGTCGCGCTGATGCTGCTGTCGATTCCCAGCATCCGCAGCATCGGCATCACTTTGATGGCCTCCGCCGGCCTTGCCGGCCTCGCGGTCGGCGCCGCGGCGCAGCCCGCGCTCAAGAACGTCATCGCCGGAATCCAGATGGCGTTCACCGAACCGATCCGCATCGACGACGTCGTCATCGTCGACGGAGAATGGGGCAAAATCGAAGACATTCGCCTCACCTATGTGGTGGTGGCGATCTGGGACGAGCGGCGGCTGGTGGTGCCGGTCAGCCGCTTCCTCGAACAGCCGTTCGAGAACTGGACCCGCGACACCAGCCGCCTGTTGGGCAGCGCGTTCTTCTGGCTCGATCCGACCGCCGACATAAGCCGGCTGCGCGCCAAATATGAGGAGATCGTCCGCGCCAACTCCCGCTGGGACGGCCGGGCCTTCGTGCTCCAGGTCACGGAGACCAAGCCCGACGCGATCGAGGTCCGCGTGCTCGCCACCGCCAAGGATGCGCCCACCGCCTTTGACCTGCGCTGCGACATCCGCGAGGCCATGCTCGCCTATATCCGAGACGAGATGCCCGAAGCGCTGCCCCGCCAGCGGCTGATCATCGATCCCCGGGAGGAAAAGGCTCGACCGTAAGGAGAGTGCCGGAAGCGCCGACGATCCTCGCCTGAGCACCGACCGGCAGGTCGGGCCCGCTCGCCGGCCATTCGCCATCGCCGACGCGCACCCGGCCGCGACCACCGTCGATCGCCTCCACCACCGTGACACGCGCGCCGATCAGTCGCGCCAGGCGGTCGTTGAGCATCGGATCGCTCGTCTCCACCGGATAGTCGCGGTACCAGCGCTTGCCGATCAGCACGATGATTGCGCTCCACACCGCAAAGGCGCCCAGCTGCGCGGCGGACGACAGGTCCGGCAGCGCCAGCGTCGCCACGCCGACGATTGCTGCCGCCAACGCCAGAAAGACGAGGAAGACGCCCGGAACGAGCAACTCGGCGATCCCCAGCGCCGCCGCCGCGGCGAGCCACCACAGGCCGGGCTCGTCGAAGTTCATTCGGCGCGGCGAACCACGACGCCGGGGCGGGTCGCTGGTGCGGCGGGCGGCGTCGGCGCGGCGCCGCCTTCCCCCAGCGCTTCCTTGGCCAGTGCACCGATCCCGCCAAGCGTGCCGATCAACTGCGTGGCTTCCACCGGGAACAGGATGGTCTTGGCATTGGGGCTGGTGGCGAACTTGCCCACCGCCTCGACATATTTCTGCGCGACGAAATAGTTGATCGCCTGCGTGCCGCCGCGCTCGATCGCCTCCGAGACGACCTGGGTCGCGCGCGCCTCCGCCTCCGCCGCACGCTCGCGCGCCTCGGCGTCGCGGAACGCCGACTCCTTGCGGCCCTCCGATTCGAGGATGCGCGCCTGCTTCTGCCCTTCGGCCCGCAGGATCTCGGCGGCGCGCGCACCTTCGGCGTCGAGGATGTTGGCACGCTTCTCGCGCTCCGCCTTCATCTGCCGGCCCATGGCGTTGACGATGTCAGCGGGCGGGCGGATGTCCTTGATCTCGACGCGGGTGATCTTGACGCCCCAGGGCGTTGTCGCGTGATCGACCACGTTGAGCAGCCGGGCGTTGATCTCGTCGCGCTTCGACAAGGTCTCGTCGAGGTCCATCGAGCCCATCACCGTGCGCAGGTTGGTGGTGGTGAGCTGGAGCAGCGCCACGTACAGATCGCTCACCTCATAGGCCGCCTTCGGCGCATCGAGCACCTGAAAGAAGACGACCCCGTCGGTCGAGATCATCGCATTGTCCTTGGTGATGATCTCCTGGCCAGGGATGTCGATCACCTGCTCCATCATGTTCACCTTGCGGCCGACACGATAGAAGAAGGCGGGATAGAAGTTGAAGCCGGGCGCCGCGGTGTTGGTGTAGCGGCCGAAATGCTCGATCGTATATTGATAGCCCTGACGGACGATCTTGATGCTCATCATCAGGTAGAAAAGTACCAGCAGCAGTGCCAGCCCTACCAAGGTCGTCAGCATCGTTGCGCCCCCTCCGTTCCGGTCCCGTATTCTAGCACCGGGCGGGGCAGGGGCCTAGCGGAACCGGCCGGTCGCGGTTACATGGCCCGCCACTCCCGCTCCCCACGGAAATGGCACCCATGGACATCCGCCTCGGCCTCACCTTTGACGACGTGCTCCTCGTGCCCGGCGAGAGCGAGGTACTGCCCTCGGGTGCCGACACCCGCACCCGCGTCACCAAGGGAATCGCGCTCAACATCCCGATCCTGTCTGCCGCGATGGATACGGTGACCGAAGCGGACATGGCGATCGTGATGGCGCAGCTGGGCGGCATGGGCGTGCTCCACCGCAACCTCACCGTCGAGCAGCAGGTCGCCGCGGTGCGCCAGGTCAAGCGCTTCGAGAGCGGCATGGTGGTCAACCCGATCACCATCGCGCCGCAGGCGACTCTGGCCGATGCGCAGGCGCTGATGCGCGACAACCGGATCAGCGGGATCCCGGTGGTCGAGGCGGACGGGCGGCTGGTCGGCATCCTCACCAATCGCGACGTGCGTTTCGCCGAGAACCCGGCGCAGCCTGTGGCGGAGCTGATGACCCGCGACAACCTCGCCACCGTTTCCACCGGCGTCACCTCGGACGAGGCGCGCCGTCTGCTCCACCAGCGCCGAATCGAAAAATTGCTGGTGGTGGACGAGGCCTATCGGTGCGTCGGCCTGATCACCGTCAAGGACATCGAGAAGGCGGTGACGTATCCCGAGGCGACCAAGGACGCCGCCGGCCGCCTGCGCGTCGCCGCCGCCACCACCGTCGGCGACAAGGGTTTCGAGCGCACCGAGGCTTTGGTCGATGCCGAATGCGACCTGATCGTGATCGACACCGCCCACGGCCACAACCGCGACGTCGCCCGCGCGGTCGAGCGGGTGAAGAAGCTGTCGAACTCGGTCGAGGTTGTCGCGGGCAACGTCGCCACCGCCGAGGCGGCGCGTGCGCTGGTCGAGGCGGGGGCGGACGGGATCAAGGTCGGCATCGGGCCAGGGTCGATCTGCACCACTCGCATCGTCGCGGGCGTCGGCGTGCCGCAGCTCACCGCGGTGATGGATTGCGCCGAGGAGGCGTTCAAGTCCGGCGTGCCGGTGATCGCCGACGGTGGCCTGCGCACCTCGGGCGACCTCGCCAAGGCGCTCGCCGGCGGCGCCTCGACCTGCATGGTCGGCAGCCTGCTGGCGGGCACGGAGGAAGCGCCCGGCGAGACCTTCCTCTACCAGGGGCGTGCCTACAAATCGTATCGCGGCATGGGCTCGGTCGGGGCGATGGGCCGCGGCTCGGCGGATCGCTATTTCCAGGGCGACATCAAGGACCAGCTCAAGCTGGTGCCCGAAGGGATCGAGGGCCAGGTCGCGTTCAAGGGCCCGGCGCGCGACGTGATCCACCAATTGGTCGGCGGCATCAAGGCGGCGATGGGCTATACCGGCGCGGCGACGCTGGAAGCGCTGCGCCAGCGCGCCCGCTTCGTCCAGATCACCGGCGCGGGGCTCAAAGAGAGCCACGTCCACGACGTGACCATCACGCGCGAGGCGCCGAACTATCCGACGCGCTGACCGGGCTCAGCGCTGCTTCAGCCGGTCGTTGATCTCGATCCAATAGCCGTCAGGGTCACGCACGAAGATTTGCTGGACGCCATCGCCGCGGGTCTGCGGCGTGTGGCGGCCCCCGATGTCCTCCCAGGCGATCTTGTGCGCGTCCAGCCGCCGGATCATCGCACCCATGTCCGCGCAGGCGAGCGCGATATGGTCCCATTTGCCGAGCGCGACCGGTTCGGGTCGCCCCGGGATGATGTGGAGGGTGGTGCCGTCGCCGAACCGCAGCCAACGCGCCATCGGCACTGGCGCCGGAACTTCCTGCAGGTCGAATAGGGCGCGGTAGAAGGCGACACTTCTCGCGGCATCTGCGACATGGATCGCGACATGGTCGAACGCGGCGGCGGTCGACGGTGGTGCCGGCTGCGTTGCTGCGGGTGCGGCGACAGCCAGCAGCAGGAGGGCGATCGGACCTAGCGTGCGCACCGGCGGCTCCCGTCATCCGCGACGGCGAAAGGTCGCACCATCGCCACGGCCGGTCAAGGTGGCACGGAGGCGAGACCGGAGCGCGCGCCGCGCCACGCCGTCATCGCCTGGTCACATGCCGATGAGAGCTAGGTCGGATGAGCCTGCGCTTCCCGCTCCTCGCGCTCCTGCTGCTGGCGACCGCGACGGGAGCGCAAGCGCAGGGCAAAGCGCCCGAGATCGATTCGGTCGCGCTGGCGATGGGGATCCTCGGCGGGCTCGCGCTGTTCCTCTACGGTGTGGACCTCCTCGCCGGCGCTCTGAAGCAGACGCAAGGCGGGCGGTTCCAGAAATTGCTCGAACGCACCTCCGCCAACCGCTTCGCCGCGTTGGGCAGCGGCACGGCGGCGACGGTGGTACTCGACTCCTCCTCGGTGGTGATTATCCTGCTGATCACCGCGGTGGATGCGGCGCTGGTGCCGTTCGGGCACGCGCTGCCCGTGATCCTGGGTGCGAACATCGGCACCACCTTCTCCAGCCAGGTGTTCGCCTGGAACGTCGACACCTATGCGCCGGTGCTGATCGCGGCCGGGCTGATCTGGAAGGCGCTGGGCAAGTCCGACGGCGCCAAGCTTCGCGCGACGATCCTGATCGGCCTCGGGCTGGTGCTGTTCGGCCTCAACATCATCGGCACGGCCGCGGAGCCGTTGCAGGAGCATCCGGAGATCCTCCAGCTGCTGCGCCGGCTGGAGAACCCGCTGCTCGGGCTGCTCGCCGGCGCGGTGGCGACCATTGCGATCCAGTCCTCCTCCGCGATGATGGGGATCGTGATCACGCTGGCGGGCGGCGGGCTGATCACCCTTCCGGCGGGGATCGCGATCATGCTGGGGGCGGAGATCGGCACCTGCGCGGATACGCTGGTCGCGACGATCGGCCGTTCACGCAATGCGGTACGCGCGGGCATATTCCATCTCGCCTTCAATCTCGCTTCGGCGCTGGTCGGCGTGCTGCTGGTCGAGCAGCTCGCCGCGGTGGCGACGCTGACGGCGCAGGACACCGGGCAGCGCATCGCCAACGCGCATGTGCTGTTCAACGTCGCCGGCGCGCTGCTGGTGCTACCGTTCGTGCGGATGCTGGCGCGTGGGCTGGAGCGGCTGTTGCCGGAGCGAGAGGAAAGTCGGGAAGCGGCGCGAAGCGATCACGCCTGAGCCGCTAGTCTGCCCTTCGGGCAGGCAGCAGGCGCTTGTCGATCCGCGCCTCGACGCCCACGCTGCGGCCGGCAAGGTTCGGCACCGAGAAGCGCACCGCCGTTCCCATCACCTGCGCTGCTTCGGAGAGCGACAGGCCGTAATCCTGTCGCAGCCACTGGATCATGCCGCCGCTTGCCGAGCGCAGCGCCTCGTCCAGCGAGCCTGCCTGACCAAGTGTCATCAGCGCCTC
Source organism: Sphingomonas sp. (assembly GCF_042096255.1). Lineage (GTDB taxonomy): Bacteria > Pseudomonadota > Alphaproteobacteria > Sphingomonadales > Sphingomonadaceae > Sphingomonas. The sequence goes on along the minus strand of NZ_JBELLZ010000005.1, from coordinate 57,375 downwards.
GGCCGATTCGATCCGCGGCAACGGGATCGTGCGGCCGCGAATCACCTCGACGCGGAAAGAGACGTTCATGGACGTCTCCAGGCCATATTGGCTGGTCTCGCCATCGCCCTGAGCGGCGTGCGCATCGCCCAGGTACAGAAGGGCGCCGGGCTGTTGCACAGGAAGGAGGACGGTGTTTCCGGCGGCGACCTGCGGCCAGTCCATGTTCCCGCCGGTGCGCGCGGTGTCGCCGGTGGACATCGGCGGCGTGCCGAAGCCGGGCGCCAGCCCCAGTCCGCCCAGCATTGGACGTAGCGGTATGCGAAAGCCGGCCAGCTTTCCTGTCGCGTTTTCAGGCTGAGCCGTTCCCCCCTTCAGGTCCAGCCGCCAGCGGACCGGCTTGCCCAGCAATTGCGCCTCGCCGGCGAGCGCGGGGGTCACCGCCCGCGACACGATCGAGTCGAGGCTGTCGGCCCAGTCGCGATTGGGCGTGAGCGCAAGGATGTGGACCGCAAGCGTGTCGCCGATGCGCGCGCCCGCGACGAAGAACGGGCCGGTCTGCGGATTGCCGAACAGGGCGCGGGTGACGCCCTTCCCATCGATGCCGCCCGAATCGATCGTGGAGGTGTGCACCGTGTCGCCGGGCCAGATGGTGAGAACGGGCGGCCGGTCCGCGGAGAAGGTGTTCGAATAGTCGCTGGGCTGAAAGCGGATCTCTCGCGGCCCGCCCGCAGGCCGGTCGGGGATGCGCCGTCCGGTGAAGCGGAAGGAGAGGCGCTTCTGCGGAAAGTTGTTGTCCGGATAATCGGCCTCGCCGTTCAGCCCATTCGCCGTCCGCGTCGCGTCGAAGCGGAAGACCTCGCCACGCTTGGTCCTCGCGGTGACGCGCAGGCGACCGTTCCGAATCTCGCCGGTCACCGGGTCTTCATCCCAGTCGCCGGAGACGGATTCACCGGCAGTGTGGATGGTCAGGATCGAATATTCGGGCGTGCCGAAGCGATCGGTGATCAGCAGCCATTGCTGCTCTGCGGTCTGCTCCGCCGCAGCGGGTGTTGCCGCCAACACGATCGTTGCGGCAAGCATTCGAGCACGCATCGGCTTCTCCCTCCTGTGACTACACGCGTAGTCGAAACCGATGCCGAACGCAAACCCGCCAGGACGGATGCAAGCAACCTTATGTAATAACCGGTGCCTTCCCGGCCCGCAGGGTAGCGTCTAACAGCGAGGGGGTGAGCCCACCGTCGCACCTGACTGCCCGGACGTGTCGCGCGGTGGCCGGCGCTCTCCTGGCACTTGCCTCACTCACGCTTTCGGCCTGCAATCGCCAGCAGTCCGCGCTCGCTACCTTCGGCGAGGAGGCTGCCGCGCTTCGCTCGCTGACATTGTACCTCGTGATCGGCGCGCTGGTGATCGCCGCCACGGTGGCTGCGCTGGTCTGGCGGGCGATGCGCGCACCCGATGGCGAGATCGGGCATCGCGGCGGCATGCGGCTGATCTTGTGGGGCGGCGCGGTGGTGCCGACTTTGGTGCTGTTCGGCCTCCTTGTCGCAGCTCTGCCGTCGATGCGGCCCCGCCCGGTCGGCCCCGCGGACCTGCGCATCCGGGCAACCGGCGAGCAATTCTGGTTCCGCATCGAATATCTGCCGCCCGGCGCTGCGCCGGTCGTCTCCGCCAATGAGGTGCGCATTCCGGTCGGCCGTACCGTCGAGTTCGAGCTGCTCGGCGGCGACGTGATCCACAGCTTCTGGATTCCCGGGCTCGCCGGCAAGATGGACATGATCCCCGGCCGGGTGAACCGCCTGCCGGTCCGCGCGACGAAGCCGGGTCGCTTCCGCGGCCAATGCACCGAATTCTGCGGGCTTTCCCACGCGCTGATGGCGTTCGACGTAGTGGCGATGGAGCCGGCCGCCTTCGACCGCTGGCTCGCCGGGCAGCGCCGCCCGGCGGGGGCGGCAAACCTGCCGGGCCGCGCTCTCTTTGCCAGCTATGGCTGCGGCGGTTGCCATACGGTGCGCGGGCAGGGGCACCAGAGCGCCATCGGCCCCGACCTCACCCATTTTGGCTCGCGGCCGACGCTCGCTGCCGCCATCCTGCCGCAGGACGAGGCGACGCTCGCCCGCTGGGTCCGTCAGCCCGCAAGGTTCAAGCCGGGCGTCCGCATGCCCGAATACGGCCACATGCCCGAAACCGACGCGGTGGCGATCGCGCGCTACCTGAAGGCGCTGCGATGAGCCTGCACGACCAGGACGATCCCGCGCTCCGTCAGGCGCAGGAGGCGCGGCTGCGCGCGGTGTGGAAGGCGCCGGAAGGCTGGCGCAAATGGTCCGATACCAACAACAACCGTGTCGGCGTCTGGTATGTCGTCACCGCCTTCGCCTTCATGCTCTTCGCGGGCGTGCTGGCGCTGGTGATGCGCACGCAGCTCGCCGCACCCGACAGCGACATCGTCTCCGCTTCGACCTTCAACCAGCTGTTCACGCTGCACGGGTCGATGATGATGTTCCTGTTCGCGGTGCCGATGTTTGAGGCGGTGTCGATCGTCATCCTCCCGCAGCTGCTCGGCGCGCGCGACCTGCCGTTCCCGCGCCTCTCCGCCTTCGGCTATTGGAGCTTTCTGCTTGGTGGCGTGTTCGTCGCCGGCTCGATCTTCTTCGATGCCGCGCCCGACGGCGGCTGGTTCATGTACCCGCCGCTCACCACCCGCACCGACCTCAGCGGCGTCGGCGCGGACATCTGGATGCTCGGCCTGTCGTTCATCGAGGTGTCGTCGGTGGCGGCGGCGGTGGAGCTGATCGTCGGCGTGCTCAAATGCCGTCCGCCCGGCATGCGGCTCAACCTGATGCCGCTCTACGCCTGGTACATCCTGGTGGTGGCGGTGATGATCCTGTTCGCCTTCCCGCCGCTGATCGCCGGAGACCTGCTCTTCGAGCTGGAGCGGCTGCTCGGCTGGCCGTTCTTCGACGCAAGCAAGGGCGGCGACCCGCTGCTGTGGCAGCACCTGTTCTGGATCTTCGGCCACCCGGAAGTGTACATCGTCTTCCTGCCATCGATCGCCTTGTTCGCGATGCTGATCCCCACCTTCGCGCGGCGTCACCTGATCGGCTATCCGTGGATCGTGCTGGCGGCGGTGGGCACCGCCTTCCTCAGCTTCGGCCTGTGGGTTCACCACATGTTCACCACGGGGTTGCCCAAGATCAGCCTCGCGTTCTTCTCCGCCGCGTCGGAGGCGGTGGTGATCCCCACCGGCGTCCAGATCTTCGCCTTCATCGCCACGCTCTGGGCCGGCCGGATCACCTGGTCGACGCCGCTGCTGTACGCCACTGGGAGCCTCGCGATCTTCGTCATCGGCGGTCTCACCGGCGTGATGGTGGCGATCGCGCCGTTCGACTGGCAGGCGCACGACACCTATTTCGTCGTCGCGCATCTCCACTATGTGCTGATCGGCGGCACGCTGATGCCCTTGTTCGCCGGGCTTTACTATTATTGGCCGCTGGTGACCGGAAAGAAACTGTCCGACCGGATCGGCCGCACCGCCTTCTGGATCCTATTCGTCGGCGCGAACCTCACCTTCTTTCCGATGCACCTGACCGGGCTGGAGGGCATGCCGCGCCGCGTGTTCACCTATCCGGCCGAGCTGGGCGTGGGCGGGCTCAATCTCACTTCGACGTTGGGCGCCTTCCTGTTCGCCGCCGGCGTCGCGCTGGTGGTTCTCGACACTTTGCTGTCGCCCTGGCGCGGGAAGGCACCGCGCAACCCCTGGGGCGCCGGCACGCTGGAATGGCTCGCCGGACCGCAGGACGAGAATTGGGGCGTGCGCTCGATCCCGCTGATCGAGAGCCGCTATCCGATCTGGGATCAGAAGGACTTCGTCCGCAAGGTGGATGAGGGCCGCTTCTTCCTGCCCGATGCGGAGGAGGGGCGGCGCGAGACCCTGGTCACCACCGTGCTCGACGCGCGACCGGTGTCGGTGATCCGGCTCGGCACGCCGAGTTTCATCCCGATGCTCACCGCCTTTGCGCTCGGCGGCGTGTTCATCTTCACCACATTCCACCTCTACTGGTCGGCGGTGGCGAGCGGGGCGGTCACGCTGGCGCTGGTGCTGCGCTGGTTGTGGACCACCGCCGAAATCCCGGAGAAACGCTGCAAGCCGATCGGCCATGGCCTCGAACTGCCGCTCTACATATCGGGCTCAAAGGCGCCGGGCTGGTGGGCGATGTTCATCACTATGATGGCGGATGCGACCGCTTTCTCGGGCCTGGTTTTCGGCTATTACTTCTTCTGGACCGCCAAGCCCGATTTCCCGCCCAGCGGTCCCGGTCTCGACGGCCCGGGCGTGTGGTGGCCGATGCTGGCGCTGGCGCTCACCGCAGCAAGCTGGGCGGTGACGGTGGCGGCTCGCGAGCTCAACCGGCGCGGCATGGTCGGCGCCACCCGCGCGCTGCTCGTCGGCGGGATTTCGCTGGTGCTAGCGGGGGGCTGGGCGGTGATCGCCGGACCGTGGCAGGCGGGCATGGACCCCAAGGAGCATGCCTATCCCGCGATCGTCTGGGCGCTCGCCGGCTGGACCGCCGCGCATGCCGCGGTAGCCGCGATCGCGCTCGGCTACACGCTCGCGCGCAGCCTCGCCGGCCGGATGACGCCCGGCCATGACGCGGACTTGCGGAACGTCACCGTCTATCAGCATTTCATGCTGTTCACCGTGCTGGTCGCCTGCCCGACGATCGGCCTGTTCCCGGAGGTGGCATGAGGCGGATCACCGGCCATCTTCGCGCCCGCGACGTCACCTTGTGGACGCTGATCGTTCCCCCGACCAGCTGGGCGGTGCATTTCCTGTTCTCCTACCTGTGGGCGGCGATCCAGTGCGCAAAGGCGGGCGGCTTCGCCTGGTATCCGGCGATCTACTGGGGCGGCACCGCGCTGGCCCTGGTGGTGATCGTCGCCGCCGGGCTGGTCGCCATCGTCCAGGCGCGCACGCCGGGCGACCCGCCGCCGCACGAGGAAGGCACGCGCGTTGATCGCACCCGATTCCTCGCCTATGCCACCGGGCTGCTCGCCGGCCTTAGCTTCGTCGGCGTGGTGTTCACCGCTCTGCCGGTGATCTTCATCACGGATTGCCGGTGAGGCGCGCGAGCCTTCTCGCCGGCCTTGCGCTGCTGCCGCTCGGCTGGGCCGCGGCGGGGGCAGGGGGGATGACCGGGCATATGGCGGGGCACATGATCGCGGTCGCGGTCGCGGCGCCGCTGCTCGCCTGGGGGCAGGGCGGTACGCGGCTCGATCCCGCCCGCCGTTGGCCGCGGGCGGTGACGCCGATGGCGATGATGGTGGTGGAGCTGGCGGTGGTCTGGGGCTGGCACCTGCCCGCCGCGCGCGCCTTTGCCGAGACGGTCCCCGCCGCCTTCGTGCTGGAGCAGGCGATGTTCCTTTTCGCCGGCCTGCTGCTGTGGGCGGCGGTGCTGGGGGCGGGAGCGAACCGGCGCGCGGCGGGGATCGGCGCACTCTTGCTCACCTCGATGCACATGACCCTGCTCGGCGCGCTCGTCGGCCTCGCCCCGCGGCCGCTCTATGCGCACGGCCATGGCCTCGCCGACCAGCAGCTCGGCGGCGTCGTGATGCTGATGATCGGCGCGGGCAGCTATCTCGCCGGCGGGCTGGCGATGCTCTCGACCCTCCTGCGGGAGCGGCCGGCATGAACATCCGCATCACCTGGCTGCGCGCGCTGCTCACGCTGATCGGTGCGGCGCTGCTCGGCCTGCTCCTCACCTGGTCTGGCGTGATCCCGATCGGCGCCTCCTCGGGCCATTGGCGGATCACCGACTGGGGGCTGCACTGGGCGATGGAGAATTCCGTCCGCACCCACACGATCCTGCAAGCGCCCGATCTGGAGCGCGAGGACGGCGGGCTGGTCAGCGCCGCCGGCCATTTCGCGCAGAGCTGCGCCGCCTGTCATGGCGCGCCGGGCGTGCTGCCGCTGCCGGTGATGCGCGCCGCCACGCCGCATGCGCCCAACCTCCAGCTGAACGCCCCCAAGTGGACGGACGCGCAGCTGTTTTACATCCTCGACCACGGCGTGAAGTTCACCGGCATGCCCTTTTGGGCGGCGCGTGACCGGCCGGACGAGATTCGCCGCATGGTCGCCTTCCTCCGCGCGCTGCCCAGTATGACACCCGAGCGATACCGCGCGCTGGTGCAGGGCCCGGACCGTCCGGTGCAGGGGCTCGCGCCGGGCACGGTGGCGAAGTGCACCGGCTGCCACGGTGCCGACGGCATGGGGCGCGGCCAGGCCGATATCCCCATCCTCGCCGGGCAGAAGCCGGCCTATCTGCTCGACGCGCTCCGCCGCTACCAGACCAACCGTCGTTCCAGCGCGGTGATGCGCCAGGCAGCGGCGCAGCTCCGGCCGGAGGAGATGATCGCGCTCGCCCGGCATTTCGCCGCGATGCCGATCAGCAGCCCGCAAGCGAGGCCCGATCCCAATCGCGAGCGCGCGCGCTTCCTCGCCGAACGCGGCCTGCCCGATTGGGAACTGCCCGCCTGCCTTTCGTGCCATGATCCACGCCGCGCCGGCGCCGCGCCGATCCTGCACGGGCAGCGCGCCGCCTATCTCGCCGCCCGCCTCGAGCGTTGGCGCGGGTCCGAATATGTCGTCGAGGCCAAGAAGTCCCGCGACGTCATGCCGACGATTGCGCGCCGCATCCCCAAGGAAATGATCGACCCGCTCGCCGGCTACTTCGAGGCGGCGCCACACCCGGCCGGAACCGCCCCGCGCTGAACGGGGTTGGCCGTGCGATGGCAGAAGAACCCAAGAACGTCGGCGAGATCCTCGACCGGATCGACGAGATCGCCAACGAGGGCGACGTGTCGCTCGGCCATGTCGCCGAGGCGATGGGTACCCGTGCGCACGGGCCCTTCCTGATGGTCCCCGCGCTGATCGACATCTCGCCGGTTGGCAGCATCCCTGGACTGCCGACGCTGCTGGCGGTGGTGATCGTCATCACTGCGGTGCAGCTGCTGTTCGGCGGTCGGACCTTGTGGCTGCCCGGCATCCTCGCCCGCCGCTCGCTCTCCGCCGGCAAGGCGCGCAAGACGACGGAGAAGCTGCGCGGGGTGGCGCGCTTCCTTGATCGCTGGTTCCACGGTCGCCTGCCGGCGCTCACCAAGGGGCCGTTCGTGCGGGTGGCGGCGGCGCTCGTCATCCTGCTCGCCTTCACCGTCCCGCCGCTGGAGCTGTTCCCCCTCGCCACCACCGCACCAATGGCGGCGATCGCCGCGTTCGGGCTGGCGCTGCTGGTGCGCGACGGCCTGCTGATGGTGATCGCGACGGTGCTCGCCGGCGTGGCGGTGGCGGTAGGGCTGGGGCTTGCTGGCGGCAGCAAGTCGGGCGGTTAGTGTCCTCTTCGCCCAACCGCCGTTCGCCCTGAGCGAAGTCGAAGGGCAGGCGCGACGCTAACCAAGGTGCTTCGACTTCGCTCAGCACGAACGGGAGGTGAGATCCTACGCAGCACGAGATCCCGGCTCGTCGTCGTCGGACCAGGGTAGCCGCGCCCGCACCATCCGGCGGAAGGCACCGCCGCGCTCCGACATCTGGCGCAGATACGGAGTCGCCGACGACAGGTCGAAGCCGAACCCGGTCGGGCGGTCCAGCCCCTCCACTTGGCGCAGCCACAGCTGGCGGAACGCGCCGTCCTTGCGGCGGAGCAATTCCTGCGGCCGGCCATCCTCCACCAGCCGGCCGTCCTCCACCACGATCACGCGATCGAAATTGACGATCGTCGACAGCCGGTGCGCCACAGCGATCACCGTGCGGTTCTCTATCAGCGCGTCCAGCCCCGCCTGCACCTCCAGCTCCGATTCCGAATCGAGCGCCGAAGTCGCCTCGTCGAGCAGCACGATGCGCGCGTTCTTTAGGAAGGCGCGCGCGATGCCGATGCGCTGGCGCTGCCCGCCCGACAGACTGGTGCCGCGCTCGCCGACGATGCTGTCATAGCCATGCGGCAGGCGGCGGATGAATTCATCGCAACCCGCCGCTTCGGCCGCCCGGTGCACGTCTTCGTCGCTCGCCTCGGGATGCGCGAAGCGGATGTTCTCCATCACCGATCGATGGAACAGCAGCACCTCCTGCGGCACCACCGCCAGCGCGTCGCGCAGGCTTTCCTGGGTGACAAGGTCGACCCGCTGGCTGTCGATCAGCACCTCGCCCGATTGCGGATCGTGCAGCCGCTGGATCAGCTGGAGCAGAGAGGACTTGCCCGCGCCAGACGGGCCGACCACGCCCAGCTTCTGCCCGGCCGGCACGTGCAGCGAGAAATCGTGGAGCACGGGGTGGCGCGCGTCATAGCCGAAGGTGACGTGGCGCATCTCCACCTTGCCCTCGCCGACGCGCAGTCTCGCCGCATCGGGCACGTCCTGCAACGTCTGCGGCACGCCGATGATGTCCAGCGTCTCGCGCAGGTAGCTCACCTGCTGGCTGGTATCGATCAACGCCATCGCCAGATCGCGCGAGCCGTGGAGGATGCGGAAGGTCATGGTGCTGATGATCACCACGTCGCCGGTGGTGATCGTGCCGGTGGACCAGCGCCCGATCGCCCACAGCAGCGTGCCACCCACCATGATCGCCAGCGCCGCATCGTGCAGCCCGCGCATTCGCTCCACGAAAAACCAGCCGCGCCTTTGCGCGTCTGCCTCATGGTGCAGGAAGTCGCGCAGCCGCTCCAACTCGCGCTGCTTGGCGGCAAAGGCCTTCACCACCCAGATGTTGCCGATCAGGTCGATCAGCTCGCCGCCCACCGTGCCGGCGCGTTCGGCGAAGTCGCGGTGGTGAACATGGCCGCGGAAGCCCAGCAGCACCAGGCCGACCGTCACCAGCACGAAGATCGTCCCCAGCGCAACCGCCATCGCCACGTCGATCGTCACGAAGATCATCATCGCGCCGGTGAACACGATCAGCGGCGGCGTCACTTCCTGAAGGAGCCGGTGGATGATCGCGCCGAAGATGCCGGCGAGGCCCGAGATGCGATGCCCCAGCGCGCCCGCGCGCTGCGTCTGAAAGAAGGGCATTTGGTGCTCGGTGAGGTGGTTCACCATGTCGAGCCGGATGCCGACGCCCGACACCACCGTGGCATGCCCCAGGGTCAGCGCGGCGGCCCGCTGAAGGCCGCTTTCGCAGATCACCAGCCCGATGAAGATGCCCAGCGCGGTATAGACCTCGCTGCGCACCCGCACTGCGCCCGTCATCGAATCGATCAGCAGCTTCATGGCATATTGCACGCCGATCGAGCTGACCGAGGCGCCTGCGATCAGCAGGCCCAGGAACAGGAAGATCCACGGCCGCGCCGCGACATAATGTACCAGGAACCGGAACGGGCTCGTCAGATAGGGCATGGTTGCTCTTTTTCGCGCGTCGGCGATCGGGCTGCCAACTCCCGGCCGACGATTTGGTGCCGCCTGCGAAACGATCCCGCAGCGGATTTGCCGCTGTCCTACACGCCCCGAACGGGTGCATGAGCGCGCCATGCCTCGCCTCGTCCCGCTTCGCACAGCCTCCGCCGCTTTCTTACCGCGCTGCAATACCGCTTTGCGCCTCAACCGCCTCAATTCGTCTTCACTCCGCCGATGACTCCGGCTGCGCGTACCCAGGCCGCGATCGAGATCGTCGATGCCGTGATCGCGGCCGCGCGCAGCGGCGGGGCGGCGGCGGACACGATCGTCCAGCGCTATTTCGCCGAGCGCCGCTATGCCGGGTCCAAGGATCGCCGCGCAGTGCGTGAGCTGGTGTTCGCCGCGATCCGCCGGGCAGGGGAGGTGCCTGCCTCCGGGCGTGCTGCGGTGTTGGCGCTGGCCCAAGACGATACCGTGCTCGCTGCTACGTTCGATGGATCGCGTCACGGTCCGGCGGCGATCGATCCCGACGAACCGGCCGCACCAGCGGGGGCGGCGCCGGGGTGGTTGCTGGATCGGCTTGCCGCGTCCGGGCTGGGCGAAGACGAGGCGGCGGCACTGGTCTTCCGCGCGCCGCTCGATCTCCGGATCAACCGACGGCTTGCCGAGCCTGCGGAGATCGCTGCGCTACTGCCGGCAGCGCAGCCAATCGCTGGCCTGCCCGATGCACTGCGCCTGCCGCACGGCAGCGATGTCGCCGCGCTCGCCGGCCAGGTCGAGGTGCAGGATGCGGGCAGCCAGGCAGTGACGCTGGCGGCCGAGGCGAAGTCGGGCATGACGGTCGTCGATCTGTGCGCGGGCGGCGGCGGCAAGACCCTCGCGCTCGCCGCCGCCATGGAGAACCGTGGCCGCATCCTCGCCAGCGACATCGACCGCGCACGCCTGTCCCGGCTTCCCCCCCGCGCTGAACGTGCCGGCGTCACCATTGCCGAGACCCGCCTGCTCGATCTTGGTCGCGAGCTCGAAGCCCTGGCGGACTGGCGCGCCGCCGCCGATGTTGTCCTGGTCGATGCACCCTGTTCGGGCACCGGCACCTGGCGCCGCAATCCGGAGGCGCGCTGGCGGCTCACCCCAGAGCGGCTCGACCGCTATGTGTCGATGCAGGCGCAGGTGCTGAACGTCGGTGCCGCGCTGGTCCGCCCCGGTGGCGCGCTCGTCCACATCGTCTGCTCGCTGCTCGATGCAGAAGGGGCAGACCAGGTCGATCACTTCCTCGCCGCGCATCCCGGCTGGTCCGCCGAGCCCCTGTCGCTGCCGTGCGGCCAGCCGCGCGGTGCCGGTCTGCGTCTCACGCCAAGTCACGACGGCACCGACGGTTTTTTCGTCGCACGCCTGCGCGCCCCGTGCTAGCTGTCACCTCATTGTGCCCAAGCTGGAGCCGATCATGCGTTATTCGACCGTTGCCGTCGCCGTCTCACTGGCGCTGCTCTCGGTCTCGGCATCGCTGAGCGGGCAAAAGCCCGTCGCATCGATCGACGGGCAGTCGCTGGAACTGTTGGCTCAGGCGAAGGCCGCGCGTGCCACGGGCAACCTCGAAGGTGCCACGGACCTGCTGGAAACCGCGGTGGCGGTGGATCCGCGCAACCGGCAGGCGTTCGTGCTGATGGCGGAGATGGCACAGGCCCGCGGCTTGCCGGGCAAGGCGATCCGGCTGTACCGCGAGGCGCTAGTGCTCGATCCGGGGGACGTGCAGGCGCTCCAGGGTCAGGGCGCGGCTCTGGTGCAGAAGGGCGCGGTGACCCAGGCGCGCGCCAATCTCGCCAAGATACGACAGCTGTGCCGCACTGCCTGTGCCCCGGCCACGCAGCTTTCTGCGGTGATCGCCAAGGGCCCGCCGATCACCACCGCTCAGGCGGTGCCGCCCAAGCGCCCCACCGCCGACGAATAGCGCGCCAGCGCAATCCATTCCGCCACGCTCACCGTCTCCGGCCTGCGCGTGGGATCGATCCTCACCGCCGCCAGCGCCTCGATCGCGCCTGGGACGCCCTTGAGGCCCTGGCGCAGCATCTTGCGGCGCTGACCGAAAGCTGCGGCGGTCAGCGCCTCCAGCACCGGCGGATCAATGGCTTCCGGTTGCGGCTGCGGCGTGATCGCCACCACCGCCGACATCACCTTCGGCGGCGGGGTAAAGGCGGAGCGGTGGACCGGCATCGCGATGCGCGCCGAGGCGCGCCACTGCGCAAGTACCGAAAGCCGGCCATAAGCATCCGAGCCCGCAGGTGCGACGATCCGATCGGCCACTTCGCGTTGAAACATCAAAGTCAGGCTTTGCCACCACGGCGGCCAGGACGTCGTCAGCCAGCCGACCAGCAGAGCGGTTCCAACGTTATAGGGCAGGTTGGAGACAATGTGCGGGCGCTCCGTCAAGGCGGCGAGATCGATCGCGAGCGCGTCGCCCTCAATTACGGTAAGGCGCCCCGGATAGGCTCCTTCCAGTTCCGCGAGCGCCGGGATGCAGCGCCGGTCGCGCTCCACCGCCGTCACCCGCGCGCCCGCGGCGAGCAGCGCGCGGGTCAGGCCTCCCGGGCCCGGGCCGATCTCCAGCACCGGCACGTCGGTCAGGTCGCCCGGGATCGCGGCGATGCGCGCGAGCAGCTGCGCATCGAGCAGGAAGTTCTGACCCAGCGCCTTGGACGCGGCGAGCCCGTGGCGCGCGATCACTTCGCGCAGAGGCGGCAGCGGCTCCAGCGGTGCGATCACGCTGCGGCGGCTCGCCGGCGCGCGGCCTCCCCGGCCATGGCGATGGCGGCGATCATCGCGCCAGGATGGGCCGCATCGCGGCCGGCGAGCGCAAAGGCGGTGCCGTGATCGGGCGAGGTGCGCACGACCGGGAGCCCCAAGGTCATGTTCACCCCTTCGTCGAAGTGCAGCGTCTTGAGCGGCACCAATGCCTGGTCGTGATATGGGCAGAGTGCCGCGTCATAGCCCGCACGGGCACGCGGATGGAACATCGTGTCCGCCGCGAACGGACCCGTCGCATCGACGCCCTGTTCCTTGAGTTGAGCGATCGCAGGCGCGATCACGTCGATCTCCTCGCGTCCGAGGGCGCCGCCCTCACCGGCATGGGGGTTTAGCCCCGCGAAAGCGAGACGGGGAGAAGCGATCCCGAAATCGCGACGCAGGCCGCGCGCGGTGGCTAGCGCCTTGGCCACAATCAGCTCGATGGTCAGCAGGCCGGGCACCTGCGCCAGCGGAACGTGCGTTGTCAGCGGCACGACGCGTAACGTCGGTCCCGCCAACATCATCACCGCGTTGTCGCGGGCGATCCCACAACGCTCGGCGACGAACTCGGTCTGGCCCGGGTGCGTGAACCCCACGCCGTAGAGCTGGGCCTTGGACACGGGCCCGGTCACCAGCGCTGCGGCCGCGGCGGACCGGGCCAGCCCGACCGCCACCTCCAGGGCATGAAGGGCAGAACGAGCGCCATCGACGTCAGGCACGCCCGGCGTGATGTCTCCGCCCTGATCGATGTGTAGCACGGGTAGCGCGTCGGCGAAGACAAGGGCGGCCTCGTCCATCGAGTCGACTCGCCTGAGCGGTCCCGCCGACACCCTCTCGATTGCACGCGCATCACCAACCGCAACGAACGGCGGCAGCACATGTCCGTCGCGGGCGGCCCAGGCCTTGGCGACGATCTCGGGCCCGATCCCTGCCGGATCGCCAAGCGAGACCGCGATGGGCGCCATGGGTCTAGCGATACTCGATCACCGCATCGCGGCGAAGGTCGCGCAGAGCTTGCTGGGCACGCAAGTTGACGCGCTGCTGCTCGATTTGGCTCTGAATTTGCTCGGCACCGGGCAGACTGCCGCTCCGGGCGTCGTCGCGGCCGCAAAGCACCAGCGCGCGCACGCCCTCACCGGGGGAACCGAAGGGCGGCGTCGCTTCACCGACCTGGAGATTTAGAAGGATGGTCTGGAGCTGCGGCGGCAGGTCGCGGATGCGGATGGTGTCGTTGGCGACCACCTCCGCTCCGATGCCGGCCGCGACCTTCTCGACCGAGCCGCATCCCTGGAGGCTCTGAAGGGTCTTGGCGAACTCGCCCGTTCGCGCGCTTGCCTGTGCCTGCGTGTAACCCTTGGGGAAGTTCACGGTGATTTGCTTCAGGCTAAGCCGCGCATCGCGCGGATCGGCGGTGAGCACCTGCCGCTTGTCCTGAAGGTACAGGATGGAGAACCCGCCCGGAACCTCGATCGGCCCCGCAACCTGGCCCACCTGCATCTCCTGTGCCGCTTGGCCGAGTGCCTCGGGCAACTGCGCTAGCCGAATCCAGTCGAGATCGCCCCCGACCGCCTTCGTCGACGCTTCGGAGAAGTTGCGAGCGTAATAGGAGAACGGCGCCTGACCGCGCTGGATTTGCTCGATCAGCTGGCGGGCGTTGGCGAAGACCTGCTGCGCGCGATCAGGAGTTGCGGCCAGGAAGATCTCGCTCAGATGATATTCGTCCGTGCCCTTTGCCGCCTCCAGGCGATCGATGATCGCCTTCACTTCTTCCATGCCGACGTTGACGTTGGGCTCGATGCGGCGGCGCAGATAGCGCGACCAGGCGAGCTCACCCTCAATCTGACGGCGGAGCGAACGCTCGGACGAGCCACGTTCGCGCAAGAAGGCATTGAACTGCGCCGGCGTCTGCTTGAAGTTGGCCGACACGCGGGCCAGGCTCTGATTGATCTCCGCGTCGGTGATCGTGACGTCGGCGGTCTTCGCCTGCTGGATCTGCAGCGTCTCGTCGATCAGCTGCCGGAGGACCTGAAGGCGCAGCCGATCACGCTCCTCGCCCGCGATCTGCACGTTATTGGCGGCGGCGACCAGCGCAACGCGCTGGTCGACGTCGGTTGCGGTGATCACCGAATCGTTGACGATCGCGGTCGCCTTGCGGACGTTCGGATCGACCTTGCCGAAGACCTGTAGGTTTTCCGGGATGTTCAGGTTCGTCTGGGGAACCTCGCCATCGCGCACCGTGTCCTGCGCGATCGCACCCGCCGCCATCGTCACCGCCACGGCCGCGCCGGTCCAGCGACGCCATGCCGTCTTCATCATCGATTGAACCACTCTGCTCCGCCGTTCCCAACGTGCGACCGATGCGCACTGCCGCACGTGTCGCCGAACCTCGCTGAACCGCGGCTTAGCGACCCAGGTTGGTTAGCGCCAGCGTCAACAGGAAGCTGTCGCCGCGGCGGGCGTCGCCTAGGGATGTGTATTCACGCTTCCAGGCGAGGCCGAGACGGAGGCAATCGTCCTCATATTCGACGCCGACGCGGTGCCGCAGCGGATCGAAGCCGTCCGCGATCGAGAAGATATCCTCGCTGTTGTCGGTCAGGTCGATGATCGTCGACCCGAACACGGACCAGAAGCGCGCAAGCTGGACGCGCCCGGCGAGACGGATCTCCTCACGGTCGCGGAGATCCTCCAGTCCTTTGATGTTGCGATTGAGGCGAAGATAGCCGGCCAGAGCGTAGGTGGTATGCGAACCGACGGTCGCATCCACCTCCGACCGCCGCACCGCCATGCTGTCCTTGTCGAAGCGGTAGCGATAGGTGAACGCGACGAAGTCGCGATAGCGCACCTGTGTGCGTCCGACGATGTCGGAGAAGCGGTCGCTCAGCCCGGTGCCGTCCGGCAGGATGGAGGGCCGCTCGTTGAGGCGGTAGCTCTGGCCGACGATGGTGGAGATGGCGAGGCCCGGCAGGTCCAGGTTCCATTCGGCGCCATAGGTCGCCCGGCTCGAATCTTCGAACCGGTCGTACCCTGCGAACCGATTGAGTGCGAACAGGTTCGAATCCTCCAGGTCGACCGCGCGCGCATCCTCATTGGGGATGTCGAGATTCTCGATCCGCGGGGAGGCGACGATCTGGAAGCGCGGCGTCAGCCGCTGCACGCCGCCGAACGCTTCGCCGATCAGCGGCCAGCGCACGTCTACGGCGAGGGCGCCGATCGCACGCGAGCGGAAGCCATCGAGCCCGCGATAGCTGGGGGTGTCGGTCGCAAGTGGGTCGTTGGTGTTGTACGCGTCCGCGCGCGCATAGGCTGTGAGGGTGACCTCCTGTCCCCAGCGGGTCAGCGCGGAGACGTCGTATTTCGCCGCCGCGAATGCGCGCTGCGTGTCCTGCCCGGCATGGCGCGAGATTGCCAGCGTGTTCGCCTGGACTTGCAGGTTGCCGCCGAACGCGATGTTCCGGAAAATGCGGCGATAGTCGAACTCGGGCAGCGCCACGGGTTGCAGGCCTTGCCGGTCGTTCTGGCGCAGCGTCTGCACCGCCCAGCCGGCCAGCGAGAAATAGCTGTCCGCATCCACCCGCTCCAGCGCCACGGTGCTGCGGATGCGGTCGTCGCTGGAGATGTCGTAGCGGCGAAGGAAAGTGCGATCGGTGACCAACCGGAGCGAGGTGGAGAGACTCCACTCCGGCGAAAGCTGGAAACGGCCAATACCGTCGATATAGCCACGAAACGCCTGCGTGGTGTCGGTGACCCCCGAGTTGACGTCATCGCTGCGTCGGCTTGCCGTCGCATAGCCGGTAATGCTGAACGCGCCGGTGGTGTCGAGTTGACGGTAGTTCGCCTCCAGCATCGGCAGCACGCTGGTGAAGACGTGCGGCGTCACAGTTAGCCCGCGATTCTCGCCGATCGCCCAGTAATAGGGCACCGCCGCTTCCAGGCCGTTGACCCGGCCGATCCGGAACGACGGGCTCAGCAACCCGCTGTCGCTGCCCCCGCCCACCGGGTGCGAAAGGCGCGGTAGCGGCAGCGAAGGGAGGCCGAACAGGTTGAATCTTGCGCCGTCATAGTAGACCCGCTTGCGGTCGGGCCGATACGTCACGCGGACCGCCGTGATCTTCCAGCTCGGCTCCTTCGGGCAGCCCTCCGTATCGACTACCGCACACGGCGTGTACGCAGCTTGCAGCAGCGACACGGTCCCATTCTCCGCACGTGTGCCCCGAACCGCCGCGATCCGGCCACCCTGGTTGAGGACGACCAGCATGTTTTCGACCAGCCCGTCCTTGAGCGAATCGGTCAGCTCGATCTGGTCGCCATAAGCGATATCGCCGTCGGGATTGGTGACGGCGATGTTGCCGGTCGCGACGACCTTGCCCGTGTTGCGATCCCAGGTGACCTTGTCCGCGCGCAGCCGTTCGCCCTGCCGGCTCATCCGAACTTCGCCCGAGGCGACCACGACATCGCCCTCCAGATCATATTCGAGCTGGTCGGCGGTGAAGCGCACCTGATCGTCGGACGCGGGGGCCGGCGCTTCGGCCACGGTGGGCGGGGCGACCTCGCGGTCCTGGAGCGTCTGCGCGGCGGCCCCGCCCGCGATGCAGGCGAGCGGCACGGCACAGCTGGCCAGCAGGAAGGAACGCATCACGCTCGTCGCAAACCCCTTTTCGCCGCCGCATCGCTGCAACGGGCATGACCGCGCCTATCGCACCCCCGTCGCTGTGGAGCAATCGGCGGCTTTGCCGATCGAAGACAAGGGGCCTAGAGGTCGGGAAAACAGCAGGACAATCCCATGAACATCGTTTTCGCCTCCGATCGCCCCGCCGACGCCCGCGTGGTCGCCTATCCCGTGGCGAAGGGCGGCGCGCCGGCCGGGCTGGACGAGGACGCCGCCGC
The DNA here is from genome assembly GCF_042096255.1 of Sphingomonas sp. Taxonomy (GTDB): domain Bacteria; phylum Pseudomonadota; class Alphaproteobacteria; order Sphingomonadales; family Sphingomonadaceae; genus Sphingomonas. Next base: position 40,356 of record NZ_JBELLZ010000005.1, on the reverse strand, counting down.
GCTGGCCCGTGCGGCAAGCGCAGGGCAGCGCTTCGAGGGCGAGGCGGGCAGCGTCGCCGAGCTGTACCAGGCGGACGGCACCCGCGTGCTGCTGCTCGGAATCGGCGAGGGCGATGTCGCCGCCTGTGAAAAGGCGGGCGGCGCGCTCACCGCGCGGCTGCTGACCTCGGGCGTGACGGAGGTCAGCGTGGACCTGACCGGCACCTCCGTTGACGGCGATGCCGCTGCCCGGCTCGCCGCCGCCGCGCTCCAGCGCGCGTGGCGCTTTGACACCTACCGCACCAAGCTTCCCGACAAGCAGAAGCCGACGCTGGAGACGGTGACCGTGGTCGGCGCGCCGGAGGGCACGGACGCAGCGTGGCAGGCCGAGGAGGCGGTGTCCGCCGGCCTCGCGCTCACCCGCACGCTCGTCACGTTGCCTGCCAACCTGCTCTATCCCGAGACCTTTGTGAAGCGCGTGCTGGCCGAAGTGGAGGGCCTCGGCCTTGAAGCCACTGTGCTGGACGAAACGGCGATGGGCGAGCTGGGCATGGGCGCTCTGCTCGGCGTCAGCCAGGGGTCGCGGCGCGAGGCCCGCATTCTGGCACTCAAGTGGAACGGCGCAGGCGAGGGCGAGCCTGCGGTGGCGCTGGTCGGCAAGGGTGTGACCTTCGACACCGGCGGCATCTCGATCAAGCCCGCCGCCGGCATGGAGGACATGAAGTGGGACATGGGCGGCGCGGGCGCTGTCGCGGGCGCGATGAAGGCGCTCGCTCAGCGCAAGGCCAAGGCCAACGTGATCGGCGTGATGGGCCTCGTCGAGAACATGCCCGATGGCAACGCCCAGCGCCCCGGCGACGTGGTCACCTCCATGGATGGGCAGACCATCGAAGTGATCAACACCGATGCGGAAGGCCGGCTGGTGCTGTGCGACTGCATCACCTGGGTGCAGCGCACGCACAAGGTGAAGACGGTGGTCGATCTCGCCACGCTGACCGGGGCGATGATCGTCAGCCTGGGCAACGAATATGGCGGGCTGTTTTCCAACGACGATGGGCTGGCGGGGCAGCTGAGCGCCGCGGGCGAAACCGTCGGCGACAAGCTTTGGCGCTTCCCGCTCGCGGACGCCTATGACCGTCTGATCGACAGCCAGATCGCCGACATCAAGAATGTCGGCCCGCGCGGCGCCGGTTCGATCACCGCGGCGCAGTTCCTGAAGCGCTTCGTGGACGAGGGCGTGAAATGGGCGCACCTCGACATCGCGGGGATGGTGTGGAGCGACAAGGACGGGCCGACCTGGGCCAAGGGCGCGACCGGCTATGGCGTGCGCCTGCTCGACCGCTTCGTGGCGGACGCCCTGGAGAAGTGAGTCCCTGGGCGTTCCTGGCGGTGGCGATCGGGCTGGAGGTGACGGGCACCTTCCTGCTCAAGCTGTCGCACGGGTTCGAGAAGTGGCAATGGGGCAGCCTGTCCATTCTCTGCTACTCCGCCTGCTTCTGGATGCTTGCGCCGGCCATGCGCGCGCTGCCGGTGGGCGTGGTCTATGCGATTTGGTCGGGCGTCGGCATCGTCGCGGCGGCGCTGCTGGGGTGGACCGTGTTCGGCGAACGGCTCGGCGCGGTCCAACTGGCCTGCGTCGCGCTGATCCTCGGCGCAGCGGTGGTGCTCCAGATCTCGACGCGAGCGTGAGATGCAGGTCGACTTCTATCACCTGACCGTCATGCCTCTGGAACGCGTGCTGCCGCAGATCGCCGAGAAGGTGCTCGCCGGCGGCAACCGGCTGCTCGTGGTCGACGCGGACGAGCGGCGGCGCGCGGCGCTTGACCGGCTGTTGTGGACCTTCGCCCCCGAAAGCTTCGTGCCCCATGCGCAGATCGGCAGCGACGCGGACGCGCATCAGCCGATCCTGCTCGCCGGCGAGGTGAACGCCGCCAATGGCGCGAAGCACATCGCTTTGGCGGACGGCGTGTGGCGCGACGATGCGCTTGATTTCGACCGGGTCTTCCACTTCTTCGACGAGGAGGTGATCCGCGCCGCGCGGGCCGCCTGGAAGGGGTTGGCGGAGCGCGAGGGCGTGAGCCGGCGTTACTGGAAGCAGAATGAGGCGGGGCGTTGGGAGCAGGCCGCATAGTTGCCAAGCCGGCCCCATCCGCCTAAGGGCGCCGCGCAGTTTTCCCGCAATCTTTATCCAGGAGCCCGTGACCGCCATGGCCGCGACCCGTACCTTTTCGATCATCAAGCCCGATGCGACCCGCCGCAACCTGACCGGTGCGGTCACCAAGATGCTTGAGGACGCCGGCCTGCGCGTGATCGCCTCCAAGCGCATCCGCATGACCCGCGAGCAGGCCGAGGGCTTCTACGGCGTCCACAAGGAGCGGCCGTTCTTCAACGACCTGGTCACCTTCATGACCTCCGGCCCGGTGGTGGTGCAGGTGCTGGAAGGCGAGGATGCGGTGAAGCGGAACCGCGACGTGATGGGCGCGACCAACCCCGAGAACGCCGATGCCGGCACGATCCGCAAGGAACTGGCCGAGTCGATCGAGGCGAACTCGGTGCACGGTTCGGATTCGGAAGAGAATGCCGCCACCGAGATCGCGTTCTTCTTCAAGGACGAAGAGATCGTCGGCTGATCCTAAGCTCCGTTCGGCCTGAGCGAAGTCGAAGGCTAAGCCCCCTGCTTAGCCATATGCTTCGACTTCGCTCAGCACGAACGGCGGCTGGATACGCCTGCGCTAAGGCTTCTGCCTCGCCCAGGCGCGCTCCAGCGCGGCGGGCGAGGCGCTGCGGTCGGCCAGTGCGAAGCCGGTGAGGCGCAGCACCCGGCCGCGCAGCAGGCGCCCCTCGGTGGCCCACAGGATATCGTAGCGCGCGGTGTCGCTGTGCCGGGCGTCGCCGTCCCACCAAGTTACGGTGATCAACACCGGAAGACGGCCCTGACGCTCGTCGGTGCCCTTGTCAGTCAACTCCAGCAGTCTGTTGGAGAACGACCCGGCCTGGATCGTCGGACCCGGCATCAGATCGACGGGGCGGATCCCCAGAGCAGCGGGGAAACGGATGGTCGCCGCGCTGAAGACGTGTGCCGGATCGGCAAGCGAGATGCTTTCCCCGCCCGGCTTCACCGTTCCGACGAGCGTCACGCGCGCCTTGGCCTTGCCCTCGGCGGCGGTCGCCTGCGCCCTGTCGGCACGTTCCTCCTGCCGGTCCGACCAGTTGAGATAGAGCGTCAGCGCGCCGATCAGCAGGCCGGCGACCGCGACGAACTCGGCCAAGGTGATCCAGCGGCGGCGGGTGCGCGCCTGATCTGCCGATTCGCTCATCGCCCGCCTGCCTCCAGCAGGCGCCGCGGGGCGACCAGTTCCCAGCTCCTCGCGATCCGGTCGCCGACGAGATCCCAGTCGGGATCGCCCGCGACACGGATCGCCACCCAGCCGGACGGGCCGAGATAAGGCGGTCGATAGTAGGTCTCGGGATCGCCCTCGATCAGCATCGCCTGCTCGTCGCTGCCGCTGGTCTTGACCATCACGCTGGTCTCGCCGTCGCCGTGGTGGTCGTGCCAGAAATAGGCGAAGAACTTGCCGCCCTCGATATGGAAGCCGGGCGACCCGTGGCTCAGCCGCTCGGCAGTGCCGGGCAGTGCCAGCGCGGTCTCGCGGACCCGGGCGAGGGCTGCATCGGGGGTCATCGGGCGCACCATTCGGACAGAACGCGGGGGTAGAGCCGATGCTCCTCGGCGAGGACGCGCGCGGCGAGCGTCTCGGGCGTGTCGCCCGGCAGGATCGGCACGCGCGCCTGGCCGAGCACCTCGCCGGCGTCGAGCTCCTCGGTGACGATGTGGACCGAGGCGCCCGCCTCCGCATCGCTGGCGGCGATGGCGCGGGCGTGGGTGTCGAGGCCCTTGTAGTTGGGGAGCAGCGAGGGGTGGATGTTGACGATCCGCCCGCGCCAGCGCGCGACGAAATCGTCCGACAGCAGCCGCATGTAGCCCGCGAGGGCGATCCGATCGGTGCCGGCATCGCGGAGCGCGGCGTCGAGCTCGGCTTCATAGGCGGGCTTGCCGATCCCCTTGGGCGAGAGCGCGAAGGTGGCGAGGCCTCGCTCGCGCGCCCAGGCGAGGCCGGCGGCGTCCGGCCGATCGGAGGCGACCAAGCTGATCTTGAAAGGCGTGTCCGGACCTTTTGCAGCCTCAACGAGCGCCATCATGTTCGAACCACGGCCGGAGATCAGGACTGCTACATTCTTCACGATGCACCCCGTTGTGCTCCCGCGAAAACGGGAGCCCAGGCTCTGTCCCCGCCTTCGCGGGGACACGTTATTGGTTGTGAGTCGCCGACCACGGTTCGCGTGCGCTCCAGGTTTCGGACAGGCCGCGCACGGTGCAGCCGCGCTGGCCGGCTTCGACGATGCCGATGCGGAACACCGTCTCGCCCGCCGCCGCGAGGTCCGCAGCGATTGCGTCCGCCATATCGGCAGCGACGACCAGCGCCATGCCGATGCCGCAGTTGAAGGTGCGCGCCATCTCGCCGGGCTCGATCCCGCCCTGCGCCTGGAGGAAGGCCATCAGTCGCGGCTGCGGCCAGGCGTCGGCATCCACCACCGCATGCGCCTCGTCCGGCAGCACGCGCGGGATGTTCTCCAGCAGCCCGCCGCCGGTGATGTGGGCGAGCCCCTTGATTCGGCCGGCGCGCAGCAGGGGCAGCAGGCTGGCGACATAGATGCGGGTGGGCGCCATCAGATGGTCGATCAGCAGCCGGTCGGGATCGAACAGGGCAGGGCGGTCGAGCTTCCAGCCATGATCCGCGGCGAGGCGGCGGACCAGGCTGAAGCCGTTCGAATGGATGCCATTGGAGGCGAGGCCGAGGATCACGTCGCCCGCGCCGATGCCGGCACCGGTGAGGAGCTGGTCGCGCTCAACCGCGCCGACGCAGAAGCCGGCAAGGTCGTAATCGCCATCGGCGTACATGCCGGGCATCTCCGCGGTCTCGCCGCCAATCAGCGCGCAACCCGCCTGGCGGCAGCCCTCGGCGATCGAGGCGACGACGCGCTCGGCGACGGCGGCGTCGAGCTTGCCCGAAGCATAATAGTCCAGGAAGAACAAAGGCTCGGCGCCCTGCACGACCAGGTCGTTGGCGCACATGGCGACCAGATCGATGCCGACGCCGTCGTGGCGATCCCATTCGATCGCCAGCTTCAGCTTGGTGCCGACGCCGTCGTTGGCGGCGACCAGCAGCGGATCGGTGAAGCCGGCCGCCTTGAGGTCGAACACCCCGCCGAAGCCGCCCAGCTCGGCATCGGCGCCGGGCCGCCGCGTCGCGCGGGCGAGGGGGGCGATGGCGCGGACCAGCGCGTTGCCTGCGGCGATCGAGACGCCGGCCTGCTCGTAAGTGTAGCTCATCGAAGCCGCGCCTAGACATATCGCGCTTGGATTTCCACGGGCGGTTCGCCAAAAGGCGCCGCCTATGCGTCTGCGTGCCCCCATCGCCCTTCTGATCGCGCTCGGCGTGGCGGGGACCGTGTTCGCCCAGATCGAGGGCGGCGACCGCGGCGTCGCGCCGGTCGACAGTTCGGGCGACTATGAGGTGAGCGACATCACCGTCGATGTCGCGGGCAAGACCGCGGACGCGGCGCGGCTGGGCGGCTGGCGGATCGCGCAGCGCAAGGCCTGGGCGGCGCTGTCGAAACGGCTGGGCGGCGGCGGCGCAGCCGTTTCGGACGGGACGCTGGATGCGATCGTCTCCGGCATCGTCGTCCAGAACGAGCAAATTTCGCCGACGCGCTATATCGCGCGGCTGGGTGTGCTGTTCGATCGCACCAGAGCGAGCGCGCTGCTCGGCATCGCCAGCTATTCGACGCGTTCGCCGGCCATGGTGGTGCTGCCGCTGCAATGGTCAGGCGGAGCGGGCAGCGTATTCGAGACGCGCACCGCCTGGCAGGAGGCCTGGGCGCGCTACCGCACCGGCAACAGCACGATCGACTATATCCGGCCGACCGGCACCGGGCCGGACGCCTTGCTGCTCAACCTGGGGCAGACCGGCCGGCCGGGGCGCGGATGGTGGCGGCATGTCCTGGGCCAATATGGCGGCGTCGACGTGCTGATCCCGACCGTGCGGCTGGCGCGGCAATGGCCCGGCGGGCCGGTGGTGGCGGAGTTCGAGGCGCGGCACGGGCCCGACAACCGGATGCTGGGCAGCTTCAAGCTTCGCGTCGCCTCGGCCGCCGGGCTGCCGCAACTGCTCGACACCGGCGTCCAGCGGATCGACGACCTGTACCAGCAGGCGCTGCGCAGCGGCTATCTGGCGACCGACAAGGGGCTGACCTGGACGCCGGCCGCGGCGACAGAGACCGAAGAAACGCTGCCGGAGGACACGCTGGCGACCGAGAGCACCGCGGCGGTGGTCACCATCCTGGTCCAGTTCGACTCGCCCGGCGCGGCGGCGGTGACCAATACCGAGTCGGCGGTGCGTGGCGTGCCGGGAGTCTCCGGCGCCACCACCAACAGCCTGGCGCTGGGCGGCACCTCGATCATGTCGGTGAGCTACGGCGGCCCGCCCGAAGCGTTCCGCCAGGCGCTGGAGGCGCGCGGCTGGCAGGTGTTCGGCAGTGGCACTGCCCTGCGCATTCGCCGTGCGCCGCAGTTGTTGCCGCCCGACATCCAGGCGGACAACACGACCGCGGGATGACCCAGATCGCGCTGCCCTTCGTGTGGCCAGACGACCCGTGCGACGACGACTTTCTGGTGACCGCCTCCAACGCGGGGGCGGTGCAGCTGCTGGAGCATTGGGCGACCTGGCCGGTGCGCAGCGCGCTGCTGGTCGGCCCGCGCAAGTCCGGCCGCAGCCTGCTCGCCCGGATTTTCGCGGCGAAGAGCGGCGGCGCAATGCTCGACGATGCGGACACGCGGCCGGAAAGCGAGCTGTTCCACGCCTGGAACGCGGCGCAAGAGGGCAGGCGTCCGCTGGTGATCGTGGCGCAGGCGGCGCCGCCCGAATGGGCGGTGCGCCTGCCCGACCTACGCTCGCGGCTCGGCGCCAGCCCGGTGGCGCGGATCGGCGCTCCTGACGACGCGCTGGTCGAGGCGCTGTTGCGCCGCGGCTTCCTGAAGCGCGGGCTCGACGCGCGCGACGACCTGATCGCCTGGCTGGTCCGCCATATCGAGCGGAGTCACGTCGCCGTCATCCGCGTGATAGATGCGCTGGAGGCGGAGGCGCTCGGCCGCCGTCGACGGCTGACGGTGTCGCTCGCCCGGACCGTCCTGGCCCGCGCTGCGTTGATCGAGGAACCATGACCCGCCCAGCCCATCTTGCCCGCATCGATGCCGACGACGACCTGTTCGAGAAGACGTCCGGCGACCGTTACTTCAATCGTGAGCTTTCCTGGCTCGCCTTCAACCGGCGCGTGCTGGAGGAGGCGTGCAACCCGGCGCACCCGCTGCTGGAGCGGCTGCGCTTCCTGTCGATCTCGGGATCGAACATCGACGAATTCTACATGGTCCGTGTCGCCGGGTTGAAGGGGCAGTTGCTCCAGGATGTGGAAGCGCGCTCCCAGGACGGGCTGACTCCGAGCCAGCAGCTCGCCGCGATCACCGCCGCCGCCGATGCCCTACTCGCCAGCCAGGAATCGGTCTGGCGCGACCTTCGCCACATGCTCGCCGATACCGGCATCCAGGTGCTGGGATCGAGCAAGGTCGATGCGGTGCTCTCCGCCGAGGAACTCGGCTGGCTGGAGACCTTTTTCAAGGAACAGCTGTTTCCGGTGTTGACGCCGCAGGCGCTGGATCCCGCGCATCCGTTCCCGTTCATGCCCAACAAGGGCCTGGCGGTGATGTTCGACCTGGTTCGCCGCTCGGATGGGGAGCCGATCCGCGAACTGGTGATGCTGCCCTCGCCGATGGCGCGCTTCGTCCGGATGCCAGGCGCGCGCGCGCGCTATGTGGCGGTCGAATCGATCGTGAAGCGCTTCTCGGGGCTGCTGTTTCCCGGCTATGAGGTGAAAGGCGCTGCCGAGTTCCGAGTCCTGCGCGACAGCGACATCGAGATCGAGGAAGAAGCGGAGGATCTGGTCCGCTACTTCGCCAATGCGATCAAGCGGCGGCGGCGCGGGCGGGTGATCCGGCTGGAGCTGGAGACGGGCATGCCCGACGCGCTGGCCGAGGTGCTGCGCGAGGAGCTGGGCAGCGACGCGATCACCACCGAATCGGGCTCGTTCCTGGGCATCGCGGACCTGTCGCTGCTGATCGACGAGGACCGGCCGGACCTGAAGTTCCCGCCCTTCGCCGCGCGCTTCCCCGAGCGGATCCGCGAGTTCGGCGGCGATTGCTTCGCGGCGATCAGTGCCAAGGACATCGTTGTCCATCACCCGTACGAGACGTTCGACGTGGTGCTAGCCTTCTTGAAGCAGGCAGCGGCGGACCCGGACGTGGTGGCGATTAAGCAGACGCTGTATCGCGCGGGCAAGCAGTCCGCGGTGATCAACGCGCTGATCGCCGCGGCGGAGGCGGGCAAGTCGGTCACCGCAGTGGTGGAGCTCAAGGCGCGCTTCGACGAGGAGCAGAACCTGCAATGGGCGAGCGCACTGGAGCGCGCGGGCGTCCAGGTGGTCTATGGCTTCATCGACTGGAAGACCCACGCCAAGGTGGCGATGGTGGTGCGGCGCGAGGGCGGGCAGTTCCGCACCTACTGCCATTTCGGCACGGGTAACTACCACCCGATCACCGCGCGCATCTACACGGACCTGAGCTTCTTCACCGCCGACCCGCGCGCCGGCCGGGATGCGGCGCGGATGTTCAACTACATCACCGGCTATGTCGAGCCGGAGGACATGGAGCTGGTGACGCTGAGCCCGCGCGACTTGCGCGCGCGCCTGATCGAGCTGATCGACCGCGAGATCGGCTTCGCGCGCGCGGGAGAGCCGGCGGCGGTGTGGGCCAAGATGAACAGCCTGGTCGATCCGCTCATCATCGAGAAGCTGTACGAAGCGAGCGGCGCGGGCGTGGAGGTGGACCTGATCATCCGGGGCATCTGCTGCCTGCGCCCCGGCGTGCCCGGCATGTCAGAGAACATCCGGGTAAAGTCGGTGATCGGCCGCTTCCTAGAGCACAGCCGGATCGCGGTGTTCGGCAACGGGCGGGACTTGCCCAACGACGGCGCGGTGGTGCTGATCTCCTCGGCCGACTGGATGCCGCGCAACTTCGACCGCCGCGTCGAATATCTGCTGCCGATCGACAATCCGACGGTGCACGAGCAGGTGCTGGACCAGGTGATGGTCGCCAACCTGCTGGACGACGAGCAGAGCTGGGAGCTCCAGCCGGATGGCAGCTACATCCGCGATCAGCCCGGCGAGACGCCGTTCAACCTGCATCGCTATTTCATGACCAACCCGTCGCTGTCCGGCCGCGGCGCCGCGCTTGATGCAGGAAGGGCAGTTCCGCGCCTTTCCGTGAGGCGCCGCGGGTGAGCGAACCGCGCACCGCGATCATCGACATCGGGTCCAACTCGATCCGCCTCGTCGTCTACCAGGGGCCGCGGCGGCTGCCCGCGATCCTGTTCAACGAGAAGGTGCTGGCGGGCCTAGGCCGTTCGCTGGCCGAGAGCGGCACGATCGACGCCGAGGCGATGGCGAGCGCCGGCACCGCGCTGGCGCGCTTCGCCGGCCTGGCGCGCGAGATGAAGGCCGATCGCGTCCGCACCGTGGCGACCGCGGCGGTGCGCGATGCGAGCAACGGGGCAGAGCTGATCGAGCTGGCCGAACGGTCAAGCCTGACGGTCGAGCTGCTGTCGGGCGAGCAGGAGGCGACCGCATCGGGCATGGGCGTGCTGTCCGGCATCCCCGACGCGGATGGCATCGTCGGCGACCTGGGCGGCGGCAGCCTGGAGCTGGTGCGCGTGGTGGCGGGCGCAATCACCGATCGCGTCTCGTTTCCGCTGGGCGTGCTGCGCCTCCAGGCGTTGCGCGACGGCACCGGTCGGCTCGCCCGCACGGTGGCGCGGATGCTGGCCGAGGCGGGATGGAGCGGGCGGGGCAAGGACCTGCCTCTGTACCTGGTCGGCGGTTCGTGGCGTGCGCTCGCGCGGCTGGACATGGACGTGATCGGCTATCCACTGCCGATCATCCACCAATATGCCATGTCGGGCGAGACGATCATCCGGCTCGGCCGCACGCTCGCGCACGTCTCCAAGAGCCGGCTGAAGGCGGTGCCGGGGATCTCGTCCGGCCGCATCCCGACGCTGGGCAATGCCGCGGCGCTGCTGGGTTTGCTGGTGCGCGAGCTGAAATCGAGCGGCACGATCGTCTCCGCCTTCGGGCTGCGGGAAGGACTGCTCTACGCGGCGCTCGACGAGGCGGAGCGGCGCGAGGATCCGCTGCTGGTGGCGACGCGCAGCGAGGGCGAGCGCGCGGGGCGCTTCCCCGAACATGGCGCGCTGCTGGACGAATGGATCGCGCCGCTGTTCGAAGGCGAGCCGGCCGAAGCGGCGCGGCTGCGTGAGGCCGCCTGCCACCTCGCCGACGTGGGCTGGCGCGCCAACCCGGATTTCCGCGCCGAACGGGGCGTCGAGATTGCGCTGCACGGCAATTGGGTGGCGATCGACGCCGCGGGTCGCGCCCGGCTGGCGCAGGCCTTGTGGACCAGCCTGGGCGGCGACATCACCACGCCCGTGCCGTTGAACGCGCTGGCGGATCGGGCGCAGCTCGATCGCGCGGTCGCCTGGGGCCTGGCGATGCGGCTGGGCCAGCGGCTGAGCGGGGGGCTGGCCGGGCCGCTCCAGCGCTCGCGGCTGAGCAGCGATGGCAAGGCGCTGCGGCTGCATCTCTCCGAGGCGGACCGCCCGCTCTACGGCGAGGCGGTGGCGAAACGGCATACGGCGCTCGCCCAGGCACTCGGGCAGGTAGCGGCGCTCGGCTGAAAAGGCGGGGCGGCTCCAATGAGCCGCCCCGTAGTCCGGGGGCCGGGCGCGAAGGGGGGAGGCACCCGGCACACGATCGCCGACAGGGGAGCGGCGACCGGGCGGCTGTGGCGGACCAATCTTGCGGGCATGTTACGCCGATCGCAGCAAAGTATGTCGCAGCCGAAACATTGTCGGATCGCCCGCGCCGGGACTAGGGCGGGCGGATGACCAGCCGCACCAGCCACACCCGCGTCCTCCTCGCCAGCTTCGTCGGCACGGGTGTCGAGTTCTACGACTTCTACATCTACGCCACCGCCGCCAGCCTGGTGTTCGGCGAGCTGTTCTTTGCGGGCGAGGCGGAGAGCATGCGCCAGCTGGCGAGCTTCGCGACGCTGGCGGTGGCGTTCTTCGCGCGGCCGATCGGCGCGGCCTTCTTCGGCCATTTCGGCGACCGGATCGGCCGCAAGTCCACCCTGGTCGCCAGCCTGCTGACCATGGGGCTTTCCACCACGCTGATCGCCTTTCTGCCCACCTATGCGCAGGCGGGCTTCTGGGCGCCGTTCGCTTTGTGCGTGCTGCGCTTCGGCCAGGGCTTCGGCCTGGGCGGAGAATGGGGCGGCGCGGCGCTGCTGGCGGTGGAGCATGCACCGCCCGGCTGGCGCGCCCGCTATGGCTGCGCCCCGCAGATGGGGGCGCCGGCGGGGTTCATCGCCGCCAACGGGCTGTTCCTGCTGCTTGGGGTGTGGCTGACGCCCGAACAGTTCCGCGATTGGGGCTGGCGTATCCCGTTTCTGGTCAGCGCGCTGCTGGTCGGGCTGGGGCTGTGGATCCGCCTCAAGCTCGCCGAGACGCCCGAGTTCGCCGCCTCGCTGAAGGAAGCGCTGCCGCCCGCGGTGCCGCTGGCCGAGCTGTTCCGCCGGCATCTGGGCGCCACGCTGGTCGGCACGATCGGCGCGGTCGCCTGTTTCGCGCTCTATTATGTCGCGACCGCTTTCGCGCTGGGCTTCGGCACCAAGACGCTGGGCTTCTCGATGCAGCAGATGCTTCAGGCGCAGCTGGGCGCGATCCTGTTCATGGCGGTGGGCATCTACGTTTCGGCCTGGATGGCGGACGCGCGCTGGGACGAGCGGCGCGTGCTCGCCGGCGGCTGCGTGGGCGTGGTGCTGGCGGGCGGGCTGATGCAGCCGATGATGGGATCGGGGTCGCTGGCGCTGGTGTTTGCCTATCTGGCGCTCAGCCTGCTGCTGATGGGGTTCGTCTACGGGCCGCTGGGCGCCTGGCTGCCCGGTCTGTTCCCGGCGCGGGTGCGCTACACCGGCGCGTCGATGGCGTTCAACGTCGCCGGGGTGATCGGGGGCGGGCTTACCCCGCTCGCCGCGCAGGCGCTGGCGCAAGGGTTCGGCCTGTGGGCGGTGGGGCTTTACGGCAGCGCCGCGGCGGGGCTGAGCCTGGTGGCGCTGCTGGCGTCACGGCCACGGGCGGGTGTGCAGGCGGCGGTGCTGGAGCCGTGAACGGCTAGCTGCCACTCCCACCTGCCGCATCCTCGTCGAGGTCTTCGCCGGCCGCACCACCGCCCGCGCCGACACCCGAGCCGATCACTCCATCCACAGGTAGGCGCCTCTCGCCATCGGCCTCGCGCCAGGCGCGTTGGCCGGGCTGGTCATATTCCTGGCCGGAATAGCCCGGCCCGGTGCCGGCCGCATCGGGCGTCGGTGTGTCGTCCGGCCGGGTGCCGGGGGAGCGGAGGCCGTTGTCGGGCGGCAGGTCTTTGTCGGGCATCGCTGATCTCCTCGCCCGCTCAACGCATGGCCGAGGCGATCGGGTCAGTCGCGACGGAGCAGGGTGAGCCGGGCGGCGCCATGGATGCGCGGCGGCTCGGCGAAGAAGCCGGCGACCTCGACCGGCTCGTCACGCGCGGTCTCGATGCTTACCCAGGTCGCCGGGCCGATCCAGCCGAGCCGCGCGAGGCGATCGAGCGCCACCGCGCCGGCGCCGGTGCCATAAGGCGGATCCATCAGGATCAGGTCGACCGGTGCCGGCACGGGACCGAGCGCCATCACCGAGATCGGGCGCACGCTGGTTCCCGCCGCGCCGAGCTTGGCGATGTTCGCCTTGAGCGCGTCGAGCGCCGCCCGATCCTGTTCGACGAACTGGCAGGAGGCGGCGCCGCGCGACAGCGCCTCCAGCCCCAGCGCGCCCGAGCCGGCGAACAGGTCCGCCACCGCCAGACCCTCGAAGCTGCCGACGCGGTTCGCCAGCATCGAGAACAAGGCCTCGCGCACCCGGTCGGCGGTCGGTCGGGTCGCCTCCCCCTTGGGCGCGGCGAGCGGCCGACCGCGCCACTGCCCGGCGATGATCCGCATCAGCGCTTGCCGGGCGTGCGCGGCGCGTCGCCGCGAAACGCTTTGGCGCGCGCGGCGCGGCGCTCGCCACCGCGGACGGCCAGGCTGCCGTCGGCACGCTTGCGGACGACCTTGCCTTCCGGGCGTTTCGGCTTCCCCGCCGCTTTCGGCGCTGCCGCCTTCACCGGCGCTGGTTTCTCTACAATCGGCTTGGCTGGAGCCGGCGCGCGGCGACGCGGCTGGGGCAGGTCCTTGCGGCGCGGGTTGGCGGCGAGCGACTCGACATCATGGCGGCGCACCTCGACCACCTCGCCCGCCGGCATGTCGCCGAGGTGGAAGGGGCCGTAGCGCGTGCGGATCAGCCGGCTGACCTTGAGGCCGAGATGCTCCAGCACGCGGCGCACCTCGCGATTCTTGCCCTCGGTCAGCGTCAGCTCGATCCACGTGTTGGCGCCGGTGCGCCGCTCCAGGTTGGCGTCGATGGAGCCGTAGCGGACGCCGTCGATCTCGATCCCCTCGACCAGACTCTCCAGCGCTTCCTGCGACACCGCGCCATAGGCGCGCGCGCGATAGCTGCGCTCCACGCCGGTGGCGGGCAGTTCCAGCGTCCGCTTGAGCCCGCCGTCGGTGGTGAGCAGCAGCAGCCCTTCGGTGGAGAGATCGAGCCGACCGACCGGCATCACGCGCGGCAGCGCCGTCGGCAACCGGTCGTAGATCGTCGGGCGGCCGCGCGGGTCACGCTCGGTGGTGAGCAGGCCGGATGGCTTGTGGTAGAGGAACAGCCGCGCAGGCTCGGGCTCCGCCACGGGATTGCCGTCGACGGTGACGCCGTCGAGCGAGGGCAGCAGCGTGGCGGGCGTGTCGATCGGGGTGCCGCGCAGCGCGACGCGGCCCTCGGCGATCATGCGCTCGATCTCGCGACGGGAGGCGACGCCGGCGCGGGCAAGCAGCTTGGCGATACGGTGGGTGGGAACGGCCATCGCCCGCCTATAAGCGCGTTGTGCCCTGTAAAGAAAACTTTGCGACCGAAGGGCAGGGCGGGCGTTTAGGCACGAAGGCGTAACGAGGCCGCTGACGACCATGGCGCTGTTCGGGAAGAAGACACGACGGATCACGCGGCTCCTCATCGTCGAGGATGAGCCGCTGATTGCCTTCGATACCGAGCACCTGCTGTCCGACGAGGGCTATGAGGTGGTCGCCACCGTGGATCGGGTCACCGAGGCGGTGGCGCTGGTAGGCGACGGGCAGGCGATCGACCTGGTCCTCGCAGATGTCGACCTCGCCGATGGCAGCGGGGTGGAGGTGGCGCGCGCGGCGCATGGGCGCGGCATTCCGGTGCTGTTCGTCACCGGTGGGTGCCCGCCCGAGGCGGAGGCGCTGGCAGCCGGGTGCCTGTCGAAGCCGTTCGCCCAGCGCGACCTGCTGGCGGCGATCACCGCAATCGATGCGCGTCTCGGCGGGCGCACGCCGCGGCGCCTGCCGGACGGGTTCCGCCTGTTCGGCGGCTAGAGTCGCGCTTCCACCTCGTCGTGGAAGGCACGGATGCCGGCCTCCAGCGTGCCGAGCGTGACCCGATCGACCGCGCCCGATTGCAGCCCCTCCTGCCCGAGCGCGGCGGCGCGGAAATCTTCGGCGCCAAAGACGCCGCCGTCGAGCAGCGCCCAGCTCTTCTCCCAATGTCGCAGCGCCTTGTCGGTCTGCGGCGGCTCGGGAATCAGCATGAAATCCTCCACCAGCACGCGATCGTGCGCCTGGGGCATGAGCACCATCAGATTCACATAGTCCGGGCTGACGATCAGCACGGTGCCGGGAAACATCTGATAGGTATAGGTGATCGCCGAGCGGAGCGTCGGCCAGTCGCCTGCACGCACCGCCGCCTCGTCGACGTCCCGCCCGACCGCGGAGCGCTGGTGCGGGCCGATCGTGTCTGCGGTGGCGACCCCGTCCTTGAAGAACGGGCCGATCGTGGCGGCGTGCAGGCGCGAGACGTGATAGCTCTCCAGGAAGGCGTCCATCACCAGCTTCCAGTTGGACGCGACATCGTGGGTGCGGCGGCGGAACAGGTGGAGCCCTGCGAGGCCAAAGGCGTCGAAGTCGCTGCCCAGCGTGGCGGCATGGCCGAAGTCCGCGTCCTGGGAGAAGCTGAACCAGATCAGCCCGCCCGCCTCCAGGCTGGGCAGCTCGGCCAGCGTATAGTCCGCCTTGTCGAGTCCGGGGAAGGTCTCGCCGCGCGGCAGCCCGGCGAGGCGACCATCCAGCGCATAGGCCCAGGCGTGATAGGGGCAGACGAGCCGCGGCTGGCAGACCGGCTCGCCGCCCTCGACCAGCCGGGTGCCGCGATGACGGCAGACGTTGAGGAAGACGTGCGCCTTGCCCGTCTTGTCGCGCGTGATCAGCAGCGGCTTGCCGAAGCCGTCGTGCGGCACCGCCATCCCTGGCTCGGGCAGCAGCGCGGAGGGGGCGATCACCAGCGGCACCTGCGTGAAGACGCGCGCCTGCTCGGCGGCATGCCGATCAGCCGAGGTGTAGGCGGCGGCCTCCACATAGCTGATTCGCGGTTCGCGGGCGGTGCCGCCCTCGGCCAGCCGTGCGGCGAGCTCCAGCTGCCCCTGCGTGGGCGCGAGGCGCGGTGGTGCCATGACGTTCATGGGCTATCCTCTCCGTGATTTGCGGCTAGTGTCCACGCAAATGGGGCCGGGAGCAAGGGACGAGATGGATCAGGCGGCGCTGAGCTTGCGCGACGGGCTGCGGCCGTATCTGGAGCGCGCGCCGCTCGCCTCGCTGGCGCTTGGCATTTCCTCCGGTTTTCCATTCGCCATGATCGGGGCGACGCTGACGACGCGCCTGGCGCAAGACGGCATCGACAAGAAGACGGTCACCGCGTTCAGTCTCGCCTTTCTGGTCTACAATCTGAAATGGCTGTGGGCCTGGATAGTCGATGGGGTGCCGGTCCCGCTGCTGTCGCGGCTCGGGCAGCGCGTCTCCTGGTTGCTGGTGGCCGGCGTGCTGGTGATCGCGGCAGTGGCGAACCTTGCCATGGTCGATCCCGCAGCGGACCTGCGCGCCACCGCGCTCGCCGCGATTCTGGTTGGCATCGCGGGTGCGACCTTCGACATCGTGATCGATGGCTATCGCATCGAGATCCTGGAACCGCGCCAGCTCGGCGTCGGCTCGGGCATGAGCCAATATGGCTGGCGGATCGGATCGGCCACGGCCGGCGCCCTGGCCCTGGTGATCGCTGCGCGGATTGGCTGGGAGATCGCCTATCTCGCCTGCGCGAGCTTTGCGCTGCCGGCGATGATCGCCGGGCTGGTGATCGGCGAGCCGCACCGCCACCGTGAACCCGCCGCGCGCCGCGGCCTCGCCACCGCAATGCGTGCAGTTTGGGGACCCTTCGTCCAGTTCTTCGCGCGCGAGGGCGCGCTGATCGTCCTCGTCTTCATCCTCGTCCACAAGATCGGCGACACGCTGGCGAACCTGACCTTCCGGCTGCTGTTCGACGATCTTGGCTTCAGCAATGACGAGATCGCCTTCTACGATGTGTGGCTCGGCTTCCTCGCGTATCTCGCCGGCATCTTCATCGGCGGCGTGCTCTATGCGCGACTGGGCATGAAGCGTTCGGTGTTGCTCGCGCTGGTGCTGATGGCGATCTCCAATCTCAGCTTTGCGGGCCTCGCGGCAGCGGGCCACTCGAACATCGGCATGGCGGGCGCGATCGGCTTCGAGAATCTGGCGAGCGGCTTCGGCGGCGTGGTGGTGGTGGCCTATTTCTCGGCGCTCACCGACCTGCGCTTCACCGCAGCGCAATATGCGCTGATCTCGGCAGCGGCCAGCGTGGTGGGGCGCGTGGTCACCGGCACCACCGCGGGTGCGATGATCGATTCGGTGGGATATGTGAACTTCTACCTGCTCACCACATTGCTTGCGCTGCCCGGCGTGGCGCTGTTCTGGTGGATGATGCGCTCGGGCCTGGTCGACCGGTCGATCGGCAGCGCCGGAACGGAGCGCTAGGCAGCGACCGGCCGGCCTTCGTCGGCGAAGGCGGCGGCGACCGCGGCGGCGCTGGCGAGCACGCCGTCCACCCGGCGCTGGCCGAGCAGGTCCGCCATCAGCAGCCGCGCCGCCTCAGGCGCGGTCTCGACCCGCGACAATATGGTGAGCAGCGCCGCTTCGGCGGTGGTCATGCGCGAGCAGCAGCAGGGCGCGATCGCGATCGTGCCGCCGGCGGAAGCGGCGATGTCCGCCATCAGCGCGCGGAGCAGGATCAGCGGGCGGCGGAAGCCCTCGCCAAAGGCGGTGAACATCGCGTGTGCCGCGCCGGCGTCGGCCAGTCCGTTGGCGCCGATCCGCCGGAGCGCGAACAGCGCGAGCCGGGCATTGGCGCAGGCGGGCAGCGCATGGGGCAGGGTACCGATGGCGGCGAGCTGCTTGGGCTGCGTGGTCATGCGGGAACGACTCCTGTTGGCGAGGAGCATCGTCGCGGACGCGCTATTGCAAGTCAATCGCAGAATTATGGGTCAGTCCGGCGGTTCGTCGTTCGCACGCAGCACCTCACCGGCCAGGTAGAGAGAGCCGGCGATCAGGACGGTCGAAGGCGGCTCCTCCGCCCTGGCGAGGTCGGCCAAGGCCGTGTCGAAAGCATCCGCTTCGCCCGTGCGCGCCACTCCAAGCGAACTGGCCAGTTCCGCGAGGCTTTGGGGAGCATGATACACGTGGCTGCTAACCGGTACCGCGATCAGCGTCTTGATCGATCCGGCAAACGGCGCGAGGAATCCGGCAGCGTCCTTGTTGGCAAGCATGCCCAGCACCACTGCCAGCCGCTCGCCTGCGATGTGCGGCAGCGCGTGGGCGATCGCTTCGCCCGCGGAGGGATTGTGCCCGCCATCGAGCCATACGGCAACGCCGGGCGGCAGCGGAACGGTGAGCGGGCCCGGGGAGAGCCGCTGGAGCCGCGCAGGCCAGGCGGCACTCGTCATGCCCTCGGCGAAGGCTGCTTCCGGTATACGGAGCACCTCCTGTCTGCGGAGTATCGCCACCGCCAGCCCGGCGTTCGCCGTCTGATGCGCGCCGGGCAGCCGCGGAAGGGGTAGATCGAGCCTGCCGTTCGCGTCGGTGTAGACGAGTATGTCGCCCGATCCGGCGACGTCCCAATCGCTGCCGCGCGCCACGATGGGCGCTTCGCGTTCGGCCGCGACCGCCTCGATCGTTGCGATGACGCTGGGCGGATAGGCCTGAATGACCAGCGGCACGCCCGGCTTGGCGATCCCGGCCTTTTCGAAGCCGATCCGGTCGAGCGGCGCCTTCGGCGTGCCCGCTTCTTCCGCAAGCAGGAACGCCTCGTGATCGATCCCCAACGCCGCGATGCCGCAGGCGACCGGCGAGGCAAGGACGTTGGTCGCATCGAGCCGCCCGCCGAGCCCGACCTCGATCACGCAGGCGTCGGCGGGCACGCGCGAGAAGGCGAGGAAGGCGGCGGCGGTGGTGACCTCGAAGAAGCTGGCGCCAAGGTCCCCGCCGGCGTCGAGCACTTCCGAAAGCAAGGCGGCGAGCGCGTCGTCATCGATCAGCGTGCCGGCGAGGCGGATCCGCTCGTTGAAGCGGACGAGGTGCGGGCTGGTGTAGACATGGACGCGGTGCCCCGCCGCCTCCAGCATCGCGCGCAGGAAGGCACAGGTCGAGCCCTTCCCGTTGGTGCCGGCGACGTGGAACACCGGCGCCAGGTGGTGATGCGGATCACCGAGCCGCGCGAGCAGGCGGGTGATCCGCTCCAGCCCGAGCACGTCAGCGCCGGGCGACAGCGACCAGAGGCGGTCGAGCTGCGCCTGCACCCCGGGGTGCGCGGACACGGCATGGTCGGGCATCGCCGCCGGCTCAGGCCGCGGCCTTCTCCGCGCACAAATATCCGATCACCGTCGCCAGTCGGGCGCGCAGGTCGCGGCGGTGGACGACCATGTCGATCAGGCCGTGCTCCAGATAATATTCGCTGGTCTGGAAATCGTCGGGCAGCTTCTCGCGGATGGTGTTCTCGATCACGCGGCGGCCGGTGAAGGCGAGGGTGGCGCGCGGCTCGGCGATCTGCACGTCGCCCAGCATCGCATAGGCCGCCATCACCCCGCCCGACGTGGGATCGGTGAGGACGACGATATAGGGCAGGCCGGCGTCGTGGAGCATCTGGATCGCCACGGTGGAGCGCGGCATCTGCATCAGGCTGAGGATGCCTTCCTGCATGCGCGCGCCGCCGCTCGCGGTGAAGACGATGTACGGGCAGCGCGCGGCGATCGCCGCCTCGACGCCGGCGACGAACGCCTCGCCCACCGCCTGGCCCATCGATCCGCCCATGAAGGCGAAATCCTGCACGCCGATCACCACCGCATGGCCGTCGATCGTGCCGCGGGCGTTGGTGAAGGCGTCCTGCTCCTCGGTGGCGGTGCGCGCCGCCTTGAGGCGATCGGCGTAGCGCTTCGAATCGCGGAACTTCAGCGGATCCTCGGGCACGCGCGGCGGTGGGAGGAGGGTGATGCTCCCCTCGTCGAACAGCTGGTCGAAGCGCTGCTTGGGACCGATGCGTTCGTGGTGGTCGCACTTCGGGCAAACGTACAGATTCTCCTCAAGCTCGCGCGAGAAGATCATCTGCCCGCAGCCGCGGCACTTGTGCCAGAGGTTGTCGGGAACCTCCTTCTTGATCGGAACGACCAGAGATAAAGCGTTGCGGACACTGGAAAGCCAGGTCATCGTCAGTCCTTCCGGGCGGCGCGGATCGCGGCCGCGAGGGTTGCAACATAGGTGCGCACCTTTTCGGGCGCATCGGCGCCGTGGGCGCCGACCAACTCGACGATCGCGGAGCCGACCACGACGCCGTCCGCCACGCGCGCGATCGCCGCGGCCTGATCCGGGGTGCGCACGCCGAAGCCGACCGCGACGGGCAAGTCGGTGGCGGCCTTGAGCCGGGCGACCGCGTCCTCGATCGAGGCCTGCGCGGCCTGCTGGAGGCCGGTGATCCCGGCGACGGAGACGTAATAGAGGAACCCGCCCGCGTTGGCGAGCACGGCCGGCAGGCGCGCCGCATCGGTGGTGGGCGTGGCGAGACGGATCGGCGCGATGCCCGCGCCGCGCAGCGCCGGGCCGAGCGCATCGTCCTCCTCGGGCGGCACGTCGACGCAGATCACGCCATCGACGCCCGCGTCGCGCGCGGCGGCGGCGAACCAGTCGGGACCGCGGCGGAGCATCGGATTGGCATAGCCCATCAGCACCAGCGGCACGCCCGGGTGACGGGCGCGAAAACCCTTGGCGATCCCGAGGATATCCGCGGTTGTGGTCCCCGCTTCGAGGCTGCGGATGTTGGCCGCCTGGATGGCGGGACCGTCCGCCATCGGATCGGTGAAGGGCATGCCGAGCTCGATCACGTCGGCGCCGCCGGCGACGAGCGCATCGAGGATCGCGGCTGTGTCGCCGTCACCGGCGGTGACGAAGGTGACGAGGGCGGCCCGGTTAGCCGGGAAAGCGGCGCCGAGACGTGTCATCGAAGAACAACCATGCGAGACTTAAAGACTAGACTAGCGATGCCGTAGCCAACACCGGCGCACGACGCATAGAAGAATGCGCGTCCATACGTCGCCTCACCCCCCACAAAGAGATGGTAGAACACGTGAATTGCGGCTGTGATTGTGAAGACGCAGCAGCCAGTCTGGAACGCCTCCCAAGCGGTAGATCGTCGCCATGCCACTTGCGGCTGCTGGATATCGCCGCCTCCTCTGAACATCATATCGCCACCCCCAGCGCGTCGGCGACGGTGAAGATGTCCTTGTCGCCGCGCCCGCACAGGTTGGCGAGGATCACCTGGTCCTGCCGCATTTCTCGGGCCTTGCGGGTCACGGCTGCGATCGCGTGCGAAGGCTCCAACGCGGGGATGATCCCCTCGGTCCGGCACAGCAGCTGGAAGGCGTCGAGGGCCTCGGCATCGGTGACGGCGGTGTAATCGACGCGGCCGATCTCCTTGAGCCACGAATGCTCGGGGCCGATGCCCGGATAGTCGAGGCCGGCGCTGATCGAATGCGCCTCCGCGATCTGGCCGTCCTCGTCCTGGAGCAGATAGGTGCGGTTGCCGTGGAGCACGCCGGGAAAGCCGCCCGCGAGCGACGCGGCATGCTTGCGGTCGAGCCCTTCACCCGCCGCCTCGACGCCTAGCATCGCCACGTCGGCATCGTCGAGGAAGGGGTGGAACAGCCCGATCGCGTTGGAGCCGCCGCCGATCGCCGCGACCAGCAGGTCGGGAAGGCGGCCGGTTCGGCTGAGCATCTGTTCGCGCGCCTCGCGGCCGATCACGCTCTGAAAGTCGCGGACCAGCTCGGGATAGGGGTGCGGCCCGGCGGCGGTGCCGATGATGTAGAACGTGTCGTGAACGTTGGCGACCCAGTCGCGCAGCGCCTCGTTCATCGCGTCCTTGAGCGTGTTCGCGCCCGACGTCACCGCACGAACTTCCGCCCCTAACAGCTTCATGCGAAAGACATTCGGCGCCTGCCGCTCGACATCCTTGGCGCCCATGTAGATCACGCAGGGCAGGCCGAAGCGCGCGCAGACGGTGGCGGTGGCGACGCCGTGCTGGCCCGCGCCGGTTTCGGCGATGATCCGCGTCTTGCCCATCCGCATCGCCAGCAGGATCTGGCCGATGCAATTGTTGATCTTGTGCGCGCCGGTGTGGTTGAGCTCGTCGCGCTTGAACCAGATCTGTGCGCCCATTCCGTCGGGCGCGTTCTCGCGCAGCGCTTCGGTCAGCCGCTCGGCATAATAGAGCGGAGAGGGGCGGCCGACGTAATGTTCCAGCAGGTCGTCGAACTGCGCCTGAAAGGTCGGGTCCGCCTTGGCGGCGCGATATTCGCGCTCCAGATCGAGGATCAGCGGCATCAGCGTCTCGGCGACGTAGCGGCCGCCGAATTCGCCGAAATGGCCGCGCTCGTCCGGGAAAGCGCGATAGGTGTTGGGGGCGTTCATCGGCGCGCGGACTGAAGGAAAGCGGCGATCTTGTCCACGTCCTTGACGCCCGGCGCGCCTTCCACGCCTGAGGAGACGTCCACCATCGGCGCGCCGGTACGGCGGATCGCCTTGGCGACATTGTCCATGTCCAGCCCGCCCGAGAGCGCCCAGGGAAGGGGGTGGCGCGCGCCATCGAGCAGTGCCCAGTCGAAGCGCAGGCCCATGCCGCCGGGAAGCGCCGCGCCATCAGGGGTCTTGGCGTCATAG
Organism: Sphingomonas sp.; assembly: GCF_042096255.1. GTDB lineage: Bacteria > Pseudomonadota > Alphaproteobacteria > Sphingomonadales > Sphingomonadaceae > Sphingomonas. The sequence goes on along the minus strand of NZ_JBELLZ010000005.1, from coordinate 17,918 downwards.
ACCAGGCGATCGGCGGCATCGGCGAAAGCTTGCGCTGCGTCCAGGTCCGCGCGCGTCTTCACGGCGATGGCGGCCCAGGTCTCCACGCCGATGCGGCTGCGCAGATGCGCCGTCTTCTCCGCCGTGGTGCGGTGGAGCTGGATTGCGGAGAGCCGCGCCGCCGTGATCGCGCGTTCGACCAATGCGGGCTCGGGATCGACGAAGACGCCGACGCTGCGGACATGCGCGGGAAGGCGCTGCGCCAGCGCCGCCGCCTGCTCCGGCGCGAGATCGCGCGGCGAGGGCGGGAAAAAAACGAAGCCGACATGGCTGGCGCCGTGGCGCACCGCCGCATCGACCGTCTCAGGCGTGGACAGGCCGCAGATCTTGACGAGCATCGCGCGCGTGTTGCGCCGGGCCGCGCGCTTTGCAACCGTTCAGGGCAAGGCGAGGCTGGTTAACTCCCGGATCGAGATGCCGTAGGTGTCGCAGATATGATCGCGCAGCGCGCGCTTGCGGCGGGCCATCTCGGCATAGGCCGCCTCTTCCGCGGCTTCGGCGCCGAGGTTCACGGTGAACTGGTCCGGCACCATCGCTTCCCAGGTGAGGCTGTGCGCCTGCGCGGCGCTCCGTACTGCGGCAACCAATTCGTGTCCGTCGTCCATGGCGTTGGAACGGCCGGGCGGAGCCGGATATCCCGGCCTTTGCATTCACCGCCTTGATCCCTAACAGCATCGCGATGCTCGCCGGCCTGCTGTTCGCGATCCAAGACGCCGAGGACGGCGCAAGCGCGCTTGCCGCGACCTTGCCCTTTGGTGGTGTCACGCTGCTCGAATATCAGGCGCGCCTGCTCCAGCAGGCCGGAGCCTCCCAGGTGGTGGTGGTTGTCGGGCGGCTGACGCCCGAACTGCTGGGCGCGGTCGCGCGGATCGGCCGGCGCGGCTGCACGGTGGACGCGGTTCGTACCGCCGGCGAGGCGGTCGCCAAGATGCATCCGCTCGCCCGTATCCTCATGATCGCCGACGGGCTGGTCACGGGCGAGTCCGCGGTGGCGCGACTGGCCGACGGTGATGGCGACGCGCTGCTGGTGCTCGAACCCGGCCTGTCCGCGCCGGGGCTGGAGCGGGTCGGTGAAGGACTGTCCTGGGCAGGTATCGCTCGGCTGATTCCCGACCGGCTGGCCGAGGTGGCCGCGATGCCGCGTGACTATGACGTGCAGTCCACCCTGCTGCGCTCGCTTGCCCAGGCCGGTGCGGCGCGGGTGCCGCTCCGCCCGGCGGAGAGCGCCGGCCACGGCGTCCAGCGCAATGCCGGCGCGCTCGAGGCGCTGAACCGCGTGATGATGGACCGCAGCCTGACGGCGCGCAGCGGCTGGTTCGATCGCTGGATCGTCGCGCCGCTCGCCCGGCCGGCGCTGTCGCTGATGCTCGGGCGCGGGATCGGCACGGTGCCGCTCGCCGCGGGCGTGGCGGCGGCCGGGTTGGGCGGGCTGCTCGCGCTCTGGTCCGGCCAGCCGGTGCTGGGGCTGACGGCCGCGCTGGTTGCGGTGATCGGCGCCTCGGCCGGGCGCGTCCTGGCGGAGATGCGCGACGAACCGGTGCTCGATGCCGGGTTGGAAGCGATGATTCTGGGCGTGCCGATCCTCGCTTTCCTGGTGCTCGGTCATGGCGTGGATCAGGCAACCGCAGGCGATGCCGGATTGGTGACGGCAGTTGCCCTGTCGGTAGCGGTGGCGCTGGCCGAACAGGCGACACGCGATGAGGCGCCGCCGCTTTGGCATGGCGGCACTGGCGGGGCGCTGGTGCTGGTGGCGTTGGGAGCGCTGGCGCAGGCACCGAGCGTGGCGCTGATGATCGCAGGCGGATATGCGGCGGTGACGCTGGCGGCGATGATCGAGCGGCGGCGCGGCGGGATTTAGCGGCGTTTTAAGAAGGCGTGCGCTAGGCGCGTCGCGATGTCGTCCGTTCCGGAAAGCCAGGCTCGCCCCTCCGACGCCCTGTCCACGCGTCTTGCGCGCGCGCTGGCGCAGGACGCGTTCCGCATCGAGGCCGCAATCGCGGACTTCTTCCTGGGCGAGGACGACCGGCTGGACGACCGTGTTCGCGTGCGGATGGCGACGCTGCTTGCCGGCGCGGTCGAGGGGATCGAGCAGGCGATCCTCGCCTATGCCGCGCGCCAGACCGGGACAGCGCCGCCCGGCGGGGTCCATGACCGATTGGTCGAATCCGGGCTGCTGCGCGATCATGACCTTGGCGAGCACCTGATCGGCGTGGCGCGGCTGGACGTGATGGCCGCGGCGCTCGCGGTCGGCGTGCCGCAGTCCGAACGGTCGGACCTGCTGGTGCGGCTGTGCTCGGTGCGGGACGGCGTGGTGGCGTCCGCCGCATCCGCGCTGCTTGCCGCGATCAATCGCGCGCGATCCGACGGCGCGGATGCATTGCCCGCCGCCGTCCATGCCCGGCTCGCATGGTGGGTGGCCGCGGCGCTGCACGAGCGGTCTCCCGAAGGCGCGCGCGCGCTGGTCGAGGGCGCTACCCGCAGCCTGGCTGCGCATGACGAGGCGACCACGGTGCGGGCGCTGGCTCACCGCCTGGTCGTCGCCATCGATGCGCGGCCGGAAGAGTTGGGCGGTCTGCTGATCGAGGCCTTGGCGGATGCGCGGCCGGTGCTGTTCGTCGCCGCGCTGACGCATGCCGCGCGCCTCGCCCCCGCCGACGCGCTGATGATCGCCCTCGATCCGTCGGGCGACCGCCTGTGGGTGGTGCTGCGCGCATTGGGTCTCGATCGCGCGACGATCGCACGAATCGGGCTGCTGCTGTGCGAAGGCGATCCCCGGCGCGACGTGGAAGCCTTTGCCGAGCAGCTGGACACGATCATGGGGATCGATCCGGATGCCGCGGAGGCGGCCATGAGTTCGCTCCGGCTGCCCCCTGAGTTTCGCAGCGCGCAGCGCAACCTGGCCCGTTCGGCGCAGTCGTGAGCGGGTCGCCGATCCTCGCCGCGCGGCTGGACGCGGAGGGCCGCCTGGTCGACGGCGATGCGGAGTTCCTGGCGCTCAACGCGCAGGCCGGCGGGGAGCGCGGGGCGCTGCTCGCGCTGCCGCCGCTCGCTACCGTGGCGCGGCTGGTCCGCCGCCTGGGCATCCCGGTGGCGCGGCGGGTGACGCTGGCCGATGGCGATGCGGACCTCGACTGCTGGGTTCGCGGGCGACCTGACGAACGCGGGATCGCGCTTGACCTTTCCGACATGCAGGAGCGGGCCGCCGGCGAGCGACGGGGTGGACGGACGCGCATGCTGCCCCCCGGCGCGGCCGACTGGACGTGGGAAGCGGATCCACACCTCCGCCTTACCATGATCGATCCGCGTGCCGCGCACGCAGGCGTGGACATATCCGCAATGCTGGCGCAGCCGCTCGCGCGTCTCTTCGCCACCGAGAGCGCATCGCTGGATCAGGTGCTGTCAGCCCGGGAGGATGTGAGCGCCCTGCCGGTGCGGCTGGAGCCGCGCGGCACGCCGGTGCTGCTCACCGCCCTGGCGCGTCATGATGCCGCCGGGGACTTTGCCGGCTTCGTCGGCGGTGTCGCCGTCGCCCGCGACGCCGAGGAACCGGCGCTGAGCGAGACCTTCGTGACCCAGCTGGACCAGGCGCTTCGGCCGGCGATCGGGCGGATCGTCGGTCGCGCCGACGCGATGAACGCGCAGGTGGAAGGCCCGCTCGACCCGCAATATGTGGACTATGCCGCGGACATCGCGAGCGCCGGGAGGCATCTCCTCGGGCTGATTGACGATCTCGCAGACCTCCAGGCAATCGAGCGGCCGGACTTCACGGTCGCGGCGGAGCCGATCGACCTTGCGGACGTTGCCCGTCGCGCCGCGGGTCTGCTGGTGGTGCGTGCGGCCGATGCCGAGGTACGGATCGCCCGGCCTGAGCCCGAGGAGCACGTGCCCGCCACGGGCGAGTTCAGGCGCACGCTCCAGATCCTCGTGAACCTGGTCGGCAATGCGGTGCGCTACTCACCGCGCGGCGCCACCGTGGTGGTATCCGTGTCCCGGCAGCAGGACCGCGCGATGGCGATCGTAGCCGATGAGGGGCGGGGGATTGCGGAAGAAGACCAGGCACGGATCTTCGACAAGTTCGTCCGCATCGATCCGGCCGAGCCCAGCGGCAGCGGCCTGGGGCTCTACATCGCCCGGCGGCTCGCCCGCGCGATGGGTGGAGACCTGACGGTGGAAAGCGCGCCCGGTGCCGGCGCGCGCTTCACCTTCTCCCTGCCGTCGCGGTAACCGGCGACCCGGCCGTTCGCGGCGGCCGGGTCTCTGGAGCGCTGCGCGTCAGCGCTTGTCGGCGGGAACGTAGCTGCGCTCGGTCGGCCCCGTGTAGAGCTGACGCGGGCGGCCGATCTTCTGGTCGGGATCGGTGATCATCTCGTTCCACTGCGCCACCCAGCCGACGGTGCGGGCGAGCGCGAACAGGGCGGTGAACATGCTGGTCGGGAAGCCGATCGCCGATAGGATGATTCCCGAGTAGAAGTCCACGTTCGGGAACAGCTTCTTCTCCGCGAAATAATCGTCGGAAAGCGCCAGTTCCTCCAGGCGCAGCGCGGTCTCGAACACGGGATCGGAGACCTTGAGGCTCTCGAACACCTCGCGCACGGTCTTCTGCATCACGGTCGCGCGCGGATCGTAGTTCTTGTACACGCGGTGGCCGAAGCCCATCAGGCGGAACGGATCGTTCTTGTCCTTGGCGCGGGCGATATATTCCGGGATGCGCTCGGGCCGGCCGATCTCGCGCAGCATGTTGAGCGCCGCCTCGTTGGCGCCGCCATGGGCCGGGCCCCACAGGCACGCGATGCCTGCCGCGATGCACGCGAATGGGTTGGCGCCGGACGAGCCGGCAAGCCGCACGGTCGAGGTGGACGCATTCTGCTCGTGATCGGCGTGGAGGATGAAGATTCGGTCCATCGCCTTCTCGACCACCGGGTTCACCACATAGGGTTCGGCCGGCACGCCGAAGGTCATGCGCAGGAAGTTGCCCGTGTAGGACAGCGAATTGTCCGGATAGAGGAACGGCTGCCCGACGCTGTACTTGTAGGCCATCGCCGCGATCGTCGGCATCTTGGCGATCAGCCGGTGGCTGGCGATGGTGCGCTGCTCGGGATCGTGGATGTCGGTCGAATCGTGGTAGAAGGCCGAGAGCGCGCCGACCACGCCGCACATGATCGCCATCGGGTGCGCATCGCGCCGGAAGCCGCGATAGAAGTTCGCCAGCTGCTCGTGCACCATCGTGTGGCGGGTGATGGTGTTGGTGAAGGTGCCCAACTCGTCGGCTTTGGGCAGTTCGCCGTTGAGCAGCAGATAGGCGACTTCCATGAAGCTGGACTGTTCGGCCAGCTCGCCGATCGGATAGCCGCGGTGAAGCAGCACGCCCTTGTCACCATCGATATAGGTCAGTTCCGACCGGCAGCTCGCGGTGGAGGTGAAGCCGGGATCGTAGGTGAAGGCGTCGGTCTGGCCGTAGAGTTTGCGGATGTCGACCACGTCGGGTCCGACAGTGCCGGACAGCACCGGATAGTCGAATTCCTTGCCCTGCAGCGTCAGCTTGGCGGTGTCGGTCATGCGTTCTCCTGTAGAGCGGTCTGGTCGGAGATCCGGGCCAGGCTTTCGTCGCGTCCCAACAACACCAGGACGTCGAAGATGCCGGGCGAGGTTCTGCGTCCGGTAAGGGCGGCACGGAGCGGCTGGGCGACCTGGCCGAGCTTGACGCCCTCGGCCTCGGCAACCTGCCGTACCGCGTCTTCGAGACTCTCCGTATTCCAATGCTGCACCGCGTCAAGGGCGGCGTGCAGCCGGGCGAGGAGCCGCGGCGCCTCGCCAGCGAGGAGCGGGGCCGCATCGACCGCGATCGGCAGCGGTCGTGTGGCGAACAGGAAGGCGGTGGCCTCGGTCAGTTCGTTAAGGTTGGCGGCCCGCGGCTTGAGCGCGGGCATGGCCGCTTCGAGCAGCGCGCGATGCGGGTCTGCGGCGTCGAGGCCGAGCTTCTCCGACACCAGCGCGGCGAGCCGCGAATCGTCCGCCTCGCGGATGTAGTGACCGTTCAAATGCTCGAGCTTCTTGAGATCGAATCGCGACGGGCCCTTGCCGACCGCGTCGATGTCGAACCATTCGATCGCCTGCGCGCGGCTGATGATCTCCGCATCGCCATGCCCCCAGCCGAGCCGGAGCAGGTAGTTGTCGAGCGCCTCGGGCAGGATGCCGAGCTCGTCGCGATAGGCCTCGATCCCGACCGCGCCGTGCCGCTTGGAGAGCTTGGCGCCATCGCTGCCGTGGATCAGCGGGATGTGGGCATAGACCGGCTCGGGCCATTCCATCGCGCGGTAGATCGGTAGCTGGCGGAAGGCGTTGTTGAGATGGTCGTCGCCGCGAATGACGTGCGTCACCCCCATGTCGTGATCGTCGACCACCACCGCGAGCATGTAGGTGGGGGTGCCATCGGAGCGGAGCAGGACCAGATCGTCCAGCTCGGCATTCTGGACGGTGACCTCGCCCTGCACCCGGTCGTGGATCGTGGTCGCGCCTTCGGTCGGTGCGCGGAGGCGCACGACGAAGGGCTGACCCTCGGGATGGTCGGTGCGGTCGCGCCAGGGCGAGCGGATGCGCAGCGGCTGCTTCGCCGCCTGCGCCTCGGCGCGCATCGCGTCGATCTCCTCCGCGGTCATGTAGCAGCGATAGGCATGACCCGACTCGACCATCGCCTGCGCCACCTCGGCATGGCGATCGGCGCGCGCGAACTGGAATACCGCGTCACCGTCCCAGTCGAGCCCCAACCAGCGCATGCCGGAAAGGATCGCGTCGATCGCCGGCTGGGTGGAGCGCGCGCGATCGGTATCCTCGATACGCAACAGGAAACGGCCACCGTGGTGCCGCGCGAACAGCAGGTTGAACAAGGCGGTGCGCGCGCCGCCGATGTGCAGGAATCCGGTGGGGGAGGGGGCGAATCGGGTGACGATGGTCGGTGCGGTGTTGTCGGTTGCGCCCACGCGCGCTTGCTCCCAGGCTGCGGCCGATGGCCGATCTTGCCGCGCGCGCTAGCATCTTCGACGGGCGGCTACAAACGCCCGCGCGACTGCGTGCCGGTGTCGAACGATTGCTGGAGGCGGAACGCGACCAGCTGGTGCTCTGGCTGCCGGTCTGCCTGGGGGCGGGAGTGGCGACGTGGTTCGGGCTGGATAGCGCGCGCGCGTGGCTCAGCGTCATGGCGCTTGCCCTCGCGATGGCGGCGCTGGCGCTGGCATGCTGGCGCGGCGGCCGGGCCGGTGTGGCGGTCGCGAGCGGGGCGCTGGCGATCACCGCCGGCGTGGCGCTGGCCTGGTGGCGGGCAGAGCAGGTCCGGGCACCGGTGCTGGCGCGGCCCGCGATCGTGCGGATCGAGGCGCAAGTCGAGCGGATCGACCGGCTGGCCGCGCGCGAACTGGTCCGGCTGCGGCTGCGTACGGTGCGGGTGATCGAGGCGCCGGTGCCGGTACCGCCGGTGGTGCGCGTCAATGTCGCGGAGGCGGACGCGCCGGCCGACCTCGCCCGCGGCGCGCAGGTGCGGCTGCGCGCCCGCCTGATGCCGCCGCCCGGCCCCGCCGTGCCCGGCGCCTATGATTTCGCGCGCGTCGCCTGGTTCGCCGGCATCGGTGCCACCGGCCGTGCCTTCGCGCCGGTCGAGGTGCTGGCGCCCGGCCAGGCCGAGGCGACGCGCGCGCGTCTGACCCGGCACATCCAGGCGCAGGCGCCGGGAAGCGCCGGCGGGATCGCAGCGGCGCTGGTGACCGGCGACACCGGTGCGATCGGCGAGCCTGATGCCGAGGCGATGCGTCGTGCCGGCCTCGCGCACCTGCTCTCGGTCAGCGGGTTGCACCTTACCGCGGTGGTGGGGATTACCATGATGGTGGTGCTCCGCGTGCTGGCACTCAGCCCCTGGCTCGCACTGCGCCTGAGACTGCCGCTGGTTGCGGCGGGCGCCGCCGCGCTGACGGCGGTCGGTTACACCATGTTGGCCGGCTCGGAGGTGCCGACGGTGCGCTCGTGCATCGCCGCCTTGCTGGTGCTCGGCGCGATGGCGGCGGGGCGCGAGGCGATCACGCTGCGGCTGGTGGCGGTGGGCGCCTTGGTGGTGCTGGTGCTCTGGCCCGAATCGCTGGTCGGGCCAAGCTTCCAGCTGTCCTTCGCCGCGATCACCGCGATCGTCGCGCTACACGAGGCGCCCTTCGTCCGGCGCTGCTTCGAGCGGCGGGAAGAGGGGCAGGTGGCGCGCCTCGCCCGCGCCGGCGGCTCGCTGCTGCTCACCGGCCTGGTGGTGGAAGCCGCGCTGATGCCGGTGGCGGTGTATCACTTCCACAAGGCCGGGTTGTACGGCGCGCTGGCCAACATCGTCGCGATCCCGTTCACGACCTTCGTGATCATGCCGCTGGAGGCGCTGGCGTTGGCGCTCGATGCGATCGGCCTCGGTTGGCCGGTGTGGTGGCTGGTGGAGCGCGGCCTCGCGCTGCTGCTCTGGCTGGCGCATCGGGTGGCGACCGCGCCCGGTGCGGTCACCGCTCTGCCCGCGATGCCGGGCGGGGCCTTCGCGCTGATCGTCGCGGGCGGGCTGTGGCTGGCCTTGTGGCGAACACGATGGCGGGTCGCCGGATTGCTGCCGATCCTGGTCGGGGCGACCTGGGCGCTGGCGACACCCGCGCCCGACCTGCTGGTCACCGGTGACGGCCGGCACCTGGCGATCCGCACCGGCGGCACGATGGCGCTGCTCCGCGACCGGGCAGGCGACTATGTCCGCGACATGCTGGCGGAGAATGGCGGGCTCGATGGCGAGCCCGGCTGGTTGGCCGAGCGCCCGGAGGCGCGGTGCAGCCGCGATCTGTGCATGGTCATGCCCGAGGAAAGCGGCCGCCGGTGGACGATCCTCGCGACCCGCTCGGCCTATCTGGTCCCGGCCGGCGAACTGGTCCGCGCCTGTGAAAAGGCCGACATCGTCGTCAGCGAGCGCCGCTTACCCAAGCGCTGCCGCCCTCGCTGGCTGCGCCTCGACCGCCTGGTGCTCGCCCGAAGCGGCGGTGTCGCCGTCACGCTCAGCATCGGAACGGTACGGACGGTGCTGTCATCCGAGGATACGCATCCCTGGCGTGTGGCGGCTGCGCGCTCAGCAGAAGCGGAAGACCAGTTCCGCCGGAATCGGTGGCCACGCGACCGGAAACGCCGGTCCGACCCGAGACCCGACCGCGTCAATCGTAGCGACGGAGCAGTCCGGTAAGCTTGCCCTGCACCCGCACCTGCGCCGGGGCGTAGCGCTGGGGATCATAGGCGCGGTTGGCGGGATCAAGGCGGATCATCGCGCCCTCGCGGCGGAAATATTTGAGCGTCGCTTCGGCCTCGTCGACCAGCGCCACCACGATCTCGCCGTCGCGCGCGACCTCCTGGCGGCGGATCAGCGCGTAATCGCCGTCGAGGATGCCCGCCTCGACCATCGAGTCGCCCGACACCTCCAGCGCATAATGTTCGCCCGAGCCGAGCAGCGCCGCGGGCACCGACAAGGTCGACGTGCCCTCGATCGCCTCGATCGGCACGCCGGCGGCGATCCGGCCGTGCAGCGGCACCTCGACCACGTCATTGGCGGGTTCAGGGATGGCGCGGGCAGGGGCACGCGGCGCGGCAGGGCGCTTGGGCTCGGTCCGCTCCGGCATGCGGATCACTTCCAGCGCGCGCGCCCGATTGGGCAGGCGTCGCAGGAAGCCGCGCTCCTCCAGCGCCGAGATCAGCCGGTGGACGCCGGACTTGGACTTGAGCTCCAGCGCTTCCTTCATCTCCTCGAACGAAGGCGACACGCCGGTCTCGCCCAAGCGATCGTTGATGAAGCAGATGAGCTCGTGTTGCTTGCGCGTCAGCATGGCGGGCGCTCCCTGGCGAACAGACGGCGAACCAATACGGAACGTTCGTGCTGCCGTCAAGCGATCATCAGGATCTCCGCCGCATCGCCCACCCGCGCGGGTGGGGCATGGGCCTCGCGCACGATCAGGCAGTTCGCTCGCGCCAGCGTCAGCAGCATCGAACTGTCCTGGATCGCAGCGGCATGGAGGCGCCCGTCGCGCAGTTCGGCGCGCAGGTAGTCGGTGCGTGCGCCGTTGGCGGCGAGGTCCTCGCCCAGCACGCCGCGGGTGGTGCGCGGCAGCGGATCGGCCGCGCCGGCCAGCGCCGCGATCACCGGCTTCACAAACAGCAGGGTGGTCACGAAGGCAGATACGGGATTGCCCGGCAGCCCCAGCACCTGCGCATCGCCCAGCCGCCCCGCCATCATCGGCTTGCCGGGGCGGAGCGCGATCCGCCAGAAGTCGATCGTCGCGCCCGCCGCCTCCAGCGCGGGGCGGACGAGGTCGTGATCGCCCACCGAGGCGCCGCCAGTGGTGACCAGCAGGTCGCAGCGCACCCTGGCGAAGGCATCGCGGATGGTCTCCAGCCGGTCGGGCAGGATGCCGAGGTCGACGATCTCGACCGGCAAGTCGGCAAGTAGCGACCGCAGCAGTAGCCGGTTCGATTCGGGCAGGCGATCGGGCGGCAACCCCGGACCGGGCTCGACCAGTTCGTCGCCGGTGGAGGCGATCGCCACCCGTACCCGGCGCCGGACCGGCACCTCATACACGCCGCCGGTCGCCGCCACCGCGAGCCGCGCCGGCGTCAGCCGCTCGCCCGCGGCGATGAGGGGCTGGCCTTCATCGAAATCCAGACCGCGGGGCCGCACGTTGCGCCCGAGGTGCGGCGGGCCCTCGCCCGCGAGCGTCAGCCGCGCGCCGTCACGCGCCGCTTCCTCCTGGACCAGCACCGAATTGGCGCCCGCCGGCATTGCCGCACCGGTGAAGATTCGCACTGCCTCGCCCGCGCCGACTAGGCCTTCGAACGCCCGGCCCGCCGCGCTCTCCCCGATCACAGTCCACGGGCCGGGCAAATCGGCGAAGCGGATCGCATAACCGTCCATTGCCGACAGGTCCGAAGCCGGCTGCGTCCGCCGCGCCACCGCTGGTGCCGCTGCCCAGCGGCCGAGCGCCTCGCCCAACGGCACCGTTTCCACACTCACCGGCCGCGCCGCCGCAACCAGCCGCGCCTGCGCCTCGGCAACGGGGAGGAGGTCAGTTCGACTCATACGCGCGCTGAAGCAGATGGTGCGCCCGTGCGATGTCCTCGGCCGAGGCGATCGTGACCTGAAGGTCGCCGGTCCCGAAATGGCCGACCCCGCGCATGTCACGGGTGAAGCCGGGTTCCAGAGCAACGGTGTCAGGGTCCAACTTCAGAGAGGCCAGCACGACCTTGTTGGAGGTGTAGAGTTCCAGACACACGAAGTTCTTCAGCCGCTTGAAGGCGTGGTACAGCTTCAGTTCCTTGTGCTGCACATCGTCGCCGAATGCCATGATCGTGGCGACCACGCTGTCCCACAGATCGCGCAGGTCGGGCGTGGCCTGCTGCAGGCGATAGTCGATCCGCTGGGTGAGATACGGATCGGCGATGACATCCGAGCGCTGGGGGAGCGGGTCCGCGACGGCGGCCACCGCGCGCTTGCTTTGCGGCACGTGAACCAGTTCGATCGCCAGCAGGTCCTCGCCGAATCGACGATAGCGGATCAGCTCGATCGAGCGATTGATCTGCTTGACCGCATGATTGTCATACCGCGTGAAATCGCCCGCCACGCACACCAGCCGCGGTGCGGTCCAGTCTACCGCATCCGCGATCTCCTTGCCCAGCACCTCCAGCACCAGCCACTGAAACTCGCGACGATGATCCAGCAGCCAATCGAGATAGAACAGCCCCTGGTTGATCACGTTCTCGTTGAGCGCGCGCTTATACTCGATGATGACGGGTGTGTTGTTCTCGTCGATGCCCAGCGTGTCGATACGCCCGCCATGAACCGGGCCGGTGCTGTATTCGGTGGCGAGAAAGCGTACGCCCAGCAGCGTCGGCAGGCTTGCCTCGAACGTCCGCTGGAGTGAACGTTCGACCTGCAAGGCCTGGGGCGTCAGCTCGTCCGCACCCGCGTCCGAAATTCGGAACAGCTTGAGATCACTCACCGGCGACAGCCTCGGCCGACCAGTCGCCGGACTTGCCGCCCGTCTTACGCAACAGCCGGACGCCGCCGATCGTCATGGCTTTGTCGAGTGCTTTGGCCATGTCGTAGATCGTGAGCAGCGCCACCGAAACGGCGGTCAGCGCCTCCATCTCCACCCCGGTCTGCCCGGCGGTGGAGACAGTGGCGGTCGCGGTGACGCCTCCCGCGTCCACCTCCAGCTCGATCGAGGCGCGGGTGAGGGGGAGGGGGTGGCAGAGCGGGACCAGGTCACTGGTCCGTTTCGCCGCCATGATTCCGGCGACCCGCGCCACCGCCAGCACGTCGCCCTTGGCGACCGCGCCTTCGGCGATCGCGCGCGCCGCCTTTTTCGACATCGCGATCTGACCGGTGGCGACCGCCTCGCGTACCGTGCTCGCCTTGCCGCCGACGTCCACCATCCGTGCCGCACCCGCCGCGTCGATGTGGGTGAGCCCGCTCACCCGAGCAGCGCCCGCGTCGCCGCCTCGACATCCGCCTGCCGCATCAGCGATTCGCCGATCAGGAAGCAACGCACGCCGTGTTCGGCCATTGCGTCGAGGTCAGCGCGCGAGGTGAGCCCGCTCTCCGCGACGAAGGTGCATCCCGCCGGCGCGCGGCCGACCAGTTCATAGGTGCGCGCGAAATCGACCGAGAAGTCGCGCAGGTCGCGGTTGTTGACGCCGATCAGCCGGGACCGGAGCCGCAGCGCCCGCTCCAGCTCGTCCGCGTCATGCACCTCGACCAGCACGTCCATGCCGCGCTCGATCGCCGCCGCCTCGATCTCGGCCGCGGCGCCATCGTCGAGCGCCGCCATGATCACCAGCACCGCATCGGCCCCGATCGCGCGCGCCTCGGCGACCTGCCACGGATCGACGGTGAAGTCCTTGCGCAGTATCGGCAGATCACAGGCGCCGCGCGCGGCGACCAGATACTCCTCATGCCCCTGGAAATAATCGGCATCGGTCAGCACCGACAGGCACGCCGCCCCGCCCGCGGCATAAGCGCGCGCGTGCGCTGGGGGATCGAAGTCGGCCCGGATCAGCCCCTTCGACGGTGACGCCTTCTTGATCTCGGCAACAAGCCCGAAGCCGGGCGCCCGGTCGAGCGCCGCGCGAAAGCCCCGCGGAGCCGACTGCGCCCGTGCCGCCACATCGAGATCGCCCATAGTCCGGCAGGCGGAGCGATCCGCCACCTCGGCGCGCTTGGTGGCGAGGATGGTGTCGAGGACCGTCATCCCCAGGCGATCCACTTGTCGAGCAGCGCATCGGCGGCACCCGAATCGATCGCCTCCGCCGCCCGCCCCACGCCCCCGGTCAGCGTCTCGCCCGCCAAGGTCAGCGCCACCGCGGCGTTGAGCAGCACCGCATCACGATAGGCGCCCGCCTCGCCACGGAGCAGCCGGCGCAGCGCCAGTGCATTGTACGCCGGGTCGCCGCCGCGGATCGCCTCGATGGGCTGGCGCGGCAGGCCGGCGTCCTCGGGCGTGATCGTCCGCGGCAGGTGCGCGTCGCCGATCGCCTCCACCACTGTCGGCCCGGCGCCTGACACCTCGTCCAGCCCTTCCTCGCCCGACACCACCAACGCCGCCTCGCTGCCCAGCTGCGCCAGCGCCTCGGCATAGACCGGCGCATAATCGGGCCGGGCGATGCCGATCAGCTGGCGTGTCACTCGCGCCGGATTGGCGAGCGGCCCCATCAGGTTGAAGATCGTCCGCCGCCCGATCTGCCGCCGGATCGGGGTGATCCGCCGCATGGCGGGGTGATGGTTGGCGGCGAACAGGAAGCAGATGCCGATCTCCGCCAGCGTCTCCTCCGCCCGCGCGCCGGCGCGATCCATGTCGAGGCCCAGTGCCTCCAGCGTGTCGGCGGCGCCCGCCTTCGAGGAAGCGGCGCGGTTGCCGTGCTTGGCGACCGGCACGCCGCAGGCGGCGACCACCAGGCTAACCGCGGTGGAGACGTTGAGCGTGTGGTGCCCGTCGCCGCCGGTGCCGCATACATCGATCGCGCCAGCCGGCGCCTCAATGGGAATCAGTCGTTCGCGCAGCGCCCGCGCCGCCTCGGCGATCTCGATCGAGGTCTCGCCGCGGCCGGAGAGGCGGATCAGGAAGTCCGCGATTGCCGCCTCGCTGGTGCGCCCGTCGAGGATGTCTGCAAACGCCTGCGCCGCGCTCTCGCGCGACAAGGGCGTGGCGGGATCGGGAAGAAGCGCAAAGGTGGTCATGCGGGTTTGCGAACCTCGATCCCCGCCAGTCGCAGGAAATTGGCGAGGAGGGCATGGCCATGTTCGGTGGCGATGCTCTCCGGGTGGAACTGCACGCCGTGGATCGGCAGGGTCGCGTGGCGCAGTCCCATCACCCGCCCGTCCACGCTGGCATTGACCCGCAGCGCATCGGGCACGTCCTCGACTACCAGGCTGTGATAGCGCGTCGCGGTGAAGGGGGAGGGGAGGTCGGCGAAGACGCCGCTGCCGTCATGCTCCACCGGAGAGGTCTTGCCGTGCATCAGCCCGCCGCGCACCACCGATCCCCCGAAATGCTGGCCGATCGCCTGGTGTCCCAGGCACACGCCCAGCAGCGGCCGGCCCGCATCGGCGCAGGCGGCGACCAAGTCCAGGCTGACGCCGGCCTCATTGGGCGTGCAGGGGCCGGGAGAGATCAGGAACGCCTCGGCGCCGCTGGAGAGCGCCTGCCCCGCCGAGATCGCGTCGTTGCGCTCCACCCGCACTTCCACGCCCAGCTCCATAAGATAATGGACCAGGTTCCAGGTGAAGCTGTCGTAATTGTCGATGACCAGGATCATGCGCCGCCCGCCATAGCCGAAGCGCCGTGCCCCGCAACCGTTGCCGCATCGACATCCGCTGCAACGCGGAGGATAGAAGCGCCTGCAAGGACGTTGATCCTGCACACAGGAGGTCGCCCCATGTTCCGCCCGTTCCTTGCCGCCGCGCTGGCACTCGCGCCAGCCACCGCGCTCGCCCAGGCCGAGGAAGGCCGCTCGCCCGATCGGGTGCGCAGCGTGACCATCACCGGCGATCAGAAATGCCCCGAATCGACCGCGGAGGAAGTGGTGGTGTGCAGCCGGATCGAACCGGACGAGCAATACCGTATTCCCAAGGAGATGCGGAACCGGGCGGAGGTGCCCGCCAATCGCGGCAGCTGGGTAAATCGGGCCGCGACCGTGGACCAGGTCAGCCGCGTGGCGGGCGGTCTGCCCAACACCTGCTCGCCCGTCGGCACCGGCGGCCAGACCGGCTGCACCCAGCTATGGAACCGCCTCTATGCCGCCGAGCGCCGGCAGGCTGATGAAGAGGCCGCAATGGTGCCCGGCGGCGGCGAATAGCCGCCGGTCACTGAATCGGCGGAAGCGTTCGCTCGCAGGCACCCAGCCGCGCGAGCACAAAGCGGTAATCCTCCCGCGCGATGTCCGCGTCATTGCCTTCCATCTGCGCGGTGCTGCGCGACGGCAGTTCGCGAGGCAGCGCGCAGGCGAGCCGATACCAGAGCAGGGTCTCGCGCCGGGGCGGGGCGGCGGCATCGTCGACGATCTCGCTCAGCGCTACCGCCCACCGCGGCTGCTCGCCCGGGCGCCGCAGCACCGAAAGCGAAACCGGTCGATTGTCCGCAGTCTGAAGGAAGATCTGCGTCTCGCCCTCGCCGGGAAGCGAGCCGGCGACGTGGAAGGCATTGCCTACTCCGGTCACCTGCGGGGGCGCGTCACGGCTCACCGCCTCGGCGGCGATTGCCCGGACCGAGGCGTCAAGAGCGGGCGACCAGGCCTGCTGTCCCGCCGGCGACACCAGTTGCAACTGTCCCGCACTGCCGGGAACCTGTCGCGCGAACACCAGCACGCGCATCTTGCGCAGCTTGGGCAGGCGGCCGGAGGCATCCGGCGCGACGTCCAGCAGATAGCCGATCCGTTGCGGCAGCGCGCCCGGGCTGCGCAGCAGCGCCAGCACGTCCGTCTCGACGTAGAATCGCGCCAGCCCCGGCGCCAAGCCGACCGCCTCGGCTCCTTTTATCCTCGCCGCGGAGCGGATCATGCCATCAACGATCACCGGGCTGGCGAGGACCAGATCGGCACGATCCGCATAGGGGAGGCTTGCCGCCGCTGACACTTCGGACTGGGCTGAGGCACCTTGCGGAAGAGCCTGCGCGCCCAATGCAAACAGCACGAGCGGCAGCGATTTAAGGCGTGACGTCATGGCGTGACCGCTACCCCAACAGCGTACCCGATTACAGAATTAAATCGAAAGCAAGGCGATTGTTCGTTTGTTGCGCCCGACAAAGCGTTTGCGTCGTTTGTAAGGCAACGATATCACACTGGGGCAGGCATGCGGATTCATCCGCTCCGGAGGGGCCTGGCCGTACGACGCTACGGCAGGGCGCATTTTCCGGACCCAGGCAGTTTAAGGAGTTTGGTTGCTGAATGGCTTACGCTGATCGTGACACAACTGGCAGCCGAATGGTGGCGATCGTCGTCGTGGCGATCATCCTCGCGGCTGTCGGTTATGCCTTTGTGACCGGCCTGGCGTACCAGTACGTCAAGAAGGCCGCGGAAGATCTCAATGTGATCGAGATCGAGGAACCGCCACCCCCGCCTCCCGAAGAGCCGCCACCCCCGCCGCCGGATCAGCCGATGACGCCGCCGCCGGTCGTGGCGCCGCCGCCGATCGTGCGGACTCCGACGCCGCCGCCGCCGATCGCGACGGTGCAGACGCCCCCGCCGGTCTATATCCCGACCCCGGTGGTCGCGCCCCCGGCGCCCCCGGCCCCGCCCGCGCCGCCGGCCCCGCCGCGCGTCTCGCAGGCGGCCAAGGCGAAGGGCAATCCGGGCCAGTATTTCGGGCCGGACGCCTATCCGCCCGCGGCGCAGCGCGCCGGCGCTCAGGGCCGTGTGGTGGCGCGTCTCACCATCGGCACCGATGGTCGCGTGAGCGACTGCTCCATCACTACGGGCAGCGGCAACTCGGATCTGGACAGTACGACTTGTCGGATCGCCCGGAGCCGGGTGCGCTTCACTCCGGCCAAGGACGAGGCGGGCAACGCGATCACGTCCACCTACACGCTACCGGTCCGCTGGGTGTTGCCGGAAGATTGATGGCTGCCGGAGGGCTCGCCCCCCGGCCACCCGCTCGACCTCCAAGTTCAAACGTCATTGAAGCCTATCTGAAGGGAAGAAACCGATCATGCTGACCACCATCCTCGCGGCGGCGCCCGCGGCGGCCAAGGGGGAAAACCCGTACGGCCTCATCCCGGCGCTCAAGGAAGGCGGCCTCATCTCGCAGACCGTCTTCGCGATCCTCGTGCTGATGCTGTTCGTCTCGCTCTACATCCTGTTCACCAAGCTGTTCGAGCAGCAGAAGGTGATCGCGCAGGGCAAGCGCGTTGGCGCCACCTTCTGGTCGTCGAACAGCCTGCGCGAGGGCTCGGCCAAGCTGGAGAAGAACTCCGCGTACAAGCAGATCGTCGACGACGGTCTCGCCGCGCAGGAGCAGCACACCAAGCTGACCGATCCGGTCGAGGCGCACGACTGGCTGCACGGCTCGCTCGCCCGGTCGGAGGCGTCGATCAACTCGCAGCTCAACTCGGGCCTGGCGTTCCTCGCCACGGTCGGCGCGACCGCGCCGTTCATCGGCCTGTTCGGCACCGTGATCGGCATCTATCGCGCGCTGATCAAGATCGGCGCGGCTGGTCAGGCGTCGATCGACGCGGTCGCCGGTCCGGTCGGTGAGGCGCTGATCATGACCGCGCTCGGCCTGGTCGTCGCGGTTCCGGCTGTGCTCGCCTACAACTGGCTGCAGCGCCGCAACAAGTCGATCGCGGAGGACCTGT
>NZ_JBELLZ010000004.1:0-81016 GCF_042096255.1 Sphingomonas sp. | reverse complement strand
GTCCAACCCGATCGCCCCCTCCTGCTGCCGGCTGTCGAGTGCGGCGGAGACGCGGCCGTAGACCGCGACCCGACGCGCATCGTTCAGCGCGTAGGCGAGGCGCAGGCCCGCCTGGCTGCCGCCGAGTTGGCTGGCGAAGGGCGTCGCCCGGCCGCCGGGCCGCGCGATTGCCCAGCCGCTGCCGCTCCAGCGCGAGGCGCGGAACGCCGGCGGGTAGCCTGTGCCCGGCAGCGGCGATGCATCGACGGGCACATGCCCTGCGGCCGGTACGACGATCCCGGCGATCTTCCGGGGAAAGGCGGCGTCGGCACCGATCGAAGGGGCCACGTGGGCCATCCCCTCGGGGACTTTTTCGGTCGAGAGTCGCGACGCAGCCCGTGTAATCGTCCGCACGGGCACCGGCTTAAAGGTCCGCATCACTCTTCGGACACTCGTCCCCTCGGCCGCGGCGGGCGGCACCAGCACGCGTGCCGCCTTCGGCAACACCTCCGCCATCGGCCACAGCAGCGCCGCGCGGACGCCCACCCAGACGCCGACCACCGCGATCAGGAAGCGGATCGGGCGGCCCCGCCCCGTCACGGCGCCTCCGCGAGCATGGCCTCTGCGGGAAAGACATGCTCGGTCTTGTCCCAGCGCACGGGCGTACCGCGGAGCGTGCCGAGATAGCGCCGCAACGCCTTGCTCACGGCAAGCAGCGAGATGTAGTTCGCCACCAGCAATCGCGGGATCGCGCGCGCTCCCTCGCGCCAGCCATAGAGGCCGCTTGTCATTGCGATCCGCATCGCGAGGCGCCAGGCGAGCAGCGCCGTGTTGACCATCGTCAGCCTGCGCAGAGCCGGGCCGAGCGGCGGCACTGGCGTTCCGACCAGCGCGTGCAGGACAAGCGACAGTCCCCAGGCGACCAGCGCCAGGTAAGCGGCGGCAAGCACCAGCACGGCCAATGGCGCGCGGCGGTCACGCATCCGCATCCAATGGTCGCGCCAAGCGAGCCCGCGCGACCAGCCGGTCCGGTCCCATCCAGCGAGCGCAATGCCGACCATCCAGCGCGCCTTCTGCCGCACCGCGGTCGATATGCGGCTCGGGAAATAGGCACGGGTGGCGATCAGTCGTCCGCCGAGATTGCGATAGCGCGCGAACGCCACCGCATGACCCGATGCGCCGAGCTTCAGGCCCAGCTCATAGTCTTCGGTGAGGCTGCCGGGATCGAACGGCGTCTGGCCTCCGAGCATCGCGAGCACCTCGCAGCGGATCGCGCAGCCGACGCCGGCGAGCGGCAGGCCATGGCCGAGGTCCGCGCGGATGATCAGATTCTTGCTGTGGCTCTCCGCGAATTCGTCGGCATAGTGACCGCTGACCAGGCGATGCGCGGGGTCGATCAGCGGCACCACCGGCACCTGCACCGCGACATGGCTGCGCAGCAGCGCGTCGTGGATCCGTAGCTCGTCTGCGTCGACCACGTCCTCGGCGTCATGCAGGATCAGCGCGTCGGTGGCACGCCCCGCGGCGGCATCGTCCGAACGCAAAGCTGACCACATCGCATTGAGATTGCCGGCTTTGGTAGTTGGCCCCGGCACCGGACCGATCACCAGCCGGACGCGCGGATCGTCCACCGCCTCGACCGCGGCGATGGTCGCGGGATCGTTGGGATAGGCGCCGACATAGATCGCATAATCGGCGTGCCGGATGCGTCCGAGCGCACTGCGCAGCATCGCGCCGATCACCCGATCCTCGCGCCAGGCGGGTACGAAGATCGCGAGACGCAGCGGCGGATCGGCGCGGGGCAGGGTGTCGATCGAGGGTGGCGCGGCGAAGCGGGCGACGATGCGGCCGCGCAGCCACATCAGGTCGATGGCGAGATCGTCGATGCCGCCGACGAGGAAGCCGGCGCCGGCGAACAGCAGCGCCTCGCGCAGGCACGCGTCGACCAGCCAGACGAGTGCCCCCACACCCACGTCCCCCTTCAGGCCCAGCGTATCCCCGGACAAATACATGCGAAGCAAGCGCAAACGCCCGGATCGTCTCCGTTTTGGACCAGAACCCGCCCGGCAGCGCTACGCTTCCCCCGCCCGCGCGCAACCGATAAGCTCGTTGCCAAGGGAGATCGGAATGCGCCTGTGGACCCGGATCGCGCTGCTGGCGCTGGCCATCGCACCGCTGGCGGCTTCGGGGGACTCGAGCCCGCAGGTGATCCTGGCAACGCCCGGCATCGGTGGCGGTGCGATCGAGCGGTTCACCCTCCGGTTCAGCCAGGCGATGGTGCCGCTGGGCGATCCCCGCGCCGCGGCGCCGGCCACGGTGGAGTGCGCGATCGGCGGCGAGGGCCGCTGGGTCGACCAGCAGACCTGGGTCTGGGAGTTTGCGACCGGGCTGCCGGGCGGCACCACCTGCACCGTCAAGACGCGCGAAGGGCTGCGCTCCGCCGCGGGCTATGAACTGCCCGCGCAGCGCAGCTTCACCGTCGATTCCGGCGGGCCGACCGCGCGCGCGGTGCTTCCCTCTGGGAGCGGCGACGAGATCGAGGAGGACCAGGCGTTCCTGGTCGCGGCGAACATGCCCGCGACGCCCGCGTCGGTGGCCGCCAACGCTTATTGCGCGGTGGACGGGATCGGCGAGAAGATCCCGGTGCGCGTGCTTGGGCCCGAGGTGCCGGGCAAGTTGCTGGGCGCGATGGGCAGCGACGACTGGCAGACGCGCAACTTTCTGGAGAACGGCGGGCTGCCGACCACCGTGCCCACCGATGCCGCGACGCGTGCCCGCGCGCTCGCCAGCGTCGTCGCGCTGCAATGCGGCCGGCCGCTGCCGCCGGAGCGCGATGTGTCGCTGGTCTGGGGCGCGGGGATCGCCGGCGCGAACGGCAAGACCGCGGGGGCGGACCAGCGCTTCGACTTCACCGTGCGCAAGCCGTTCGCGGCGCGGTTCGAATGTTCGCGGGTGAACGCGCAGGCGGGGTGCAGCCCGGTCGAGAAGGCCTATGTGCGCTTCTCCGCACCGGTGCCGATGTCCGCCGCGAAGGGCATCCGCATCGCGCTGCCCGATGGCAAGACGGTTTCGCCCACCTTCTCGGACGACGATAAGAAGCGCGCGACGATCAGCGATGTGGCGTTCGCGCCGCCGTTCGCCGCTGGGGTGGCGGGCACGCTGACGCTGCCGGCGGGGGTGAAGGACGAGAGCGGGCGCACGCTGTCCAATGCGGAGCGCTTCCCGCTGGCGATCCGCTTCGACCAGGCGCCGCCCTTGGTGAAGTTCGCCGCGCCGTTCGGCATCCTCGAGGCGAAGGAAGGCGGCGTCCTTCCCGTCACCGTCCGCAACGTCGAGCCGGCGTTGCAGGGCCGCAACCTCACGGTTGCGTTGCAGGGCCGCAATCTCACGGTCGCCGGCCAGTCGCTGCGGGTCGAGGGCGGTGACGGCGCGGTCGCGGACTGGCTGCGCAAGGTGGACAAGGCCGACGACAGCAATGTCGAGGAGGTACGCGACGCCAAGGGCGAGGTGGTGCGCCGGATCAATCACACCGGCGACAAGGCGATCCTGAGCGAGGGTGCCGCGCTCACCGTCGGCCTGCCCGGCAAGGGCCGTGCCTTCGAGGTGGTTGGCATTCCGCTGTCGAAGCCCGGCTTCTACGTGGTCGAACTGGCCAGCCCGGTGCTGGGCGAGGCGCTGCTGGGGCGCAAGGCGCCGCGCTACGTCGCCGCCGCGGCGCTGGTCACCAACCTGTCGGTCCACTTCAAATGGGGGCGGGAGAAGAGCCTCGCCTGGGTGACAGAACTCGACAGCGGCAAGCCCGCCGCCAATGCCGAGATCCGCGTCACCGATAGCTGCACGGGCAAATTGCTCGCGCGCGGCGTCACCGATCGTTCGGGCGGGCTGATGGTGCCGCCCGGCTTGCCCGAGCCGCAGACCTATGGCGGCTGCGAGTACGAGAGCAGCCCGCACCCGCTGATGGTCTCCGCGCGGCGCGGCGACGACATGAGCTTCGCGCTGACCGAATGGGGCGAGGGCATCCGGCCCTACGACTTCGACCTGCCCTATGGCTATTCGGCGCGCGGCGAGATCGTCCACACCGTGTTCGATCGCGCGCTCGTCCGCCAGGGCGAGACGGTGCACATGAAGCACATCGTCCGCCAGCCCGATGGCAGCGGCTTCACGATTCCGCCGGGGTTCACCGGTACGCTCCGCCTCGCGCATCGCGGCTCGGAGACCGTGTTCGAGATGCCGCTGGCGATCGGCGCGGATGGCGTCGGCGAGACGAGCTGGGCGGCGCCGCAGGGCGCCCCGATGGGCGACTACGACCTGCGCTTCGTCAAGCCCGACGGCACCACCGTCTTCACCGAACAGTCGTTCCGCGTCGACGAATACAGACTGCCGACGATGCGCGCGACCGTGACTGGACCCAAGGACCCGGCGGTGCGCCCGCGGTCGCTGCCGGTCGACCTCTACGCCGGCTATCTCTCCGGCGGCGGCGCGGCCAATCTCGCGGTCGACGTACGCGTTGCCTATACGCGCCGCGACTCCGCGCCCGATGGATACGAGACCTACACCTTCGGCGGTCGCGCGATCGCCGAGGGGGTGAAGCCGCTCAACGGCGACGGCGAGGAGGAGCAGGCGCCGCTGCCGCCCGTCCAGCTGCTGCCCGCCACGCTCGGCGCGAACGGCGCGCGACGGCAGACGATCGACGTGCCCGCATTGGACGGCGCCGCGGACATGACCGTCGAGATGGATTATCAGGACGCCAACGGCCAGACGCTTACCGCCTCGCGCGTGATCCCGATCCTGCCCTCGCGCGTCCAGCTCGGCGTCAAGACGGACGGCTGGTTGATGAAGCAGGACGATCTGCGCCTGCGCTTCGTCGCGCTCGACCCCGCCGGCAAGCCGATCGAGGGACAGAAGATCACGGTAGCGCTCTATTCGCGCCAGATCCTGACGGCACGGCGCCGGCTGATCGGCGGCTTCTACGCTTACGACAACCAGGTCCGCACCGAGAAGCTCTCTGCGAGCTGCACCGCCACCACCGACGCGCAGGGGCTGGCGCAATGCGCGGTCGACCCCGGCGTCTCGGGCGAGGTGTATGCGGTCGCCACCGCCACCGATGCGGACGGCAATACGTCACGCGCGGTGCGCTCGGTGTGGCTCGCCGGCGACGATGACTGGTGGTTCGGCGGCGACAACGGTGACCGGATGGACGTGGTCGCCGAGCAGCAGTCCTACAAGGCGGGCGAGACCGCGCGCTTCCAGGTGCGCATGCCATTCCGCGAGGCGACTGCGCTGGTGACGGTGGAGCGCGAGGGCGTGCTGTCCAGCTTCACCACGCATCTCTCCGGCACCGATCCGGTGGTCGAGGTGAAGATGCCCGGCGCCTATGCACCCGACGTGTTCGTCTCGGTGCTGGCGGTGCGCGGGCGCGTGCAGCAGAGCTGGTGGGGCTGGTTCAAGGGATTGTTCGGCGCCCGCGAAGAGGCGCCCGCGCCGACCGCGCTGGTCGATCTGTCGAAACCCGCCTACCGGCTCGGCATCGCCAAGGTGAAGGTCGGCTGGGAAGCGCACACGCTCCAGGTCAAGGTCGCCGCTGACAAGCCGCGCTACGCCGCGCGCGAGACCGCCAACGTCGCCATCGAAGTGCGTGACCCGAGCGGCAAACCTGCGCGCCAGGCCGATGTCGCCTTCGCCGCGGTCGACCAGGCGCTGCTCCAGCTCGCGCCGAATGACTCGTGGAACGTGCTCACCGCGATGATGGGCGAGCGGCCGCTTTCGGTTCTCACCTCCACCGCGCAGACCCAGGTGGTCGGCAAGCGCCACTATGGCCGCAAGGCGGTGGAAGCCGGCGGCGGCGGCGGCGCGGACATGAGCGCGCTCAATCGCGAGAACTTCCAGCCGGTGCTGCTCTGGCGCGGCCGGGTGCCGCTCGACGCAAACGGTCGCGCGCGCGTGCCAGTGCAGCTCAATGACGCCCTCTCCTCGTTCAAGCTGGTCGCGATCGCCACCGACGGCGCGCAGCTCTACGGCACCGGCACCGCCGACATCCGCACCGCGCAGGACCTGTCGATCTACGCCGGCCTGCCGCCCTTGGTGCGCACGGGCGACGCCTATTCGGGCGTGTTCACCCTGCGCAACGGCTCGGCGCGGCCGATGACGATCACCGCCGAAGTTGCGCTGTCTCCGCAGATCGCCCGCGGCAAGCCGATCACCGTCACCATCCCCGCGGGCGGCGCCGCGCCGGTGGCGTGGAACCTCGCCGCACCCTCCGGTCAGGGCACGATCCGCTGGCAGGTCTCCGCGCGCGCCGCCGACGGTCGCGCCGCCGATCGGGTGACCGCGACGCAGGAGCTGGTGCCCGCCGTGCCGGTGGAGACCTGGGCGGCAACGCTGGCGCGGATCGGCGACACCCGCATCCCGATCACCCCGCCCAGCGGCGCGCTCGTCGGCTTCGGCTCGGTCGATATCGCCTTGTCGGACACGCTGGCGCCGCCGATGGCGGGGGTGCGCCGGTTCATGGCCGCTTATCCGTACACCTGCTTCGAGCAGAGGATGAGCCGCGCGGTCGCGCTGGGCGACCAAGCGGGGTGGACGCAGCTGGCTGCCGAGATCCCGACTTATCAGGCGCCCGATGGCCTGCTGCGCTACTGGCCCAGCGACACGCTCGACGGGTCGGAGGCGCTCACCGCCTATGTCCTCTCGCTCGCCGGCGAGGCGGGGCTGGCGATCCCCGAGGCATCGAAGACGCGGATGGTCGAGGGATTGAAGGCCGTGCTCGACGGCCGGCTGCGCCACGAGAGCTATGGCGACGTCCGCCTCCAGCGCCTCGCCGCCTTCACCGCGCTCGCCCGCGCCGGTGCGGCGACCTCCGCGATGATCGGCCAGGTAGGCCTCACCAATGCCGAGATGCCGACCAGCGGCCTCGCCGACTGGATCATGGCGGTGGACCGCATCCCCGGCCTCGCCAACGCCGCCGACCTGCGTGCCGCGGGCGAGGCGGAGCTGCGCCGCCGCTTCGTCTATGAGGGCACGCGCGTCGACCTGACCGATCAGTCGCGCGCGCCCTGGTGGCTGATGCAATCGGCGGACGAGGGCGCGCTCAAGGCTCTGCTCGCGGTGGTCGGCCGGCCCGGCTGGCAGGACGATGGGCCGCGGCTGATGGTCGGCGTCGCGCAGCGCCAGGCGGGCGGGCGTTGGGACACGACGACGGCCAACGCCTGGGGCACGCTGGCGGTGGCAAAGTTCGCGCGCACCTATCCTGCCACCGCGATCGCCGGCACCACCACGCTGGCGCTCGGCAGCCGGCAGATCGCCAGGGGCTGGCCGCTCGACACCGGCGCGCGCCTTGCCAGCTTCCCGCTGCCCGCCGCGCCGACGCCGTTGCTGCTCCGCCAGTCGGGCGGCGCGGGGCCGTGGGCGAGCGTTTCGGTGCGCGCCGCGGTGCCGCTCCGCCAGCCGCTCTCCGCCGGCTACCGCCTCTCCCGCCAGGTGGAGGTGGTGCAGCGCCGCGTCGCCGGGCGCCTCACCCGCGGCGACGTGGTCAAGGTGACGCTGACCGTCGACGCCAGCGCCGAGCGCAACTGGGTGGTGGTAGACGATCCGATCCCCGCCGGCGCGACGATCTTCGGCGATCTCGGCGGCCAGTCGAAGGTGCTCGCCGACCAGGCCTCGGGCGGTGACGGGGTGAAATTCGGCTCGGTGGATGGCGACGGCAAGCTCTGGGAGGTGCAGGCCGGCGTCATGCCCGCTTATGTCGAGCGGACCAACGCCTCGTGGCGCGGCTATTACGCCTGGGTGCCGCGCGGGCGTTTCCAGGCGAGCTACATGCTCCGCCTCAACGGCGCCGGCCGCTTCCACCTGCCGCCGAGCAAGGTGGAGGCGATGTACTCGCCCGCGATCCGCGCGATGGTGCCCAACGCGGACGTGACGGTGGCGGCGCGCTGAACCGTCAGCCGCCCAGCACCAACGCGCGCATCCCCTTGCGCAACCGGCCGGGCATCCAGCGCGCGGCGAAGGCGAGGCGGCGTGCAGTCTTGCCGACGAAGGTGTGGACGGCATCGCCATGCCGAGCAAACACGTCGAGCTGCCCGGCGACGGATGCAAGGCCGGCGAGCGTCGCCTGCCACTGGTCAGGCTGGCGCACGTCCATTGTGTAGCCGCGCGCACAGTCGGCGGGGAGCATAGCCAGCGTTTCCGCGGAGCCTCGTCGCATCCACGTCCGCGACCCCGACGCACCAGCCGCGTCACCAGGATCGCCTTCATGGATGCGCCCCTTCGTTTGTGTTTTGCGACAGCATCCCGCATCGTCGCTGCCGATGTCAGCGCAAAGCGCCACGCTCGCCTTCGAGGGCGTGACCAAGCGCTTCGGCGACACCGTGGCGCTGGATGGCGTGTCGGTGGCGATCGCCGCGGGCAGCTTCGTTGCGCTGGTCGGCGCCTCGGGATCGGGCAAATCGACCCTGCTCAAGACCGCCAACCGGCTGGTCGTGCCCGACGCGGGGCGGGTGACGCTGGACGGGCAGGATGTCGCGGACGGCTCCGCCCCGCTGCTGCGTCGACGGATCGGATATGTCTTCCAGAACGTCGGCCTTTTCCCGCACCTGACCGTGGGCGAGAACATCGCGTTGCCGCTGCGGCTGGCCGGTCGCGCGGACGACCGCGTCGTCGAACTGCTCGCGCTGGTCGACCTGCCCGACGAGGTCGCCGCGCGCACCCCCGATGCGCTCTCCGGCGGGCAGCGCCAGCGCGTCGGCGTCGCGCGCGCGCTCGCCGCCGAGCCGCGGCTGCTGCTGATGGACGAGCCGTTCGGCGCGCTCGATCCGGTCACGCGCGACGCGCTGGGCGGCAAGGTGCGCGCGCTGCACGACCGGCTGGGGCTGACGACGGTGATGGTGACGCACGACATGGCCGAGGCGCTGCTGCTCGCGACGCGCGTGCTGGTGATGCACGCGGGACGGATCGTCGCGGACGAGACGCCCGCCGCTTTGCTCGCCGGCGCAGGCGGAGACGCCGCGCAGGCGCTGGTGGCGGTGCCGCGTGACCAGGCACGGCGGCTGCTCGCGTGAGCGAGGCGTTCGCCCGCGTGCCGACGCTGGCCGCGCAACACCTGCTGCTCGCGCTGGCGGCGCTGGCGCTGGGGCTGGCGATCAGCCTGCCTCTCGGCCTGTGGTCGGCGAAGCGGCCCGCCGTGGCGCGGGTGGCGCTGGGGGTCGCCAGCCTGATCCAGACGATTCCCGGCCTCGCATTGCTCGCGCTCTTCTACCCGATCCTGCTCTGGCTCTCCGGGCTGGTCGGCGGCGGCATCCCCGCGCTCGGCTTCCTCCCCGCGCTGCTCGCGCTGACCCTCTACGCCTTGCTGCCGATCCTGCGGAACACGGTGACGGGCCTGACCGGCATCGACCCGGCGGTGATCGAGGCGGCGGACGGCATCGGCATGACGCCCTCGCAGAAGCTGCGGCTGGTGGAGGCGCCGCTGGCGCTGCCGGTGGCGATGGCCGGGGTGCGCACCGCCGCGGTGTGGACGATCGGCGCGGCGACGCTCTCCACCACGGTCGGTCAGCCGAGCCTGGGCGACCTGATCTTCGCCGGGCTCCAGACGCAGAGCTGGCCGCAGGTGCTGGCCGGCTGCATCGCCGCGGCGGCGCTGGCGCTGAGCGTCGACGCCTTGCTCGGACTGGCCGAGTTCGGGGTGCGGCGGCGGCGGCCGGCGCTCGCCTGGGCGGCGCTGGCGCTGCTGCTCGCCGGCACCGCGGCGGCGAGCGTGCCGCTCTGGCCGGGACGCACCGGGCGAACGGTGGTGGTGGGCGCCAAGAACTTCTCCGAACAGTTCATCCTCGCCCGGCTGATCGGCGACCGGCTGGAGCGCGCCGGATATCGGGTGGAGTATCGCGAGGGGCTGGGCTCGGCGGTGGCCTTCCAGGCGGTCGCGGGCGGGTCGGTGGACGTGTATGTCGACTATGCCGGCACCTTGTGGACCGGGCCGATGCGCCGCACCGACGCGCCGCCGCGCGCCGAGCAGCTCGCCGCGCTGGCGCGGTGGACGCACGCCACGCACCGCGTCCGCCTGCTGGGATCGCTGGGGTTCGAGAATGCCTATGCCTTTGCGATGCGCGGGCCGGCGGCGAAGCGGCGCGGGATTGCCACGCTCGCCGACCTCACCGCGCAGGCGCCGGGGCTGACCCTGGGCAGCGACCTCGAATTCCTGGACCGGCCCGAGTGGCGCGCGGTGCAGCGCGCCTACGGCCTGCGCTTCGGCGGGGCGACGCGGTACAGCCCGACCTTCATGTACCGTGCGCTGGCGAGCGGGCGCGCGGACGTGATCAGCGCCTTCTCCTCTGACGGCCGCATCGCCGCGGACGGGCTGACGGTGCTGGCCGATCCGAAGCACGCCATCCCCGGCTATGACGCGGTGCTGCTGCTCGCGCCCGAGCGCGCCGGCGACGCGCGGTTCGCCGCGGCGCTGACCCCGCTGCTCGGCCGGGTGCCGGTGGCGGCGATGCGCGAGGCGAACTACCGGGTGGACCGCGACGCGGCGAAGGAGACGCCCGCGGCGGCGGCACGCTGGCTGGCGCGACGGGTGGGGCTGGAGCGGTAGGTCTCGTCACCCCGGGCTCGACCCGGGCTCCCGCTTCGTCTGCTTGCTGACGATCAACGTTGACCTGACCGTCCCAGTCATGCATTTCCAGTTAGTGGTCTATACGCCCGCTCTCTTGTCACCTGCTTTAGTTGCGTCACTGACGGAAGTGGGGAACAAGCTAAAGACCGGCGAGGACCCTGCCCGACCATTGAAAACGGCGCTTGCTTTATTATCTGATATAGATCCTGGCCATGTTGCGAGAGTAGATGGGGAGATTGCGGCAGCAGCAGACCTTCATCGGCAAGTGCATCTGTCACCATTGAGCAGGTTGTTTACGCGTCAGCCGAGCGGAGCTGCGCAGCTGCTTCGAACTCCTGGGCTCGAGTACCTTTTCATTTTTCATCGAGATGGACGCCTCCGCGAAGCCGCGCTTCTCAAGGTTACAGGCGGCCTGCCAAACCCCTTCCTTTTTGCCGCAGTCTTGTGGAGGCTCAACGATTGGGCAGAACCTGTTCGCCAAGCTGCAACTCGTTGTGCGAACCGCTCCTTCCCGATCACCGATCCTGGCATCGTCGCCCAAACAGCCGCGGAGCTCCTTGTGAGGCAGGCCAGTTGGCGCAGGTGGCGTGAAGAGCGTGCGATTATCGATCAAGTGTTCGGTCGAAGCGATGTGGCGGCCGAACTGGCCGGCCTTATGTCTAGCGCCACGACAGGACCACAAGCATCGACGTTGCGCTACGCTCTTCGTACACCCGCGCTTGACCGCCACCTGGAGACGCTTGCGTTCTACGCTACTCAGCCGGCGGTCCGTGCTGTGGCTTTGGCGGCCCTGATCGACGGCAAGGCTGAGTGGCCTTCCGGCAAGGCCTGGCGGTGGATCGACAAAACCTATGGCCTGCGTCGTCGGGAGACGACGTTCGATCATCGGCCTTTGGCCAGGACGGTATCTCGGCAGAACTTCATCGCGCGTGGAGTGGCTGACAAGTCAGCGGTTGTGCGGCGGGTGGCGCTAACTGGCATCATTCGGCATATGCTCGACACGACCGATGCTCGCGCCTGGGCGGCATCGCTCCTGTCCGATCGATCAAAATCGGTCAGGGAGAGAGCAGAGTTTATTGTTCGGCATCTGCCGACATAGCCAACCGTTGGAGCGATCCTCCGAGCGTTGGCGATCCTACTCCCGCCCCCGAGAACCAGCTGCGCCGTTCTCCCCAACCCGTCACCCCGGCCTTGTGCCGGGGTCCACCGTGATGCTCGGCGAAACGCCTGGTGGGTTGAGGGCTGAGTTCGCCTTCTCCAAATGAAGGCGCATGGCCGGTGCCTCCCCGCCAGCGTTGCAACTCGCCGCCCGGTGGACCCCGGCACGAGGCCGGGGTGACGGTGGGTGGCCCCCCTACCGCCCCACCGCCAGGTCCTTGAACGCGGCGTCCTTGTCCGTGCGGATCTCGCCGGGCAGGCCCAGCACGCGTTCGGCGATGATGTTCTTCAGGATCTCGTCGGTGCCGCCGGCGATGCGCAGGCCGGGGGCGTTCATCACGGCGGACTGGAACAGCGCCTTCATCGGCATCAGCGCAGGGTCGGCGAGGATGCCATATTGGTCCTCCGCCTCCACCGCGGCGTTGCCGAGGTCCTGCAGCTGGTTGGCGGCGATGATCTTGCCGATCGAGCTTTCCGGGCCCGGCGTCTGGCCGCGGCTCAAGGCGGTGATGGTGCGCATGCGCGTGTTGCGCAGGCCTTCCGACTGGACGTACCAGTCGGCCAGTTTCTGGCGGAAGGCGGGGTCGTTCAGGAGCGTGCCCTCCATCGCGGGCAGTTCGCGCGCGAGCTCCAGGATCTCCCTGGGCCCCGCGCCGCCACCGCCGCCCACCGCCAGCCGCTCGTTCATCAGCGTGACCAAGGCGACCTTCCAGCCGTCGTCCACCGCGCCCAGCCGCTGGCTGTCGGGGATGCGCACGTCGGTGAACCACACTTCGTTGAAGTTCGAGCCGCCGGACATCTGGTGGATCGGCCGGATCTCGACGCCGGGCGAGCGCAGGTCGAGCCAGAACATGGTCAGCCCCTTGTGCTTGGGCACATCGGGGTTGGTGCGGACCAGCAGGATGCCGTAATCCGAGTAGTGCGCGCCGGAGGTCCACACCTTCTGGCCGTTGACGACCCAGTCCTCGCCATCGCGGACGGCGCGGGTGCGGATCGCCGCGACGTCCGATCCGCCGGCGGGCTCGGAGAAGAGCTGCGACCAGATCTCCTCACCGCGCAGTGCCGGGCCGACGAAGCGGTGCTTGGTCTCGTCGTCGGCGAAGGCCATCACCGTGGGCACGCACATGCCGAGGCCGATGGTGAAATAGCCGTATTGGACGGGGTGCTTGGCCTCTTCCTGGCCGAAGATCACCGACTGGATCGGGGTGCCGCCGGGACCGCCCCAATCCTTGCGCCAGGTGATCTGGGCGTAGCCCGCCTCCGCCTTGCGCTTCTGCCAGGCGCGGCCCGCGGCCATGTCGTCGGCGTGGGGAAGCGCCTTGTGCTCGGCGACGTTCTTCTCCAGCCAGGCGCGCGCGGTGGCGCGGTATTCGGCTTCCTCGGGGGTGTCGTTGAAGTCCATGTCTCGTCTCCTCACCCGTTCGTGCTGAGCGAAGTCGAAGCACATGCCCTTCGACTTCGCTCAGGGCGAACGGAGGTTGGCATCACGCCGCGTTCTTCCGCTCCAGCTGGCTGACCAGCCGCTCGCGCCACAGCGCCGGCGCGCCCGCCACCAGGCTGAGCTGGCGCGAGCGGCGGTAGTAGAGCTGCGGGTCCGCTTCCCAGGTGAAGCCGATGCCGCCATGCGTCTGGATGTTCTCCTTGGCGGCGAACCAGAACGCCTCGCTGGCCGCGACGCGCGCGGTGGCGGCGGCGAGGGGCAGTTCGGCGGCGGAGGTGTTGAGCGCCCAGGCGCCGTAATAGGCGTTGGAGCGCGCGACCTCGTTCTTCACGTAGATGTCGGCCAGCTTGTGCTTGATCGCCTGATAGCCGGCGATGGCGCGGCCGAAGGCGTGGCGCTCCAGCGCATAGGCCTTGGCCATCTCCAGGCATTTGTCCGCGCCGCCGATCTGTTCGAAGGCGAGCAGCACCGCGGCGCGATCGAGCACCGCCTGCATCGCGGTCATGCCGTCGTCGCTGCCGAGCCGCTCGGCGGGGGCCTCGGCAAAGGTGACGCGCGCGACCGAGCGGGTCGGGTCGAGCGTCTTGAGCACTTCGGCGGAGACGCCCTGCCCCTTCTCGACTAGGTAGAGGCCGTCGCGCGCGAGCACCACGTAGAGGTCGGCGACGTCGCCGTCGGTGACGGGCAGTTTCTCGCCCGAGAGCGTGCCGCCGGAGACCGAGGCGCGCACCGAGCGCGGCGTCACCGGGCCGGGCCCCTCGCTGGTGGCGAAGCCGCCGATCACCGTGCCCGCGGCGATGCGCGGCAGCCATTTCTCCTTCTGCTCCTCCGAGCCGTGGAGCATCAGCGCCTCGGCGACGAAATAGACGGTGGAGGCGAAGGGGATCGGCGCGCAGGCGCGGCCGAGCTCCTCGGCGAGCGCGCAGAGTTCGACATGGCCGAGGCCGAGCCCGCCATAGCTTTCGGGGATCGCCGCGCCGAGCCAGCCCTGTTCGGCGACGCCCTTCCACAGCGCCTCGTCATAGGCGCGCGCGTCATCGTCGAGCACGCCGCGGACTACCGGGGGCGGGCATTTGGCGTCGAGGAACTTGCGCGCCTCGTCCTTGAGCATCTTCTGGTCGTCGGAATAGTCGAAGTTCATGTCTCTCCCTCTCCCGCTTGCGGGAGAGGGGCGGGGAGAGGGCCTGTGCCCACCTCTCCGCATTGCCCTCTCCCCGACCCTCTCCCGCACGCGAGAGAGGGAGATCTTATCGCGGCGCCATCCGGATGCCGCCGTCCAGCCGGATGTCCTCGCCGTTGAGATAGGCGTTGCGGATCATCTCCAGCGCCAGCGCGGCATATTCCTCCGGCATGCCGAGCCGCTTCGGAAACGGCACCATCGCCGCCAGCGCCGCCTTGACCTGCGGCTTGGCGCGGCCGAGCAGGGGCGTGTCGAAGATGCCGGGCAGGATGGTGTTGCAGCGGATGCCCTCGCCCGAAAGATCGCGCGCCACCACCAGGGTCATGCCGACCACGCCCGCCTTGGCGCTGGCATAAGCGACCTGGCCGATCTGCCCCTCCTCCGCCGCGACGCTGGCGGTGTTGACGATCGCGCCGCGGTCGCCGTCCTCGGTCGGCTCCAGGGTCATCATCCCCGCCGCGGCATGGACGATGCAGCGGAACGAGCCGACCAGGTTTAGCTCGATGGTCTTCTGATAGTTGCCGATCGGATAGGGAACGATCGATCCGTCCTCCTTGGATCGCGCCACCGTCTTGTTCGGCCCGCCGAAGCCGCCGCCGGCGCAGTTCACCAGCACCCGCTCCTGCCCGTTGGCCGCGCGCGCCGCCGCGAAGCCGGCGATCACGCTGGCCTCGTCCATCACGTCGACCTCGCAATAGGTGGCACCGATCCGCGCTGCCGCCTCTGGGCCGATCTCGGCATTCTTGTCGAACAGCGCCACCTTGACGCCCGCGTTGCGCAGCGCGGTAGCAGTGGCGTGGCCCAGCCCCGAGGCGCCGCCCGTCACCACCGCGGCAATGTCCGCACCCAGCCTCATCCGCCTCTCCCCGCACCCGTCGTTCGCGGGCGCCTTGTGGGATAACTTTAGTTATGGCGCGGCGGCCGTCAAGCCTTGATCCCGAGGGAAAGAGTTGCGCCGCGAAGCGTCTCCCCGCACAGACAGATGCAAAGGGGACCCGAATGGCGCCGCCGCCGGCCAGCGACACGACCATGCCGAGCTTCCGATCCCTCGAAGGCAGCTTCGCCAGCGTGCCGGTGCCCGCGCGCGGCGCCGGCTTCTGGCGCAAGCTCGCCGCCTTCGCCGGGCCAGGCTACCTTGTCGCGGTCGGCTATATGGACCCGGGGAATTGGGCGACCGACATCGCCGGCGGCTCGGCGTTCGGCTACACCCTGCTATCGGTCATCCTGCTCTCGAACCTGATGGCGATCGTGCTCCAGGCGCTGTCGGCGCGGCTGGGGATCGGCGCGGGGCTCGATCTGGCGCAAGCGTGCCGCGCGCAGTATTCGCGGCCGGTCACCCTGGTGCTGTGGGTGTTGTGCGAGCTGGCGATCATCGCCTGCGACCTGGCCGAGGTGCTCGGCACCGCCATCGCGCTCAAACTGCTGTTCGGCCTGCCTTTGGTCTGGGGCGTGTGCGTGACCGCGGTGGACGTGTTCCTGATCCTCGCGCTCCAGCGCTACGGCTTCCGCCGGCTGGAGGCGTTCATCGTCGCGCTTCTGGTGGTAATCGCCACCTGCTTCGCGTTCGAATTGTTCTGGGCGGGGCCGGACTGGGGCGGGGTGGCGCGCGGGCTGGTGCCGACGCCGGAGATCCTCAGCAACCCGGCGATGCTCTATATCGCGATCGGCATCCTGGGTGCGACGGTGATGCCGCACAACCTGTACCTCCATTCCTCGATCGTCCAGACCCGCGCCTTCGCGCGCAACCCGGCGGACAAGCGCGAGGCGCTCAAGCTGGCGACGATCGATTCGACCGTGGCGCTGGGCCTCGCCTTCTTCATCAACGCCGCGATCCTGATCCTGGCGGCGGCGACCTTCCACGTCGCCGGGCGCACCGAGGTGGCGGAGATCGAAGAGGCGCACGCCCTGCTGGCGCCGATGCTGGGGGTGGGCGCGGCGAGCGCGGTGTTCGCGATCGCCCTGCTGGCGAGCGGGCAGAACTCCACGGTGACCGGCACGCTCGCCGGGCAGATCGTGATGGAGGGGTTCCTCGACCTCAGGCTGCCGCCCTGGCTGCGCCGGGTGATCACGCGCGGGCTGGCGATCGTGCCCGCGGTGGCGGTGGTGGCGAGCGCGGGCGACCGGGGCGCGACCGACCTCTTGGTGCTGAGCCAGGTCGTGCTGAGCCTCCAGCTGCCGTTCGCGGTGATCCCGCTGGTGGCGTTCACGGGGTCACGCAAGGTGATGGGGGAATTCGCGGCGCCGCGGTGGCTGGTGGTGCTGGCGTGGGGGATCGCGGCGGTGATCGTCGCGCTGAACCTGAAGCTGTTGTGGGAGGTGGCGACGGGGTGAGGAGCGACGGACACCCCAGCTCAGCGATTCTCCGTGCGGCGATCGGCTTGGCTGCGATCTCCGCGGTATGCGCCCATGCCAACGGCGAGCCTGCATTCCGGGTGATCGTTCAAGGATCAACCGAGGTCTGCACAGTCACAATAGAAGGCCGGACGATCGGACTGGACGATTTGCCTGCGATTGCCCGCCGGGAGGCGCGGCCTGGCAGGCGTGCTCACATCGAGGCCGACGTTGCCGACGCGCCTTATCGCTGCCTAGGTGGCGCAATCTACATCTTGCAGATGGCCGGCTTCAAAGACGTGGGCTTTGACGCAGAACCACCTAGGGCGGACTAGTTCATTCCTCCCCCGGAGGGGGAGGGGGACCAGCGAAGCTGGTGGAGGGGTGTCCCGCTCTTGAGAGGGCGACACCCCTCCGTCAGCGCTACGCGCTGCCACAGTTTCAGGTCGGTCAGGCTCCCAGCCTGACCTGAACAGCGCGGGGCGCTGTTCACCTGAAACTCCTTCCAGGGGAGGATTGGACCATTCCTCCCCGGACAGCGGGGAGGGGGACCGCCAGCCGCAGGCTGGGGGTGGAGGGGCGGTTCGGCTGGGCGGGGCGCCTGGGGCGGGCGCCCCTCCACCATGCTGCGCATGGTCCCCCTCCCCGTGAACGGGGAGGATCAGGTCACTTGCCGCAGGCGACCACGGTGGCGATCACGCTCAGCGTCTCCTGCGGGTCCCGCACCTTCACCGTGTCGAGGCCCAGCTCCTTTGCCGGATAATCGTTGCCGCCCGGGAAGATCGCGTCGCCGACGAACATCATCGCATCGAGCGGGATGCCGCTCGCGTCGCGCAGCTTCTTGAGGCCGTACGCCTTGTCGACGCCCTCGCGGGTGATGTCGATCGAGGTCGATCCGCCCATGTTGATGGCGAGGCCGGGCAGCCGCTGCTTCAGGTCCGCCTGGATCACCTTGCGCTTGGCGAAGTCGGGATCCCACTTCTCCTTGGCCTCCAAGGGCGCCTGCTGGCCCAAAGCGGAGAAGGTGATCTGCGAGCCGCGGTTCTCGATCCGTTCGCCCCAGGTCTGCTCGGGGACGAAGCCGGTCGCCTCCAGCGCCTCGTCAAAGGCCTTGAGAATCTTCGCCTTCTCCTCGTCGGAGAAGAGTTCCGCATAGACCGCCTGCCAGGACCCCGATTGGTGCGTGTAGAGCTTGGTGCCCGTGGTGGGCATCAGCCACAGCTTCGACAGGTCCGCGCGCGCGGGCAGGTTGCTCGCCACCTGCTTGTCGAACTGCGGCCAGTCGCCGCCCGAGATCACCGCGACATGCGCGACGCCGAGCAGGTCGGCGAGCGCCTCGCCCATGTCGGGCTGGATCGCCTGCTTGCTGAGCGCGAGGGTGCCGTCGAGATCGAAGGCGACGAGTTGCTTCACGTGTGTCTCCCCAGGATGAGCGTATCGATGGCATGCGCAACGCCCGCGGCGTCGTTGCTTTCCGTGGTCTCGCCGGCCTTCGCCTTCACCGCATCGGTGGCGTTGCCCATCGCGATGGCGCGGCCGGCGCGCTCGAACATCGCGATGTCATTGGCCTGGTCGCCGATCGCGATCGTGTCGGACAGGTCGGCGCCGATCGCCTGCGCCAGCGCGGCGATGCCGTCGCCCTTGTTGGCGGCCCTGGCGGTGACGTCGAGATAGTAGGTCTGAGACTGGACGATCGTCGCCTGCCCCTCGAACGCGCCCAGCGCCTTGTCGCGCAGGGCGGCCAGCACCTCGGGCTCGTCGCTGACGAAGGTGATCTTGTCGGCACGATCGAGGAGATGGTCGAAGCGCTCGCAGATCGCCGGCTCCTGGTTGGCGGATCGCCGCTCGCTGTCGGCGTGCTTCCCCTCGCCGCTGGTCGCGTGCCACTGATCGTCGGCGAAGACCCAGATGTCGACGGGCGCCGCCTGCCCCATCGCGACCACGCCACGCGCGACCGCCGCGGGCACGGTCGCGCGCGTGGCGATGCTGCCGTCGCGGCGGAAGACGAGCCCGCCGTTGAACGCGCCCATCGGCACGTCGAGGTCCAGCCGGTCGGCAATCCAGCGCATGCCGCTCATCGGCCGCGCGCTGATGATGGTGAAGCCGACGCCGGCATCGCGCAGGCGCTGGACCGCGGCGACGGTCTCGTCGGCAAGGTTCTTCTGCTTGTCGACAAGGGTGCCGTCGACGTCACAGACGACGAGCGTCATCAGCGCGCCTCCCCGGCAGAACGCTTCACTGCGGCATCTCGACATGCCCGCCGAAGCCGAAGCGCATCGCGGAGAGCATCTTGTCGCCGAACGTATGATCCACCCGGCTGCGGTAGCGCGCGAAGAGCGAGGCGGTGAGGACGTGGGCGGGAACCGCTTCCTCCATCGCCGCGTCGATCGTCCACTGGCCCTCACCCGAATCGGCGACATGGCCGGAGAATTGCTCCAGCTTCTGGTCCTTCGCCAGCGCCGAGGCCGACAGGTCGAGCAGCCAGGAGGAGATCACGCTGCCGCGCCGCCACACCTCGGCAATGTCGGTGAGGTTGAGGTCGAAGCGCTGGTCCTCGGGCAGCTTCTCCGATGACTTGCCCTTGAGGATGTCGAAGCCCTCGGCATAGGCCTGCATCAGCCCGTACTCGATCCCGTTATGGACCATCTTGACGAAATGGCCCGCGCCGGGAGGGCCGGCGTGGATATAGCCCTTTTCCGCGCGGGGATCGGCGCCATCCGCACGCTGGGTGCGCGGTATCGAGCCGAGGCCGGGCGCGAGGCATTCGAACACCGGATCGAGCCGATCGACCGTCTCCTTGTCGCCGCCGATCATCATGCAATAGCCGCGGTCGAGCCCCCAGACGCCGCCCGAGGTGCCGACGTCGACATAGTGGATACCCTTATCGGCGAGCAGCTGCGCGCGGCGGATATCGTCCTTGTAGAAGGTGTTGCCACCGTCGATCACGATCGACCCGGGCTTCGCCTCGCGGCAGATCTCCATGATCGTGTCCTCGGTCGGCGCGCCGGCGGGGAGCATCACCCACCAGATCTCCGGATCATCAAGCTTGGCGCGCATGTCGTCGATCGAGCTGGCGCCGATCGCGCCCTCGCCGGCGAGCGTGTCCACCGCCTCGGTGTTACGGTCGAACACCACCATCTCGTGCTGCCCACGCATCAGCCGGCGCGCGATGTTGCCGCCCATCCGGCCGAGGCCGATCATGCCTAGCTTCATAACTCTATGCTCCTCGCCCGTTCGTGCTGAGCGAAGTCGAAGCACATGCCCCGGCGCTTCGACTTCGCTCAGCGCGAACGGATGGTGGTGTCACGCGCCCGCCTGGGCCGGCTGCTTGGCGGCGATCGAGCCGATCAGGTCGTCGAACGACTTGACGAAGCTCGCCACGCCCTCGCTCGCCAGCGTCTCGGTGACGCCTGCGAGATTGAGGCCCAGTCGCTCGGCTTCCGCCAGCACGTGCCGGGCGCCGTCGATATCCTGGGTCAGCGTCTCGGCCGCGGTGCCATGGTCGCGGAACGCGTCCATCGTCGCGGGCGGCATGGTGTTCACCGTGTCGCGCCCGATCAAAGTGTCGACGTAGAGCGTGTCCGGATAGGCCTTGTCCTTGGTGCCGGTGGACGCCCACAACAGCCGCTGCGGCTGCGCGCCCTTGGCGGCGAGCGCTTGCCAGCGATCGGACTTCAGGAACTCCAGATACCATTGGTACGCCATCTTGGCGTTGGCGATCGCCACCTTGCCGCGAATCGCCTTGGCCTCGTCGGTGCCGAGCGCGTCGATCTTCTTGTCGACCGCCGAGTCGATCCGGCTGACGAAGAAACTGGCGACGCTGGCGATCTTGTCGATCGGCTGCCCTTCCGCGACGCGCTTCTCCAGCCCGTCGCAATAGGCCAGCGCCACCGCCTGATAGGCTTCCTGCGAGAACAGCAGGGTGACGTTGACGTTGATGCCGTTGGCGATGGTCGCGGCGATCGCGGGCACGCCCGCGGGGGTGCCGGGGATCTTGATCATCAGATTGGGCTTGTCGACCATCGCCCACAATTTCTGCGCCTCGGCGATGGTCGCATCGGTATCGTCGGAAATGTAGGGGCTCACCTCCAGGCTGACATAGCCGTCCTTGCCGTCCAGCCGGTCGTACACCGGCCGAAGCGTCTCGGCCGCGGCCTTGATGTCCTCCACCGCCAGCGCCTCGTAGCGGTCGATGGTCGCCGCGCCGGGATGCGCCTTGTCGAAGGCGGCGAGCGTCTCGTCATAGGCGGTGCCCTGCCCCATCGCCTTCTCGAAGATCGACGGGTTGGAGGTGACGCCGGTCAATCCGTCCTCGTCGACGAGTTTCTTGAGGCCGCCCGCCTCCAGGAACTTGCGGTCGACGAAATCCAGCCAGACCGCCTGGCCGAGCGATCCGAGGTCGTTGAGCTTGCCCATCTTACGTCTCCATCCCGAATGCACCCACCTCCGTTCGGCCTGAGCGAAATCGAAGGCCACGCGGGACGGGGCAGTGCTTCGACTTCGCTCAGCACGAACGGTTGGCTTTACTGCGCCGACTTAGGAACCCATCACCTCGCGCGCCACCTTCACCACATTGTCCGCGGTGAAACCGAACTTGTCCTGGAGCTTGGCCAGCGGGGCGGAGGCGCCGAAGGTGGACATGGTGATCGTCCGCCCCTCGTAACCGACATAGCGGTCCCAGCCGAGCTCGCCCGCCATCTCGATCGCGACGCGTGCCTTGACCGCGCGGGGCAGCACGCTCTCCTTATAGACCGCATCCTGCACCTCGTAGCGGTGCCACGACGGCAACGAGACGACGCGCGCCTTCACGCCCTCCGCCTTGAGCTGCTCGTACGCCTTCACCGCCAGCGCCACCTCGGAGCCGGTGGCGATCAGGATCACTTCCGGCGTGCCCTCACAGTCGGCGAGGACATAGCCGCCCTTGGCCAGCCCGGACGCGGGCGCGTATTTGCTGCGGTCGAGCGTCGGCAGTGCCTGGCGCGACAGCACCAGCGCCGCGGGCGTGCTCGCGTCCTGGAGCACCGCGCGCCACGCCTCGGCGACCTCGTTGGCGTCGCACGGGCGGATCGTGTCGAGCCCGGGGATTGCGCGCATGGTGGCGAGATGCTCGATCGGCTGGTGGGTCGGCCCATCCTCGCCGACGCCAATCGAATCGTGGGTGTAGACCCACACCGCGCCCAGCTCCATGATCGCCGACAGCCTGACCGGCGCGCGCATATAGTCAAGGAACACCAGGAAGGTGCTACCATAGCCGCGCAGGTGGCTGAGCGTCATGCCGTTGACCACCGCGCCCATGCCATGCTCGCGCACGCCGAAGTGGAAGTTGCGGCCGGCGTAATCCTCCGCGGAGAAGGACGGCTCGCCCTTGATGTCGGTCTTGGTGGAGGGCGCCAGGTCGGCCGAGCCGCCGATCAGCCACGGCACCCGCTTGACGATCGCGTTCAGGACCTTGCCGCCAGCGTCGCGGCTGGCGATGCCCTTCTCGTCCGCGTCGAAGACGGGGATGTCGGCGTCCCAGCCCTCGGGCAGGGTGTCGGACAGCATCGCCTTGAGCTCCTTGGCGAGCTCCGGCTCCGCTTCCGCATATTTAGCGTAGAGCGCCTGCCATTCCTCGCGCAGCGGGCGGCCGCGATCCGCCACCGCCGCCTCGAACGCCGCCTGCACGCCTTCGGGCACGTAGAAGTCCTTGGCCGGCCAGCCATAGGCTTCCTTGGTTTTGGCGATGTTGTCCGCGCCCAGCGGCTCGCCATGCGCCTTCTCGCTGCCCGCCTTGGGGCTGCCCCAGCCGATCACCGACCGGACGATGATCAAAGTCGGCCGGTCGTCGGTGGCGCGGAACTCCTTGAAGCCGCGCGCCAGCGCGGCGACGTCATTGGCATCGTCGATGTGGAGGACGTTCCAGCCGTAACCCTCGAAGCGCTTGCCGACATCCTCGTCGAAGGCGAGATCGGTGCCGCCCTCGATCGAGATGTGGTTCGAATCGTAGATCCAGCACAGATTGGAGAGCTTGAGGTGCCCCGCCAGGCTCGCCGCCTCGGCGGAGACGCCCTCCATCATGTCGCCGTCGCCACACAGCGAATAGACGTCATGGTCGAACAGGGTGAAACCGGGCTTGTTGTAGCGCGCCGCCAGCCAGCGCTCGGCGATCGCCATGCCAACCGAGTTGCCGCAGCCCTGGCCAAGCGGCCCGGTGGTGGTCTCGACGCCGGTGGTGTGGCGATATTCCGGGTGGCCGGGGGTCTTGGAGGAAAGCTGGCGGAACTGCTCGATATCCTCCAGGCTCACCGCGGGCTTGCCGGTCTTGTTGCCGTCGCGGTCGATCTCCTTGACGCCGGCGAGGTGCAGCAGCGCGTAGAGCAGCATCGAGGCATGGCCGACCGACAGCACGAACCGGTCGCGATTGGGCCAGTCGGGCGTGTCGGGATCGTAGCGGAGGAATTGGGTCCACAAGGTGTGCCCGACCGGCGCCAGCGCCATCGGCGTGCCGGGGTGGCCGGAGTTGGCCTTCTGCACCGCGTCCATCGACAGCGTGCGGATCGTGTCGATCGCCAGCCGCTCGGGGCTGCCGTCCTCGTGAACGCCGGACGGCGCAGTCGCAGTATCGGTCATCGGGGAACCTCGTGGAGTTTCGTTCGCCGAACGCACCCGCACGCGCAGGGTTGCCGGCTCCGCCTTCCTAGCGGCTCGATCGATCGCGTTCCAGTCGCGTAACGATCCCTTCGGCGGCAATGTAGGCGGTGTCGACCTCGTCGAGGAACAGCCCATGGCCAAGCGCGCCAGGGATGGCGGCGATCCGGGCAGCGAGCGCGTGCGGGTCGGACAGGTCGGCAAAGCGGCAGTCGGCGACGAGATTGCCGTTGTCGGTCTCATAGCCCGGCCGCACCGTCACCGCCGCGCCGAGCGCCTCCAGCCGCGCGAGGACGGACGCGCGGGCAAAGGGCAGCACCTCCACCGGCACCGGAGCCGCGCCGATCCGTTCCACCCGCTTGCTGCCGTCGGCGATCACCACGAAGCGCCGCGCCGCCGCCGCCACCGCCTTCTCGCGCAGCATCGCCCCGCCCGCGCCCTTGATCGCGCGGAGATCGCCGTCGATCTCGTCCGCGCCATCGATGGCGACGTCGAGCGTGGCGAAATCGGCGAAGTCGCGCACCACGATGCCACCCGCGAACGCCGCCGCCGCCGTGGCGTCACTGGTCGCCACCGCCTCGACCTTGAGGCCTTCCGCCACCCGCCGTGCCAGTGCCTCAATCGCGAACGCCGCGGTAGAGCCGGTGCCGAGCCCCACCCGCATGCCCTCGGCGATCTCCGCCACCGCGGCCTCGGCGGCGAGTCGCTTGTCGTTCTCGTGTGCCACGCTTCTATATAACGCAGGCGAAAGGTCATATGAACCGTGGCAAACGTTCCTCCCCTGCAAGGGGAGGTGGCAGGGCGTAGGCCTGACGGAAGGGTGATGCTCTATGGATGGAGGGAACACCCCTCCGTGGCTCGCGCCACCTCTCCTTGCAGGGGAGGAACCATCATCCACGCACGATCCGCCAGAAGGAGCCGAAGATGTTCCGCGCACTGTTAGTGGCCCTGGCGCTCGCCGCCGCTGCCTCCACCCCCGCCGCCGCCCGCTGGCCGAACGGTGCCCGCGCGGCGGTGGCGCTCACCTATGACGATGCGCTCGCCTCGCAGCTCGACAATGCCGCGCCCGCACTCGAACGGGCCGGATTGCGCGGCACCTTCTTCCTGAGCAGCGTGCGTCGCGAGCATGTCGCCCGCTGGCGAGCGCTCGCGAAGAAGGGGCATGAGCTCGCCAACCACTCGCTCTTCCATCCCTGCCCCGCTGCGAGCTATCCTGCCGATCCGCGCTACACCTCGGAAGCGTACAGCCCTGCGCAGATGGTCCGCGAGATCGCACAACAGGAGACGCTGCTGACTGCGCTGGACGGCCGCCGGGCGCATGGCTTCGCCAGCCCCTGCACGATCAACCAGGTGAACGGGCAAGATTATCTGGAGCCGCTCCGCACCGCCGGGATCGTCACTTATGGCCGCACCGCGGTGGCTGCCGAGCCGGTCGATGCCTCGCGGCTCGATCCCATGCGAATTCCTGCGCTCGAGACGCCGGAGAACCCAAGCGGCGCGCAGCTGATCGCCTTTGCCGAACGGGCGCGCGTCAATGGTGGTCTGGCGGTGTATGTCTTCCACGGCGTAGGCGGGGACTATCTGCAAACCGCCAATCCCGCGCACGAGGCCCTGCTCGTCTGGCTCAAGGCGCACCGGCGCGACATCTGGGTTGCGCCGCTCGGCGAGATTGTCGCCTGGACCAAGGCGCATCCCTGACCCCGCGCCGCGTTGCAAGTGCGACCGTCTTTGCCGATGAGGGGCCATGGCCGCACCCGACCCCGCTGAAAGCGCGCTGCTCGCCCGCATCGCTGTCGACCCCCGCTACGCCGCGCTGGTCCGTGATCGCCAGCACTTCTCCTGGTGGCTCACCGCGATCACCGTCGCGACCTATACCGCCTTCATCTCGCTGATCGCGTTCGACAAGCCGCTGATGGCGCGGCCGGTGGCGGGCGGCGCCACGAGCATCGCGGTGGTGCTGGGCATGGCGATGCTGGTCGGCACCGTCGCGATCTGCGCGCTCCACGTATGGCGCGCCAATCGCGAGTATGATGCGCGTCTCGCCGAGTTACTGGCGGGGACCAACGCGTGATCCCGCGGCTTGCGATCGGGGCGGGGCTGCTGGTGCTGCTCGGCTGGAGCAGCGGCGCGCAGGCGGCGATCGCCGGCGCGATCGCGCGCCAGCCGACCAACTGGACCGCGATTCTGATGTTCGCGGGCTTCGTCGCGGTCACCTTGTGGATCACCGGCACCGCGGCGCGGCGCACGCGCACCGTGTCGGACTTCTATACCGGCGGCGGCATCACCGGCTTCCAGAACGGCCTCGCGATGGCGGGCGACTATTGCTCCGCCGCCTCGTTCCTCGGCATCACCTCGCAGATCTTCAACGACGGCTATGACGGGCTGATCTATGCGATCGGCTTCCTGGTCGGCTGGCCGATCGTGCTGTTCCTCGTGGCGGAGAAACTGCGCAACCTGGGCCGCTTCACCTTCGCCGACGTCGCCTCCTACCGCTTCCTCCAGGGGCCGGTGCGCAGCTTCTCGGCGGTGAGCACCCTGCTGGTGGTCGCCTTCTACCTGATCGCGCAGATGGTCGGCGCGGGGCAGCTGATCCAGCTGCTGTTCGGCCTACCCTATCTCTACGCGATCACCGTCGTCGGCGGGCTGATGATGGTCTACGTCCTGTTCGGCGGGATGCGCGCGACCAGTTGGGTGCAGATCATCAAAGCGGTGCTGCTGCTGCTCGGCGCGACCTTCCTGGTACTGGGCGTGCT
Source organism: Sphingomonas sp. (assembly GCF_042096255.1). Taxonomy (GTDB): domain Bacteria; phylum Pseudomonadota; class Alphaproteobacteria; order Sphingomonadales; family Sphingomonadaceae; genus Sphingomonas. Next base: position 54,944 of record NZ_JBELLZ010000004.1, on the reverse strand, counting down.
GGCGCATGTCGGCTTCTCGTTCGAGGCGCTGTTCGCGCGGGCAGTGGCGATCAAGACGCGCCTCGCGCTGGAGACCGGCCTGTCGCCGGAGGACGCCGCCGCCAGGGGCCGCGCGATCATGGGGCCGGGCGGGTTCATCAAGGATCCGATCTCGGCGCTATCGTTCGGCTTCGCGCTGATGCTGGGCACCGCCGGCCTGCCGCACATCCTGATGCGCTTCTTCACGGTGCCGGACGCGCGCGAGGCGCGCAAGTCGATCCTGTGGGCGACGGTGTGGATCGGCTATTTCTACGCGCTCACCTTCGTATTGGGCTTCGGCGCGATCGTGATGATCTCGTTCAACCCCGACTATGTCGACGCCGCAGGCGCCCTGCGCGGCGGCAACAACATGGCGGTGATGCACCTGGCGCATGCGATCGGCGGCAACCTGTTCCTCGGCTTCATTTCCGCGGTGGCGTTCGCGACGATCCTGGCGGTGGTGGCGGGCCTCACCCTGTCCGCCGCCTCGGCGATCAGCCACGACATCTATGCCAGCGTGATCCGCCGCGGCACCGCCGATCCGAAGAAGGAACTGCGCGTCTCCCGGATCACCACGATCGTGCTGGGGCTGACCGCGATCGTGCTGGGCATCGTGTTCGAGAAGCAGAACGTCGCCTTCATGGTCAGCCTTGCCTTCGCGCTGGCCGCCTCGGGCAATTTCCCGGTGCTGGTGATGTCCTTGCTGTGGAGCGGCTGCACCACCCGCGGCGCGGCCTGGGGCGGCGCCGTCGGACTGCTCAGCGCCTTTGGGCTGACCGTCCTATCGCCGGTGATCTGGGTGGCGGTGTTCGGGTTCGAGAAGGCGATCTTCCCGTATTCGTCGCCCGCGCTCTTCTCGGTGCCCTCGGGTTTCCTGGCGATTTGGCTGATCTCGCTTGCCGACCGCTCGCCGCGAGCCGCGATCGACCGGGCGGCGTACCCGGAGCAGCGGCTCCGCTCGGAAACAGGCGTGGGCGTGCACGGCGCGGCGGCGCACTGACGCCGCCGCCCGGCGCCGCGCGTCAGCTGTAGCGCTGCTCCTCCCACCACGGAAAGAAGTCCGGCATGTCCACCGACACCTTGTCGGGATAGGCGGGCGCGCGCTTCTCCAGGAACGAAGTGACCCCCTCCTTGGCGTCGCCCGAGCGGCCGCGCGACAGGATCGCGCGGCTGTCCACCTTGTGCGCGTCCATCGGGTGGCCGAAGCCGAGGCCGCGCCACAGCATCTGCCGGGTCAGCGCCACCGAGACCGGCGCGGTGTTATCGGCGATCTCGCGCGCCAGCGCCGTCGCGACCGCGAGCAACTGGTCGCCCGGCACCACCTGCTTCACCAGCCCGCCGGCCTGCGCCTCGGCGGCATCGAAGACCCGGCCCGAGAAGCACCATTCCAGCGCCTGGCTGATGCCGACGACGCGCGGCAGGAAGAAGGACGAGCACGCCTCGGGCACGATCCCGCGCCGCGCGAACACGAAGCCCATCCGCGCCGACTCGCTCGCCAGGCGAATGTCCATCGGCAGCGTCATGGTGGAGCCGACGCCCACCGCCGGGCCGTTGATCGCCGCGATCACCGGCTTCAGGCATTCGAAGATGCGCAGGGTCAGCCGCCCGCCGCCGTCGCGCGCTTCCTCCATCTCGTAGGACAGGCCGCCGCGGCCGCTGCCATGGTCCGGCCGATCCGCGCGCGTGTCATAGTCGAAGGTCTTGGCGCCGGCGGAAAGGTCCGCCCCCGCGCAGAACGCGCGGCCCGCGCCGGTGACGATCACGCAGCGCACCGAATCGTCGGCGTCGATCTGGTCGAACGCATCGATCATCTCGGCCATCATCGTGCCGGTGAAGGCGTTGAGCTTCTCCGGCCGGTTCATCGTGATCGTCGCGATGCCGGCCTCCACCGCATAGAGAATCTGTTCGTAAGCCATTGCGCGCCTCTCCCTTGCTTTCGCCCCCGTCTGCCGTAACAAAGGTTACGGAACAAGAGGGAGAGGAAGGTGGCCTATCAGGCGATCGCGGTCGAGCGCCGCGGCGAGGTCGACTGGCTGACGCTGAACCGGCCCGAGCGGCTCAACGCGCTCGACGACACGATGGTGGAGGAACTCAGCGGCTATTTCCGCGGCCTCGCCAAGGACCGCGACTGCCGCGTGGTGGTGATGAAGGGCGCCGGCCGCGCCTTCTGCGCCGGGCTCGACCTCCAGGAAAACGGGCGCGGCGCGGCCGACACGATCGACCGGCTCGCCCACCAGCGTTCGATCGCGGAGATCGTGATGGCGATGCGCTATTGCCCGCAGCCGATCATCGCCCTGGTCCATGGCCCCGCCTGCGGCGGCGGCTTCGCGATGGCGCTGGCGGCCGACATCCGCATCTGCGGCGAGAGCGCGCGGATGAACGCCGCCTTCATCCGCATCGGCCTCTCCGCCTGCGACATCGGCGTCAGCTATTTCCTGCCGCGGCTGGTCGGCGCCAGCGTCGCCGCCGAGTTCATGCTCACCGGAAACTTCATCACCGCCGACCGTGCCGAGCGGACCGGCCTCGCCAGCCGCGTCGTGCCCGACGAGGCGATGGAGGAGGCCGCCGCGCCGCTGGTGGAGGCGATGCTCACCACCGCGCCGCTCGGCCTGCGCCTCACCAAGGAATGCCTGCGGATGAGCCTCGACGCGCCCAGCCTGGAGGCGGCGGTGGCGATGGAGGACCGCAACCAGATCCTGTGCGCCACAAGCCCCGATTTCGGCGAGGGCATCCGCGCCTTCTTCGAGAAGCGCCGCCCCGATTATTCGCGAAAGGCACAGGCATGAACCGGGTCGCGCTCGTCTCCGGCGCGGGCCGCGGCATCGGGCGCGCCATCGCGCTGCGCCTCGCCCGCGACGGTGCCGACGTGGCGGTCAACTATCGCCGCGACGCTGAGTCGGCGGCTGATGTCGTCCGCGAGATCGAAGGCATGGGCCGCCGGGCGAAGGCCTATGCCGCCTCGGTCGACCGCTTCGAGGAGTGCGAAGCGATGGTGCAGGCGGTCGTCGCGGACTTCGGCGGCATCGGCATCCTGGTCAATAACGCCGGTATCGCCAGCCGCGGCCAGACCGTCGCGGACACCGATCCGGGCGAGTTCGAGCGGGTGATGCGCACCCACGCCTTCGCGCCGCACTATCTGTCGAAGCTGGTGCTCCCCTCGATGCGCGCGCAGGCGGCCGAGGGCGGGCGCGGCGACATCGTGATGATCTCCAGCGTCGCCACGCTCTACCATGCCGCGCACGGTGCGCCTTATTCGATGGGCAAGGCCGCCGCCGAGGCGCTGGCGCTGGTCTTATCCAAGGAGGAGCGCGCCAACGGCATCCGCGTCAACATCGTCGCGCCCGGCCTGACGGTCACCGACATGGGCGAGCGACTCGCCAGGGCGACCCGCGGCGTCGCCGACATCCACGATCTCGCCGCCTCCTCGCCCTTCGGCCGTGTCTCGACGCCCGAAGACGTCGCCGCCGCCGTCGCCTTCTTCGTCTCGGCCGACGCAGATTACGTCACCGGCCAGAAGATCAACCTTCACGGCGGCGGCTAAACCGCAAATGAACGGCGCATTCGCAGCGGGTTCAGGCGGCGAATATTACAGCGTTGAAACACGCTCACCGACTCATGCGTTCTTATCACCAGCGGACCGGGCGTATGTGTAGAGGAGGTTCGAGTATGACCAGCATGATCACCAAGGCGGGTCTGGGCGCTGCCCTCGCCGCCACCGTTCTCACCGTTGCCGCTCCGGCGGAAGCACAGCGCTGGCGCGGCCGTTACGATCGCGGCGATGTCGCGGGCGCGGCGATCGTCGGCGGCATCGTCGGCCTGGGCGTCGGCGCGGCGATCGCAGGCAACCGCGGCCCATATTACGGCGGCTATTACGGCCCTTACTACGGCCCGCGCCGCTTCTACGGCCCGCCAGTCGTCTATCGCCCGCGCGCGTACCGTCCGCGCGTGGTCTATCGTGGGCGGCCTTACTACCGGCCCTATGCCTATCGCCGCGGACCGGTGGTGCGCTACCGTCGCTGGTAATCCGGGCGACACCCTGATCGAACGGCGCGGGAGCCTGGCTCCCGCGCCGTTTTCGTTTGAACTCACCGCCAACCCGCCGCTAGGCACCCGCCCATGGATACGCCCCCCGACCATCTTTCGATCGATCCCGACAGCCCGCACTTCGACCAGGCGGTGCTGGAACGCGGGGTCGGCATCCGCTTCAAGGGCGTCGAGCGCCGCGATGTCGAGGAATACAGCATCTCCGAGGGCTGGATCCGCGTCGCGCTCGGCAAGAAGGTCGATCGCCGCGGCCGCCCGCTGACGATCAAGCTCACCGGCCCGGTGGAAGCCTGGTTCGAGCGTCCTGCCGCCGCCTCTGAAGAAGAGCCTTCCGAAGGCTAAATTCGTTCGGGGCGACAGGCTTCGAACCTGCGACCCCCACTCCCCCAGTGTGGTGCGCGAAATATGCTGACCAGCTTCAACGAGAGGATCGTCACTCATACTGAGTGACTTACCGTCCGCGTAGGTCTTGGTGCCACGGCACTCCCGCCGTTCGCGTCCGTGCACGAATCGGCGCCCGACATCGCCGGCCAGGGGATCGCCAATCAATGGGCCAGATCTGGTCCGCCTCGCCGATGCTCCACCCGACACGCACGCATGCGGTCAGGCAATCGTCGATGCCCTGCCATAAGGACGTGATTTGTTACTTCGACCTTCCTCCGAGCACGACCGGGATGACTGATCCAAGCCCGCGCGAACTCCGCACGGACGCCGTCACGCGGAGGCGCTGGATCGTCCATTCATCGCAGCCCGCCATTCGGCGAGATTCGCCAGCCCGTCGCTCACTGTCAGCCGCGCTCTCTCGGCAAAGTCGATGGCGACGAGCGCGGCGATATCCGCAAATGAGAAGAAACTACCCGCGATCCACCTAGTATCTCGCAGGCGCCGGTCGAGTTCTCGCGTAAAGCTTTCGAAGACGATGGCCGCGCGGTCCACCAGTGCGGGAATTTGCGGCACCGCATCACTCATTCCCGGCAGGGCGCGATCGGTGAAAGCGGGGGCGCGGTTGCGCAGCGCATCGACCGCCGGGCGATAGCCATGCTCCTCTATTCGGCGGCAACATTGCTCGATCACCGCGATCTCGGCCGGCGTGCGGCCGAACAGCGGCGGCTCGGGTGCGATCGCATCGAGGTAGCGGCAGATCGCTGACGATTCGGTGAGCACGAGATCGTCCACCACCAGCACCGGCACGGTGCCGAGCGGGTTGATGCGACGGAAGGCCTCGGCCAGATGTTCGCCGGTGCGCAGGTCCACCGTGCGCCGCTCGATCTGGAGGCTCTTTTCGGCGAGCACCATGCGCACCCGCCGCGGACTGGGGGCATGCGCCGCATCGTACAGGATCACGCCAAGTCTCCCCGCGACTGCCTCACAGATAAGCCCAGCCTCTAAGCGCACGATCACGCTCGCGGAAGTCTGCGATCTGGTCCCGCGCGCGCAGCGTCAGGTCGATCGCGTCGAGCCCTTCGAGCAGCATCTCCCGACTCTCGCGCTCAAGCCCGAACTTCCAGGTGCCGGCCGCGCTCGACACCTGCTCCTGCTCCAGATCGACCGTCACCTGCCGGTCGCCCGCGCCCTCTTCGAGATAGCGGCCGAGCGCGGTCACCGCCGCGCCGTCCAGCTCGACCGGAACGATGCCGTTGCGGATGCAATTGCCCCGGAAGATCGGGTTGAAGCTCGGCGCGACGATCGCGCGGAAGCCATATTCGGCCAGTGCCCAGGCGGCGTGCTCGCGGCTCGATCCGCAGCCGAAGTTGGCGCCCGACACCAGGATGCGGCCCTCAGCGAAACCCGGCCAGTTGAGCACGAACGCGGGGTCGGGATCGCGCCCGCCGACCTCGGTGTAGCGCCAGCCCGCGAACAGCCCGTCGGCAAGGCCGCGCTTGGACACCGACTTCATCTCGCGCGAGGGGATGATCGCGTCCGTATCGACATTGTCGCGCAGCAGCGGCACGCCGATCGCGGTCAGCCGGCGGAACGGTTCGCCGCTCATGCCGCCAGTTCCCGCGGATCGGTGATCCGCCCGGCGATCGCGGAGGCGGCGACCGTCTCGGGCGAGGCGAGGTGCGACCGGGTCTCGGGCCCCTGCCGACTCTCGAAATTGCGGTTGGTGGAGGTGATCACCCGCTGGCGGTGGCCGAAGCTCTCGCCGCCCGCGAAGAAGCACATCGAGCAGCCCGCCTCGCGCCATTCGAAACCGGCGTCGCGGAAGATGCGGTCGAGTCCCTCCGCTTCGGCCTGCGCCTTCACCCGCGTCGATCCGGGAACGCAGATCGCCTTCACCCCTGGCGCGACATGGCGGCCTTTCAGGATCGCCGCCGCGCGGCGCAGGTCCGACAGCCGCGCGTTGGTGCACGAGCCGATGAAGGCCGCGTCGATCAGCAGGCCGGCCAGCGCCTGTCCCTCGCCCACCGCCATGTAATCGAGCGCGCGGTCATGCGCGCCCTGCGTGCCGCGGCCGGCATCGGCATCGAACGGCGGAACCGTCGCGCCAAGCGGCGCCGCCTGCTGCGGGCTGGTGCCCCAGGACACCATCGGCGCCACCTCCGCCGCGTCGAAATGGTGTTCCCGGTCGAACGTCGCCCCGGCATCGCTGTGCAGCGTCCGCCAGAAGGCGACCGCGGCCTCCCACCTCGCGCCCTTCGGCGCATAGGGACGGCCTTCGAGATAGGCGATGGTCTTGTCGTCGGGCGCGATCACCGCGGAGAAAGCAGCCATCTCGGTCGCCATGTTGCACAGGGTCAGCCGGCCCTCGATGTCGAGCGCCTCGACCGCCGTGCCGGCGAACTCCAGGTGATGCCCGCTCGCGCCCGCCGAGCCGAGCCGGGCGATCAGGTGCAGCGCGAGGTCCTTGGCGGTGACGCCCGCGCCGAGCGTGCCATGGATGCGGATGCGCATCGTGCGCGGCCGCCGCACCCGCAGGGTGGAGGTGGCCAGCGCATGCTCCGCCTCGGTCGAGCCGATGCCCCAGGCGAGCGCTCCCAGCGCCCCTTGCGTGCAGGTGTGGCTGTCCGGGCAGACCAGGCTCAGGCCGGGAAGCACGATGCCCTGTTCGGGGGAGACGACGTGGACGATGCCCTGGCGCGGATCGCCGATGTCGAACAGGGTCAGCCCCGCCCCCTGCGCCGCCGCGCGCGTCGCGGTGATGAACTGCGTGCCGGTGGGCATGATCGTCGCGTCGCCGCGGCCCGGCAAAGTGTCGACGATATGGTCCATGGTGACGAAGACATGACCCGGCGCCATCACCGGCCGCCCCGCCTCGCGCAGGCTTTCCAGCGCGACGCTGCCGGTCCGCTCGTGCAGCAGGATGCGATCGATCAGCAGCAGCCCGGTGCCGTCGCCGAGATCGGCGACGCGGTGCAGGTCCCAGAGCTTCTCGAAGAGCGTACGCGCGAGCATGTCAGGCGGCGTCGGCGGGCACCGGACGGCCGATCTCCGCCAGCACCGCCGCCGTGTCCGCGCCGATCGCGGGCAGGTCGCGGATCAGCCCGGCCCGTTCCCCATCGATCTCCACCGGCAGTGCCGGCAGGCGGGTGGTGCGGCCGTCGGGCAGCGTCAGCTCGACCAGCCCGCCCGCGTTGAGCTGCGGATCGTCGAACAGGTCCTCCGGCCGGGTGATCGGCGCAAAGGGCAGGCCGATCGTTTCCAGCCGCGCGACCAGCTCGTCGCGCGCCATCTCCGCGAACAGCGCGCGCACCTGCGGCAGGATCGCCTCGCGCGCCAGCACGCGCTGGTTGTTCTTCGCCAACATAGGGTCGTCGCCCAGCGCGTCGAGCCCGAAGGCCCGGCAGAAGGCGACCCATTGCGCATCGCTGACCACGCCGACGAACAGTTGCTCGCCCTCGTTCGCGGTCTCGAACACGTCGTAGATCGCCCAGGCGGAGATGCGCACCGGCATCGGCCGCGCCGCCTGCCCGGTCACCGCCGCCTGCGCCATGTGCTGGCCGACCAGGAAGGCGGTGGTCTCGAACAGCGAGCAGCGCACCTCGCCGCCCTCGCCGGTGCGGTGGCGGCGCTCCACCGCCGCGAGGATGCCGATCACGCCAAACATGCCGCCGGTGATGTCGATCACCGAGGAGCCCGCACGCAAGGGCCGCCCAGGCGGTCCGGTCATATAGGCGAGCCCGCCCATCATCTGCGTCACCTCGTCCAGCGCGGTGCGCTGTTCGTACGGGCCGGTCAGGAACCCCTTGGCCGAGCAATAGATCAGCCGCGGATTCTCCGCCCGGAGCGCCTCATAGGAGAGGCCCAGCTTCGCGAGCGTGCCGGGGCGGAAGTTCTCGATCAGGATGTCCGCGGTGGCGAGCAGCGCGCGCGCCGCCTCCAGCCCGTCGGCGCTCTTGAGGTCCAGGCAGATGCTGCGCTTGTTGCGGTTGAACATCGGGAAATAGCCCGCGCCCGAGCCGAGCAATTCGCGCGTCTGGTCCCCGCCCACCGGCTCGACCTTGATGACTTCCGCGCCCAGATCGGCCAGGATCACGCCCACGGCGGGCCCCATCACCATGTGGGTGAATTCCACGACCTTGAGGCCGGCTAACGGCAGGGTATCTGGCGACATTCGCTCCCCGATGCTGCATGTCTCGCCTTGAACGGCGTTGCGCATTTGATATAGACATAATACAAATAACGCAACGGCCGCGGTCGGTCGGCACTTGGGCGAGACGGGGAGCACCGCCATGCAGGGCATCGACATTCTGGTCAGCGAGGTCGGGCCGCGCGACGGGTTGCAGAGCATCGACCCGGTGATGCCGCTGGCGGCGAAGAAGGCCTGGATCGCCGCCGAGGCCGCCGCCGGGGTGCGCGAGATCGAGGTGGGCAGCTTCGTCCCTGCCAAGCTGCTGCCGCAACTCGCCGACACCGCGGAGGTGGTCGCCTTTGCCCGCACCATCCCCAGCCTGACCGTCGCGGTGCTGGTGCCCAACGCGCGCGGCGCCGCCGCCGCGATCGCCGCGGGCGCGCACAAGCTGACGCTGCCGCTGTCGGTCTCCGAGACGCATTCGCTGCGCAACCTGCGCCGCACCCACGAACAGGTGCTGGCCGAGGCGAAGGAGATCGCCGCCATGATCGCCGCGCTGCCCGCGAGCGAGCGCCCGCATTTCGAGGGGAGCCTGTCCACCGCCTTCGGCTGCACGCTGGAGGGGGCGATCCCCGATGCGCAGATCGCGCGGCTCGCCGAAGGGCTGATGGCGGCGGGCTGCGACGAGGTCGGCATCTCCGATACCACCGGCTATGCCGATCCCGCCGCGGTGAAGCGGCTGATCGCGCTGGTGCGCGGCGCAGTCGGCGAGGCGGCGGTGACCGGCATCCACCTCCACAACACCCGGGGGCTGGGCCTCGCCAATGCGCTGGCCGCGCTGGACTGCGGGCTGACGACGCTGGATGCATCGCTGGGTGGTCTCGGCGGCTGCCCATTCGCGCCGGGCGCGTCGGGCAATATCGTGACCGAGGACCTCGTCTTCATGCTGGAGGCGATGGGGCTGCGCACCGGCATCGACCTGGAGCGGCTCAACGCCGTACGCGCCATCCTCGCCGAGGCGCTGCCCGGCGAACCGCTCTACGGCTTCACGCCAGATGCCGGACTGCCGCTGGGCTTCCGGCAGGCCGGCGCCGCCCGAACCCTGGAGGTAGCATGACGATCGTGGGCACCCGGATGGTGCGCGAGGACAAAACCGCGCGCCAACTGTTCGAAGAGGTGATGGCCAATCCGGCCCGCAAGAAGTTCGGGTTCGGCGAGAAACTGGCGATCGTCAACATCGACCTCCAGAACGCCTACACGCGCATCGACGAGTTCAAGACCGCCTACGAGACCGATCCGCGGCAGATCGAATACGTCAACACCCTCTCCCGCCTCGCCCGCGCCAAGAACATGCCGGTGGTGTGGACGCATGTCGCCTACGCCGACGATGCCTCGGACGCGGGCGTCTGGGGCACGCGCACCAACACCGAGGACAGCCTCCAGAACATCAAGCACGGCTCGCGCCGCGCCGCGCTGGACGACCGGTGCGAGGTGCTGCCCGGCGACGCCGTCTACACCAAGCGCATGCCCTCCCCCTTCTTCGAGACGCCGCTGCAAAGCCTGCTGGTCTGGCACAAGGTGGACACGGTGGTGCTGACCGGCGGCTCCACCTCCGGCTGCATCCGCGCCGCGGCGGTGGACAGCCTGAGCCGCGGCTATCGCACCATCGTGCCGATCGAATGCTGCGCGGACAAGCACGAGAGCTACCATTATGCCAATCTCACCGACCTCCAGCTGAAATATGCCGATGTCGAGCCAGTGCAGGCGGTGATCGACTGGCTGGAGGCGCGCTGATGCACGAAGGTGCCGCGGATCCCGGCCTGTACGACTTCCGCCCCAATCGCGACCGCGCGAAGATCGAATGGCCCGAGGGCAAGACGGTTGCGGTCTGGGTATCTCCCAATATCGAGTTCTACGAGCTCGATCCCCCCGCCAACCCGCACCGCAAGAGCTGGGCGCGGCCCCACCCCGACGTCGTCGGCTATTCCCATCGCGACTATGGCAACCGCGTCGGCCACCAGCGGCTGGTGGACGCGATGGAGCGGCACGGCTTCAAGGGATCGGTGTCGCTGTCGGTGGCGATGTGCCAGCATCACCCCGAGATCGTCGATCAGGTCAACGCGCTCGGCTGGGAGTTCTTCAGCCACGGCGTCTACAACACCCGCTACAGCTACGGCATGGACGAGGCGCAGGAGCGCGCGCTGATCGAGGATGCGATCGCCACGGTGCGCACCGCGACCGGGCAGACGATCAAGGGCTGGCTCGCCCCCGCGCTCACCCACACGCCGCGCACGCTGGACCTGATCGCCGAATACGGCCTCACCTACACCTGCGACCTGTATCATGATGACCAGCCCGGCCCGGTGCACGTGAAGTCCGGCCGGCTCATCTCCATGCCGTACAGTCTGGAGGTGAACGACCATTACGGCTTCCTGGTCTATAACATGAGCCCGCGCGAATATGCGCAGACGCTGATCCGCCAGTTCGAGCGGCTGGCGGCGGAGGGCGCGGCCTCGGGCACGGTGATGTGCATCCCGCTTCACGCCTATCTGATCGGCCAGCCGCACCGGATCGCCGCCTTTGAAGAGGCTTTGCGGCACATCGCCGCGGACGGGCGCGCGTGGATCACCCGCTCGGGCGACATCGCCGACCATTTCCTCGCCAACGGCTATGATGCCGCGACCGCGGACGCCGCCCGTTACCTGGAGGCGCGCTGATGCCGCTCGATCCCGCCTATCTCGCCTATGCCAAGCGCCGGCACGGCATGGACCATGACCTCTATCCCTGGTCCGACATGCGCGCGCGCGCGCCGCTCGCCTGGCCCGAGGGCAAGACGGTGGCGGTGTGGATCACCGTCGACCTCGAATGGTTCCCGATCACGCCCGCGGACCAGCCGTTCCGCGCGCCCGGCCACATGCAGACCAGCTACCCGGACTTCCGCCATTATACCGCGCGCGAATATGGCACGCGCGTCGGCCTGTACCGGCTGCTCGATGCCTTCGCGAAGGTCGACGCGCGTGTCTCGGTGGCGGCAAACGGCGCGATCGCCGAACGCTATCCGTCGATCATCCGCGACGTGGTCGCCGCGGGCCACGAGATCATCGCGCATTCCACCGACATGAACGGCACGATCGCCGGCGGCATGCCCGAGGCCGACGAGCGCGCGCTGATCGCCGGCGCGCTCGACGCGCTGGAGGAGGTGGCCGGCACGCGCCCGCGTGGCTGGCTGTCGATCGCCCGCTCGCAGAGCTTCGCAACGCCGCGGCTGCTCGCCGAGGCGGGGCTGGACTACATGTGCGACTGGGTGAACGACGAACTGCCTTACCGCTTCCACACCACGGCGGGCGACCTCGTCAACCTGCCGCTGAGCCATGAGTTGTCCGACCGGCAGATCCTGGTCGCGCAGCAGCATGGTGTCGACAGCTATGTCGAGCAGATGCTCGACGCGCATGACCTGCTCGCGCGCGAGGCGGAGACCTGGGGCGGGCGCATGCTGGCGCTCAACGTCACGCCATACATCCTCGGCCTGCCCTATCGCATCGGCGCGTTCGAGCGGCTGCTGGCGGAGCTGGCGGCGCGGCCGGGCACCTGGTTCGCCCGCGGCGACGCGATCGTCGATGCGGCGAAGGGGGCGATCTAGCCCATAGTTCGTCACCAACGGTTGGGTGCTCCCGCCTTCGCGGGAGCACACCCTAACGCAGAAACCGCAGGATCGCCGCCGCCTTGTCCCCCGGCGAGCGGCCAACCTCCTCCACGCTGGCATCCGGCGCCACGCCCGCCAGCGCCTCCACCGCCGCGCGCAGGTCCGGCAGCTCGCCCTCGGCACGCCAGACCCGCGTCGGCGCGCGCACCTCGGCCAGCCGCTCCGCCACCGGGTGGCGGAAGGCCGCGCGATAGGCCTTATGGTAGGAGGTCAGCGCCTTGAGCACGTCGAGCGTCGCGGCATGGAGCGCGGCGGCATCGGGCATCGCGCGGGTCATCAGCCGGTGCGCCGGATCGCGCAGGAAGTGCGGGAAATGCACCACCTGATCGCGGATATAGTTGAACGCCCAGGCATAATGCCCGCCATGGTCGTCGGGCACCTTGCGGGGCGCGTAATGCTCCAGGAACAAGGCACGGGTTTCGGGCGGATAGTCGATCAGCCCGTCCAGGATCAGCCGACCGACACGATCCGGGTGGCGCGCCGCCGTCTCCACGGCGATCCGCGCGCCGGTGTGCGTGCCGTAGAGGTCGACCCGGTCGAGGCCGAGCGCGTCGAGCAGCGCGATCAGTGCGTCGGCGTACCAGTCCATCTCCGGATCGGCGGGCGCGAGATCGTCCGAATCGCCGTTGCCCGGCGTGTCCGGCGCCACCAGCGGCAGCCCGGCGGCGGCGAGTTCGCCCAGCAGCGGCAGCAGCGCGCGCGACGATCCGGGCGAGGCATGGACCAGCACCAGCGGCCGCCCTTCCCCCGCCGCGCGGCGGAGGTGGATCTCGCCACCAGCCGCGCGCACGAAGGCGCGGTCGACGCCCGGCACCTCAGCCCGCCCTGGCCGCAATCCGCGCGTGCAGCGCCGGATCGACCATCGCTTCGGAGGCCTGGCGCAGCTGGATCAGCGCGGCGAGCGGCGCCTCGACATAATGGAACAGCCGCCATCCCTCCGGCTTGCGGCGCAGCATCGCGCTGACCCGCACCGCGCCGCCGAACGGGCGCGGGTACAGCCGGTTGCCGGGGATGAACACGTTCCAGCGCATGTGATAGAAGGCGATGACGAGGTCGGGCGCCGCTTCGCGCACCTCCAGCCGGTCCCAGGTCAGCAGCCGGTCGGATCGGCTGCGGTCGATCCCCCAATAGGCACGGATCGCAGGCCAGCCGATCATCGGCTCCGCTTCCTCGGCGACATAGATCGGGCTCGGCTCGGCCTCGTCCCACAAAGCGCGCATCGCCGGCACGTCATAGGCGTTCCACAGCCGCACATACTCAGCGACAAAATCGCCGATCTCCCGCTCGATGCTCATGAGGCGTCTCCTCCGGTGGCCAGCAGTTCGATCCGCTCGCCCGCGCCGCCCTGCCACAGGGTCAGCCGCGCATCGGGCGCGTCGGACAGCCGCGGCGACCGCACCGCATCGGGATCGTAGGCGCCTCCTGGGGCACACAGGTCCAGCGTCACCACCGCCATGCCCGGCGGCAGGTCGCCCGCGCGGCACGGGCGCGGACCCATCGCCTCGGCATAGCCGTCCAGCTCCAGCACCGTCCCCCAGTCCAGCTCGACCAGCCCGAGGTTGGTCTTGTGATCCGCGGGCAGGCCGTTCGCCTCGTTGATGATGCCGATCGGCGTCGGCTTGGGCGGGCGGACGGGGTTGGCGAAGGCGCCCGCATAGGCGGCGTTCATCGCGTGAATGTCGGGCCCGCCCGCCACCACCGAGAAGACGCGGCCGACGAACGATCGCGCCGGCCCCAAGTCCATGCCGCAACCGGGCGGCGCATGGGTCAGGTACACGCATTCGCCCGCCGGCCCGATCACTTGCATCGCGCTGATCTTGGGATAATTGGTCAGCGGGCGCGGGCCGCCGATGCGGCGGAAGGGCGAGCCGGGGATGCGCTCGGCGAGGCGGTTCACATCCTCGACGATGATCTCCGTCGCGTTCCAGCCATGGGTGGTGAGCGCGCGCCATGGCTCGCGAAGCGGGGTCTCGACGAAGTGCAGCGGCACCGCCTCGCCGCTCGCAGGCGTCATCGAGACGTAGCGCCGCCCCGCCACCTCCGGCGCCTGCCACAAGGCGGCGCGCGCGGGCGAAACCGCGCCGCGATCGGTGACGCGATAGTCGAGCACGCCGGCATAGGCCTGCTCCATCGCGGCGATGTCGGGCACCGAATAGGTTACGGCACGGATGCCGCCCAGCCGGGGTCGATCGGTCATGCTTGAGTCTCCTTGCGTGCGCTGGCGGCGATCAGCTGCTCCACCTCGGCGACGCCGCGGCGGAAGGCGGGGAAGCCGAGCACCAGCACCACGATCGCCGGCACGCCGATCACGGCCGCCTCGATCGCCATCGCGCGGCCGAGGCTGGCGGGATCGCCGAACGCATCGACCAGCAGCCCCACCGGCAGCGGCCCGATCACCAGGCTGACCAGGCTGAGGATCATGAAATAGACAGCGGTCACCGTGGAGCGCACGTCGCTGGAGGTCAGCAGGGTCAGCGACGAGGGCCCCGCGGTGCCGCACAGGCATTGGCCCAGCATGAAGAAGGCGAAGCCCACCGCCGCCCAGCCGCCGCTCGGCGCCAGCGGGTAGAAGATCGTCGCCGGCACCACGATGGAGATGCCCAGCAGGAACACGCGCAAGGTGCCGTCGGCGCGCCCCGCCTTGAGCTGCCGGCTCGCCAGCCAGCCGGCGAGCGGATAGCCGACGAGGCCGACTCCGAGATAGATGAGCCCCGCGGTCACGCCGAAGCGACGCACGTCCCAGCCGAAGCTGCGCTCGAACAAGGCGGTGTTCCACAGACTGAGCGTGCCGATCGACAGCGACCCGGCATTGCCCACCACCAAAGGCAGGAAGGCGCGCCAGCGGCTGGCCATGAAGCGCAAGGCGGCGCCGAGCGGGATGTGGTGCGCCGCATCCTCGCCGATCGCCGCACCGATCCGCTCGGTGCGCGGCGGCTCGGGCACGGTCAGCATCGCGGCGGCGAGCAGCAGGCCGGGCGGGCCGGCGAGGAGGAACACCGATTGCCAATGCTCCACCGTGCCGACCAGCGGCAGCGTCATCGGCGGCAGCGTGACGATATAGGCCACCAAAGGCCCGCCACACAGGAACGCCATCGCCGAGCCGAAGGTGGTCCCCGCCATCATCAACGCCACCGCGCGGGGGCGGCGGCTGCGATCGAACCAGTCGCTGATCAGCGACAGCGCGCACGGCGTCAGCGCCGCCTCGCCCAGCCCGACGCCGAGCCGCGAGAGCAGGAGCAGCCCGAAACTGTCCGCCAGCCCGGCCAGCATCGTCATCACGCACCAGATCGCGATCGCGCCGGCGAGCAGCTTGCGGCGGCTGTAACGGTCCGCCAGATAGCCCGCCGGCAGCGCCATGGTGCAGTAGAACACCGCGAACGCCGGCCCGAGCAGCAGCCCGACCTCGAAGTCGTTGAGCCCAAGGTCCGCCTTGATCGGCCCGATCAGCAGGCTGGGCAGGAACCGGTCGAGGTGCGACAGCGCCTGCGCCAGGAACAGCAGCCCGACCGCGAGCCAGATTCGGCGCGGCGCGGTCACGCGCCCAGCTTCCTGAGCGGCAGCGGCCGGCGCGGGACGCTCACCGTCTTGGCGCGGGTGTAGTGCGCCTCGCATTCCAGCCCGCCGTCGGCGCCGATGCCCGACTCCTTCCAGCCGCCGAACGGCGCGCGCAGCTCGCGCATCATCGGGGTGTTGCACCAGACCGTGCCCGCCTGGAGCCGCTCCTGCGCGGTCATGATCCGTTGCAGGCTCTGCGACCAGACGTAGGAGACCAGGCCGAAGCGGCTGTGGTTGGCGAGGCAATAGGCGTCCTCGTCGGTATCGAACACCATCAGCGCGGCGAACGGCCCGAAGATCTCCTCCTGGAACACGCGCGCGTCAGGATCGGACACGCGCACCAAAGTCGGCTCGACATAGGCGCCGACCTCGCCGGCGCGGCGGCCGCCGGTGAGCGTCTCGCCCTCCGCCGCACCCCCCGGCACGAAACTCAGCACATGATCGCGGTGTCGCTGCGACACCATCGGCCCGATCACCGTGGCGGGATCGCGCGGGTCGCCCACCCGAATCCGCCGCGCCCGCTCCACAAAGGCTTCGACGAAGCGGTCGGCGATGCCGCGCTGCACGAGGATGCGCGAGCCGGCCAGGCATTGCTGGCCGTTGTTGGTGAAGATGCCCAGCAGCGCGCCGTCCAGCGCCGCCTCGAAATCGGCATCGTCGAAGATGATGTTGGCGGACTTGCCGCCAAGCTCGACCACCGCCGGCTTGAGCAGTTCGCCCGCGGTGCGCATGATCACCCGCCCGGTCGGCGTTCCGCCGGTGAAGGCGACGCAATCCACATCCGGGTGGCGCACCAGCCGATCGCCGGTGCTGTGGCCGCGGCCGTTGACCAGGTTGACCACCCCCGGCGGCAGCCCGGCGGCGCCGATCACCTCGACCAGCCGGCTGATGCCGAGCGGCGCCTGTTCGGACGGCTTGATCACGCAGCTGTTACCGAAGGCGATTGCGGAAGCGATTTTCATCGAGCCGAGCGCGATCGGGGAGTTCCACGGACTGATCAGCGCGGCGACCCCGATCGGCTCCCGCCGCACCATGGTCAGGTAATCGGGATGCTGCTCGTACAGCCGCCCGGTCGCCTGGCCGATGTAATCGGCGAAGAAGCGGAAGTTGTCCGCCGCGCGCGGGATCGAACGCCCCTTGATCTGGGCCAGCGGCAGCCCGGTGTTGGTGCATTCGATGTCGGCGAGCGGCTCGACGGCGGCGTCGATCAGGTCGGCGCAGCGACGCAGCACCGCCTGGCGCTGCTCCACCGGCATGGTCCGCCACGCGCCCTCCTCGAAGCTGCGCCGCGCTGCCGCCACCGCGTGGTCGACCGTGTCGCCGGAGGCTTCGGGCAGTTCGGCGACCAACGTGTCGGTCGCCGGATCGATGATCGGGATCGGTGCCTCGCCCCGCGTGATCGTCTCCCCGGCGATCAGAGCGGTGATCGTGTCCATCGGTCAGGCCTCCAGCGTGGCGGTGCGGCAGCGAGCGCGCCAGGCGCGGCCGGCGGCGCTTTCGAGATCGAGCAGGTCGCCCTGGCCGAGCGGTGCGGCGAGCGCGGCGGCGAGGCACAGGTTGGACGAGAGCACGGGCATCGCGCCGGTCCAGCCGGCGATCAGCGGCAGCGAGGGCATGCCGGTGCCGCTCAGCAGCACCGCATCGACGCCGGACAGGTCCGCCTGTGCCAGCGCCGCCGCCGCATGCGTACTCCCGAGCGCATAGATGCCGCGCGTGTCCGCATCGGGCATCAGGTCGCCCGCCGCCAGCACCGGATTGAGGCGATAGCCCTTGGCGGACCAGAAGCGCACCGCCGCCTCGCGCAATGACGCGGGATAGGGGCTGACCAGCGCGATGCGCCGCGCGCCGATGCGGTCGAGCGCCTGCGCGATCGCGTCGGCGGCGGTGATCACCGGATAGCCGAACCGCGTCTCGCAGGCGTCCAGCACTGCGCGCGCCGCACCGTCGTTGACCAGATAGGAGGAGGCGGTGCAGGCGAAGCCGAACACCGCCGGCCGCAACGTGTCATAGGCTGCCAGGTGCAGCGGCAGGTGGAGCAGATAGTCGCGCAGCCGTTCCAGCGGCGCGGCGCCGACGACGCTGGTCAGCCGGGTGACCGCCATCGCCATTCCGGCGGGCAGCAGGATCGCCATCTCCGCCTCGACCGTAGGATTGGCCTGCGGCGTGCCGATGCCGACCAGCCCGGCGCGGCCATAATCATAGCCGCTCACGTGATCGCCGCCGCACGGCGCAGGCCCGCGATCATCGAACTGCGCAGCAGGTGCTCGCGCGCCGTGTCCGGATCGGCGGCGGTCCGCTGGAGCGCGTGCAGCATCTCGCGGCGCCTGCCGTCGTCGCGCTCCTGCATCCGCGCGCGGTTGCGGTCCGCTTGGGCGAGCACCTCCTGCTCGGCGATCGGTCGGCGACGGCGGGTGTAGCGGTCGAGCAGGGTGGCGTCGGCGCCGTTCCACACCTCCGCGAGCGTCGAGACCAGTTCGAACGCGTCATGCACCCCGCCGTTCATGCCCATCCCGCCGGAGGGCGAGTTGACGTGCGCGGCGTCGCCCGCCAGCAGCAGCCGGCCGGCGCGGTAGCTGTCGGCGATGCGCATGTGGATGCGATAGGCGCGCGTCTCCCCGACCGGGTGATCGCCCGCACCCGGCGCGATTTCGTTCAGCTTGCGGGCGATGCTCGCCGGCATCAGCGCTTCGTCGATACTCTCGTCGCCATCGGGATAGAGGCTGCACCGCCACAGCTGGCGCAGGCGCAACAGGGAGAAGGTGCCGCCCTCCTTCCAGACATAATTGACGTTGGACAGGCCCTCGAGATGCGCCTCGAACGGGAAGGTCGTGGTCGCCAGCACGGTGGTCTCGGGATAGGTGCGGCCTTTGAAGGCGATGCCGGCAGCGGCGCGCACCGCGCTGCGCGAGCCATCCGCGCCGATCACATAGGGCGCCGCGAAGGTGCGCGGCTCGGCCTCCGGCGCGTCGATCGGCCGTGCGGTGACGGTCGCGACCGCGCCGTCCTGCGACACTGCGTCGACCTGCCAGCCGAGCAGCACCTCGCCCCTGCCATCGGCGCGGATACGATCGAGTAGCAGCGCGCACAGCCGCGACTGTTCGCACTGGAGGCGGAAGGGATACCGGGTGTCGCCCGCAATGGCGGCAAGATCGAATTCGGCGCGCTCGCCGGTGCGGTGCAGGCGGATCTGCCAGGTCTGGCTGACCAGCCCCTGCGCGACCAGCGGCGCGGCGAGGCCGTGCACGTCGAGCATGTCCAGCGTCGGCGGATGGAAGGTGGAGGCGCGCAGGTCGGTCGCCAGCACCGGCTCGGCAGCAATCAGCGTGAACGGGATGCCGTGATGGCCGAGCAGATAGGCGGCGGTCAGCCCCACCGGCCCCGCCCCCACCACGATCACGCCCGTCCGCTCCGCCGCCATGCGTTCTCCCCGCCTGCCGCTGCTGATTTGTTATAGGTCTATGACTAATTGGCGTTGCGCAACCCTGTTTTTTGGCGGAAGCTGCGCCGCGGATCGAAGGCCTTGTGTGGCTTACCAGACCACGTTACGCTTCGATTCGGAACAAGGTTCTGTTATTCAGAACGAAAGGTCAGCCATGACGGACACCGGTCTTTCGAACGCCGCGGTCGCGGATATTGAGCAGCTCACCCGCCCCACGCATGACGAGCTGGCGCGCCAGAAGTTCTGCAGCACACTACGCCGTCACGCTATCCAGGATTTCGCCGAGGCGCTGGAGGTGGACTATCGTACCCATATCGCGCCGCGCATGAAGGAACCGGCCGAGAGCTGGCACGACATCGATCGGGCGATGCGCAGCGAGGCCAGCTACCGCTTCTACAGCACGCTTCGCTACAATGCGCAGGAGATGTGCTTCCAGTCGGTGCAGCCGCAGGTCGAGCGCGCGCTGCCCGAGTTGGTCGCCGCGGCGCGCGACGCGGCGGAGCGCAGTCCCGCCGGCGGCAGCCTCCGCACCGACGCCGGGCTGGAGGTGCCGAAGTATGTCGACGTGATGGACGTGCACCTCACCCCCGGCTGCTTCCATTCGGAATTCACCGACGACGACGTGGCGCAGGGCGCGGTGGTGAGCCTGGGCGCGCGCGTCTTCACCGCGCAGCAGAGCCACCGCGCCTGGGGCGGCGTCGCCAAGGTGATCAGCCGCTGGATCAAGGCCGAGTTCCCCGATTTCACGCCCAAGCGGATGCTCGATATCGGCACCAGCTCGGGCAAGAACCTCATCCCCTATGTCCCCGCCTTCCCCGGCGTCGAGGCGCACGGCATCGACGTCGGCGCGCCGCTGCTCCGCTACGGCCATGCCATCGCCGAGCATGAGGGCGTGCCGGTGCATTTCAGCCAGCAGAATGCGGAAGGCACCGACTTCCCGGACGGTCATTTCGACCTGATCGTCTCCAGCTTCTTCTTCCACGAGATCCCGGTTTGGGCGACCAAGAAGGTGCTCGCCGAATGTCACCGGCTGCTTCGACCAGGCGGGCTGATGGTCCATCAGGAACTGCCCGCGCACCATCTGGTCGACGCCTGGGAGAATTACTTCTGGAACTGGGACACGCGCAACAACAACGAGCCCGCGTACACCGCCTGGCGCAACCAGGATCCGATCGCGCTGATGGACAAGGCCGGCTTCGACCCCGCCGCGAGCTTCGCGCTGATCCTGCCCGACATCGGCGCCTACCCCGATCGCACAAAGGCGTTCGGCTGGGACGAGCCAGGCCGGCCGCGCCACGGCAAGGGCGGCTGGTACGTCTTCGGCAGCCGCAAGGCGGCCTGAGCGCGTGGCAAGCTTGAGCGGCGCCGTCGCGCCCGACCGCGCCGAGCCGCAGCAGAAGGGTTCGGCCTACCGCTGGTATGTCGTCGTCCTGCTGCTGGCGATCTTCATCCTGTCCTATTTCGACCGGTTCATCCTGTCGCTGCTGGTGGAGCCGCTCAAGGCCTCGCTCCACCTCAGCGATTTCGAGGTCGGCCTGCTGCTCGGCCCCGCGTTCTCGATGTTCCACGTCCTCGCCGCGATCCCGCTCGGCTGGTTCGCCGACCGCTCCAACCGCAAGTGGCTGCTGTTCACAGGCATCGTCATCTGGTGCTCGATGACGGTCGGCAGCGGACTGGTCGCGACCTTCCTGCCGCTGTTCCTGATGCGCCTCGGCCTTGGGCTGGGCGAGGCGGTGGTGAGCCCCTGTTCGGTCTCGATGATCAGCGACTATTTCAACCGGCGCGAGCGCGCGCGCGCGATCAGCGTGTACATGGCGGGGCCGTATCTCGGCGCGGGCCTCGCCTTCCTGCTCGGCGGTGCGGTGGTGGGCTATCTCACCAAGCTCGGCCATGTCACCTGGCCGGTGTTCGGCACGCTGGCGCCCTGGCAGGCGACCTTCGTGCTGGTCGGCATCCCCGGTTTCCTGTTCGCAGGCATGATGCTGACGGTGAAGGAACCCGAGCGGCAGGAGCGGCTGGCCGGCAAGACCAGCGGCACCGCCGCCTTCCGCTACATGGGCGCGCGCTGGCGCGGTTTCGGCGCGCTGATCGTGGGATCGACCTGCAACTTCGCGCTGAGCGCGCTCACCTTGTGGAACGTGCCGCTGTTCAGCCGCGTGTGGGGGTGGAGCATCGCGCAGACCGGTTTCATCACCGGCCTGTTCTATTTCACCGCCGGCCCGATCGGCACCGCACTGGCGGTCTGGTCCGCCAAAAGGTTCGCCGGCCATGTCGACGGGTCGATGCGCGTGCTGATCCTCGGCCTGCTGATCTGCGTGCCCGCCAGCGCGCTCTATCCGGTGATGCCCAGCGCGCAGTTCGGCATCGCCTTCATGTTCGTCGCGTTCATCGGCAAGTCGGTGGCGACCGCCGGCGGCCCCGCCTCCATGGCGCAGATCATCCCCGGCGAGATGCGCACCCAGGGACTGGCGATCTTCAACACCTTCATCTCGCTGATCGGCCCGCTGCTCGGCCCGCCGATCATCGGCGCGGCGACCGACTATACCGGTGACCCGAAGAAGATCGGCGTGGTGCTCTGCTTCTACGTGCTGCTGATCGGCATCCCCTCGATCTTCACCGTGCTCTTTGGCCTGAAACACTATCGCGTCGCCGTGCGGGACCTCGAGACGGCACTGGCGCAGGCCGGCCCTGCGCCCCATAACTGACGGCGCCGCGCCACCGCCGAGAGGATCCATGGACAAGACGATCGTGAAGGGCATGGCCGTGCTCGAGGCGCTGATCGCGTCGCCCGAGCCGATCGGCGTGTCCGAACTGGCGCGGCAGGTCGGCCTGCCCAAGAGCAACATCCACCGCACGCTCCAGACCTTCGTGGAGCTCGGCTATGTCTCCGCGGTCGACGGCCGCTATGCCGCCACGCTCAAGATCTGGCAGCAGGGCGCCAAGGTGATCGAGCGGCTGGACCTCAGGCGCACCATCCGCCCGATCATGGACCGGCTCGCCCGCGCGACGCTGGAGACAGTGCACCTCGCCATCTCGGCCGGGCCGGAAGTGATCTACATCGACAAGGCCGAGGGCGTGCATTCGGTGCGCGCCTTTTCCGAGATCGGCGAGCGCGCGCCCGCGCATTGCTCCGCCACCGGCAAGATCTTCCTCGCCTTCCACCCCACCGCGCTGCGCGAGACGCTGGCGCAGCCGCTGCGCGCCTATACGCCGCGCACCGTCACCAAGCCCGCCGAGCTGGAGGCCTCGACCGAGGAGGTGCGCGCCGCCGGCATCGCGATCAACCGTGGCGAGTGGGAGCCGGCAGTGGGCGGCGTCTCGGCGCCGGTCTGGGGGCCGGACAACCAGCTCCTCGCCGCGATGGGGTTGACCCTGCCCTTGTCGCGCTTCACCGACGAGAACCAGGCGACGCTGATCACCCAGGTGCGCGCCGCCGCCGCGGAGGCCTCGCGCGCGCTCGGCGCCTCGGCGACTCCGGCGGGAACCCGCCTGGTCGCCTGAGGGTCAGCGCGCCAGCGTCTTGACGAACGCACCGACCGTGTCGGACCAGCGCGCCGGCTCCACCAGCAGCGAGTGCGCCGAGCCGTCGGAGAACTTGGCATAGCGGAAGTTGGGCTTCATCGCGCCGGTCCGCTGGTCGATCTGGTGGAGCGCGTCGCCGCCGTCCGAAAGCACCAGCACCGGCACCGCGATCCGGTTCAGGTCGCCGGCCATGTCGTTGTGATACACCGCGGCATGCGCCACGTCGGAGGCGCCGGCCAGGAAGATGTTTAGCGTCGACCAGTTGATCGTCGCCAGGTTGCGCGGCGCCACCCCCTGCGCCTTCCACAATTTGGCGTAATAGGCGCTCAGGTGGCTGCCGTCGGGCCGCAGCGTCAGGTCCGGATGCGGCATCGCCAGCCGCTGCGCGCGCTCGGCGTCGTTGTAATTCGGCGCGCCATGGAGCACCACGCCGGTCACCCGGTCCGGGTGCCGCGCCGCGAGCGCCGCCGCTACCGCCGCGCCGGTATGATGCCCCGCCACAGCCACCCGGCGGAGCTTCAGATGGTCGAGCACCGGCACGACATTGTCGGCATAGGCCTGGATGCTCGGCTTGCCCTCCGGCGCGTCGGACATGCCATAGCCGGGCGTGTCCACCGCCAGCGTGCGGATGCCGCGCGCGGCGAGGCAGGGCTGGATGTCCGCCCATTCGATCAGCGACCAGGGCGTCTGGTGGATCAGCAGCAGCACCGGCCCATCCGCCGGCCCCATCAGCCGATAATGCACCTGCCCCATCGGCGTCGGCGCATAACCCTTGCCGCCCTTGAGCACGCCCAGCCCGTCCCAGCTGCCGTCGTCCGGCGCCGGCGGATGGCAACCTTCCGCGCGCATCGTCGGTGCCGGTTGTGGCGCATGCTCCTCGGCAGCGGCCGGAGCGGCGATCAGCGAGGCAACAAGAATATTGCGCAGGAGCATGATCGAATCCTTGTTCCGTATTTTAGAACGTTGTTCCAACGGAAAGAATGTTGCCGTTCGGGTTGGCTGTCAATGCCGCGCAGCCGTTCGACCGATTATCTTCTCGCCCGCGAAAACCGGCCTTGACCCGCCGCATTGTCCCCGCTTAGCCTGCTTGTGGAACGTTGTTCTGCATTTCAGAACGGAGGCAAGCGATGTGGGATGTGATTGTCGTCGGCGGCGGCTCGGCCGGCCTGACTGCCACGATCTTCGCGGCCGAGCGCGGCGCCCGGGTGCTGCTGCTGGAGGCGGCGGACGTGCTCGGCGGCACCCTCTGGGTCGCGACCGGCCAGATGAGCGCCGCCGGCACCCGACTCCAGCGCGAACGCGGCATCGCCGACACGCCCGACGCGCATTTCGCCGACGTGATCCGCATCAGCCGGGGCACCATCAACCGCGGGCTCGCCCGGCTGGCGATCGACAATGCCGCCGCCACGTTCGACTGGCTGATGGATCGCGGGTTCGAGCCTTTACCCGAACACCCGATCAAGGGCTTCGGTCACGAACCTTATAGCGAGAACCGCTATTATTGGGGCCCGCAGGGCGGGGTCAGCGTCAAGGACGTGCTGGTGCCGATCGTCGAGGGGCTGGTCGCCGACGGCAAGGTCGATCTGCGGCTGGAGCATGAGGCGACCGCGCTCGAGACCGATGATGGCGGCGCCGTCCGCGGCGTGTCGGCGCGCAACGCGGCCGGCGAGACGCTGCGCTTCGACGGCGACGCGGTGGTGCTGACCACCGGCGGCTATGCCGCGCATCCCGAGCTGTTCGCCGAGCATAGCGGCTACCCGCTCTACAATGCCGCGCCGTGGCGCTTCTCGCGCGGCGCCGGTCTGGCGCTCGGCCGAGGCGCCGGCGGCTATCTGCGCGGGCACGAGAACGTGTTCAACAACTTCGGCACGCTCTACAATGCGGACAGCTTCCCGGCCCGCGCCCTGGCGACGGTGGAAACCTTCCCGGAGAGACGCGAACCCTGGGAAATCTACGTCAACGCCCGCGGCGACCGCTTCATCCGCGAAGACATCCGCAGCGTCGACGCGCGCGAGATGGCGCTCAGCGAGCAACCCGACCGGCGCTACTGGATCATCTTCGACCAGGCGATCCTCGATGCCGCGCCGCCGATCCTGGTCGGCTGGAGCCGCGAGCAGATTGTCCAAGCCTTTGCCGAGGACGGCCCCGCCTTCAGCCATGCCGACACGCTGGACGCGCTCGCCGCGGCGGCCGGCATCGATCCCGCCGGGCTCGTCCGTGCGGTCGCCGGGTTCAATTATGGGGTGGAGACCGGCAACGACTTCTTCGGCCGCGCCCATGCGCCGCAGCCGATCGGCACCGGGCCGTTCTACGCGATCCGCATGCAGGGCAGCTCGATCTCCAGCGCAGTCGGGCTGGCGGTGGACGACGAGTTGCGCGTGATCCGCGAGGACGGCAGCGTCATCGCCAATCTTTACGCCGCCGGCGAGTTGCTCGGCTCGGGCCAGACGATGGGCAAGGCGGCGTGCGGCGGGATGATGGTCACCCCCGCCCTCACCTTCGGGCGCCTGCTGGGCGAGCGGCTCGCCGCGCGGGTGGCCGCCTGATGCTGCCGCCAGTCAACGTGCTGCCGGGCGAGCGCCGCGGCTATGTCGAGGGTCCCGAGGGCCAGGTCCATTACCGCGAGCTGGGCCAAGGCGCACCGATCGTGCTGGTCCACCAGGCGCCCTGGGGCTCGATCCAATATCGCCGGGCGATCCCGGTACTCGCAGAGGCCGGCTATCGCGTGATCGTGCCCGACCTGCCCGGCCACGGCATGTCCGATCCGCCGCGCACTGCCGCCAGCATCGACGGCTATGCCGAGACGGTGGCGGCGGTGATCGCCGCGCTCGATCTGCCGCCGGTGGCGGTCGCCGGCCACCACGGCGGTGGGCTGGTTGCTGCACGCCTCGCCGCGGAGCATCCCGCCCGGGTGCGTGCGCTGGTCACCGACAACATGCCTTATTACTCGGCCGAGCAACGCGCCGAGCGTGCGGCACACCTTGCCGACGTGCAGGAGATCAAGCCGGACGGTAGCCATTTCACCGATCGCTGGGCGGTAGTCCGCCGCATCGCCGATCCCGCCTGGAGCGACGAGACGGTGCATGTCGGCCTGGTCGCCTATTTCGCCAACGGCCCATGGAAGGAGGACGGCCATCGCGCCGCCCCGGCCTATGATCTGGAGGCAGACCTCGATCGTATCGCCTGCCCGACTCTGGTGATCGCCAGCCGCACCGACCGGCTGTTTCCGATGGGGCAGCAGCTGGTCCGCCGCCGCCCCGGCTGGGCTTATGCCGAGCTGCCCGGTGGCGCGGGCATGGTGTTCGAGCGGGCGCCCGAATGGGCCGCCCCCATCCTCCACTTCCTCGACGGAGCCAGCGAATGACCCTCACGATCTACGGTCGCCCAGGCTCGCGCGCCCGGCGCCCGCTCTGGGTGGCGCGCGAACTCGGCCTCGCGGTCGAGAGCATCGAGCCGGCGCCCGGCGAGATCAAGCAGCCCGCCTATCTCGCGATCAATCCGAACGGCAAGGTGCCGGCGCTGGTGGAGGACGGCTTCGTCCTGTTCGAATCCTTCGCGCAAAGCCTGTACCTCGCCAAGGCGCACGGGCTCGGTCGCCTCTATCCCGAGGATGTCCGCGGCGAGGCGCTGGTTTGGCAATGGACCTTTTGGGGGCTGAACGAGCTGGAGAAGCCGCTCACCACCTGCCTGTTTGAACGCGCGATCAAACCTGAGGACCAGCGCGACGCCGCTGCCGCAGACAAGGCGGAGGCCGATCTTCAGGGGCCGCTCGCGGTGCTCGATCGGGCGCTCGACGGGCGCGCGTGGCTGCTGGGCGATGCGTTCAGCGTCGCCGACATCAACGTCGCCGCAATCGCCGCGCTGGCAAAACCGGCGAAGGTCGGCCTCGACGGGTATCCGAACGTCGCCCGCTGGCTCGGCGCCGCGCTGGCGCGCCCGGCGTACAACGGCTGACCTGTTGCACCCCGGCAACACGCGCGGCCGGAGATAAAAACCGTCACAAACCGCGTGACTCGCCTGCTCAAATGTCTTAGACATATAACAAATAAAAATATCGTTACGCAGGATAAGCCCCGCCGTCGTCGATCGGCGGGGCACGGGAACGCTTTGCCTCGGGAACGGGGAACGTCCGGACGGGCTGATCCCCGTCCGGGCCAATGCGAAAGGGGATACGAGATGACGACCAAGCTTCGCACCTTGCTCATCACCGGGCTCAGTCTGTCGGCCCTGCTCGCCGGCGGCGCTCAGGCACAGACGACCGCGCCGGGCACCACTTCCACCTCGGCGCCAACTGAGGCGACGACCGAGCAGGAACCCTCCTCCTCGGTTGCCCCCGATGCGCAGGAAGGCATCGGCGACATCGTCGTCACCGCCCAGCGGCGCGAGGAGCGCCTCCAGGACGTGCCGCTCGCGGTCAGCGCCTTCACCCAGCAGGATCTCCAGACCCGCCAGATCACGCGCACCATCGATCTGTTCGCCTATGTCCCGAACCTGATCGCGCACAACAATACCTCGGTCGGCACCGCCAACAGCTATTCGATGCGCGGGCTGAACAACAACGAGACGATCTCCACCTTCGACCTGCCGGTCGGCACCTATGTGGACGACGTCTACATGTCGCGGCAGAGCGCCAACAACTTCCAGTTCTTCGATGTCGAGCGGATCGAGGTGCTGCGCGGGCCCCAGGGCACCTTGTTCGGCCGCAACACCACCGGCGGCGCGATCAACGTCATCCTCAAGAAGCCGGCGCGTGAGGCGGGCGGCTTCGTCGAGGGAAGCTACGGCCGCTACGATCGCGCCACCATCCGCGGCGCGATCGACCTGCCGATCGTCCAGGACAAGTTGCTCAGCAAATTCCAGGGCTATTTCGTCGACGACAACGGCTATGTCGAGAACCGCGTCACCGGCCAGCGGCTGAACTCCGAGCACAGCTATGGCGGCCGCGCCGCGTTGCGCTTCCTGGGCGCGGACGTCACCTGGGACGTGACCGCCGACTATAACTACCAGAGCTACGCCAACTTCCCCAATTTTTACGATCGCGACAGCAAGGACCGCGTCAGCTTCACCAGGCTGCAAGAAGGCAAGACCGTCGCGGACGTGTTCGGCCGCGAGTATCTGTCGCCCCAGCTTGCCGACAATACCCTCGGCAACGTCGCCGAAACGTGGTCGGCAACCTCCAACTTGCAGCTCGACATCATCGACAATGTCACGGTGAACATCATCACCGGCTATCGTCACATCTACAACGAATATCTCACCGACAGCGCCGGCAGCCTCCTCAGCACTGCTACGGTCTATGAATATCCGAACGACATCATCACGCCGGTACCGGGCTCCACGTCGGTTCTTGCCAATGACAGCTGGCACGGGCAGTTCAGTCAGGAGATCAAGCTCACCGGCAATGCCTTCGACAACAAGCTGACCTATGTCGGCGGCGTCTACTACATCCGTGAGGACAACGAGACCAGCTTCGCCAACCTTTCGATCGGCACCACCGGCGTCGGCACGCTCTTCGCAGACCGAACGATGCGCAACAACACCGATGCGATCGCAGGGTATTTGCAAGCCGACTATAAGGTCACCAATTCGCTTACCGCGACAGCCGGCATCCGCTACACTGCGGAATTCAAGGACATCAACTTCCGGCCCAACGCATCGCCGCTGCCGCCGGTCGGCCTCAACCAGCCCTTCTCCACCGTGGACGTGATCCTCGCCGGCAATCCGGTGCGGCAGGACGCAAAAGTGTGGACGCCGCGCTTCGCGCTCAACTGGAAGTTCGCGCCGGACGTGTCGGTGTTCGCCTCGGCGACCAAGGGCTTTAAGTCGGGCGGCTGGGTGTCGCGCGCCTATAACGCGGCAGGCATGTTCCCCTTCGATCGCGAAACGATCTGGTCGTTCGAGAGCGGGCTGCGCTCCGAGTTTTTCGACCGCCGCGTCCGCTTCAACCTGACCGGCTTCTACTTCAACGACTTCGACAATCAGCTGCCCGCCGGCCGCGAGAACCCGCTGGTACCCGGCCAGATCATCTACGTGACCCGCAACTTCGCGGACCTGCGCAACTACGGCCTCGAATCTGAGCTGACGGTGGTGCCGTTCCGCGGCCTCAACATCTCCTGGACCGCGGGCCTCCAGCATGCGCGCTTCAAGAATGTCGACCCCACCGTGCTCGAGCAGGCGGAGCGGTGCCGCGCCGGCATCACCTCCAGCTGCAACCAGGGCATCGTCACCCAATCGGGCGACATCGCCCTGCCCAGCCGCGTCGCGCCGTTCAACTCCACGCTCAACATCAACTACACCGCGGAGTTCGGCGACTTTCAGCTGATCCCCTCGGGCACCTGGGCCTATACCGACGGCAGTTTCCCCTCCGCGCAGAACGACCCGCGCGGCTTCCAGGAAGCGCACAGCCTGTACAACGCCGGCCTCATGCTGCGGAACCGCGAGCAGGGCTGGAGCCTCTCGGCCGAATGCGCCAACTGCTTCGACCGGCGCTATGTCGCATCCTTCCTGATCTTCCCGTATCTCAACGAGCCGGGTCGCTGGACGCTGCGCGCGCGCTTCGATTTCTGAGCCGTCAAGGTGCGGGCGGCGCCCTTCCGCCGCCCGGACCCACCCGATCGAGGACCGATGATGCCCGAGTTCCGCCCGCCCGAAGAGGTCTCGCTGCCGCGCAGCAGCAAGGGCCCGCGCCCGCACTTCTTCGACGATCCCGCGATCGACCAGGTGATGACCTTCGTCTTCGAACTGATGACCGAATTGGCGGTGATGCGCGAACGGCTCGACACGGTGGAGCGGCTGCTCGACACCGAGGGTGTGGTGACGCGCGAGGGCATCGAAAGCTACCGCGCCGACGCCGCAGTGGAGGCGGAGCGCAACGCCTGGCGCAACGCCTATTTCCAGCGGGTCATGCGGATGCACACGCGCGACTGATCAGCTCCGTGAACGCCTACCCGCACCTCTTCTCGCCCGTCGACGTGGGCGGCCGCACCCTGCGCAACCGCATCGTCCACGCCTCCATGTCGACGCATTTCGCCCAAGGCGGACGCGTCACCGACCGGCTGATCGACTATTACGCCAATCGCGCCCGCGGCGGCGCGGCGATGCTGGTGAGCGAGCCGATGGCGATGCTCTCCTGGCAGCAATTGCCGACCCGCCCGGCCGTGCTGTCGGGCGTCAACGCCGACGCGCTGGCGCGCTGGGCGGAGGCGGTGAACCGGCACGGCAGCCTGATGCTCGGCCAGGTGCAGGACAATGGCCGCGGCTTCCGCTCGGGCTTCCGCAACCCGCAGGCCTATGGCCCCTCGGCGCTGCCGGACGACCTCAGCGGCACGATCCCGCACGCGCTCTCGATCGCGCAGATCGAGCGGATGATCGCCGAGTTTGCGCAGTCGGCGCGCGCGCTCCAGCAGGGGGGCTTCGCCGGCGTCGAGATCTCCGCCGGGCACGGCCACCTGTTCCACCAGTTCCTCGCGCGCCGCTCCAACGTGCGCGAGGACCGCTATGGCGGCGATCTCGACGGCCGCGCCACCCTCTTGCTGGAGCTGATCGCGGCGCTGCGCCAGAGCTGCGGCGCGGGCTTCGTGCTCGGCGTCAAGCTGCCCGCCGAGGATGGCATGGCGGACGGCATCGGGCTCGCCGAAGCCGCGCGCATCACGCAGCTGGTTCATGCCACCGGCACGGTCGACTATCTGACCTATTGCTGGGGCGCGCACGGCCACACCCTCTACGAGCATCTGCCGGACCTGCACGGCCCCCGCACCCCCTATGTCGACCGGATCGCCGCACTCGGCCGCCATGCGCCGGGCGTGCCGCTCGGCGCCTTGGGGCTGATCACGGACCCGAACGAGGGGGAGCGGATCGTGCGCGATGGCCTCGCCGATCTGGTGATGATGGGCCGCCCGCTCGTCACCGATCCCGCCTGGGGCGTGAAGGCCGAGCAGGGCCGCGAAGCGCAGATCCGCTATTGCGTCGGCTGCAACACCTGCTGGCACATGATCAACGTCGGGCGCGGGCTCAATTGCGACAACAATCCGCGCGTCGGCACGCCCGACGAGGCCGACTGGACGCCCGCGCCAGCGGAGACGCGCAAGCGGGTGGTGGTGGTCGGCGCGGGGATCGCCGGCATGGAGGCGGCCTGGGTCGCGGCGGCGCGCGGGCACGCGGTGACGGTCTTCTCCGCATCGGACGAGGCGGGCGGCAAGACCCGACTCCACGCCTTGCTGCCCGGCGGCGAGAACCTCAGCAGCGTCTACGATTACCAGCGCCTTGCCGCCACTCGCGCGGGCGCGACCTTCCGGTGGAACACCATCGCCACCGTCGATGCGGTTCGCGACCTTGCGCCGGACGCGGTGATCCTCGCCACCGGCGCCACCCCGGCGGTGCCATCCTACCTGCCCGAGGAATATCGCGAGTTCTTCCCGGACCTGCGCACCGTCGCCGCCGCCTTTGCCGAGCGGACCGGGCGCGAGGGAGGCACCGCGGTGATCCACGATGCCGACGGCACCGCCTTCACCTATGCCGCCGCCGAGCTGCTGCATGCCCGCTTCGACCGCGTCGTCCTGCTCACCGACCGCGACCGGATCGCCAGCGAGGAGGCGATGGTCACCCGTCAGGGCGTGCAGGCGCGCTTCGCCGCCAAGGGCATCGTCGCCATCTGCAACGTCGCCCCGCTCGCCACCTCACGTTTCGAGGAAGGCGAGGTATCCTATGCGGACGTGTTCACCGGCGCGACCGGCACGATCTGCGACGTCGCGCTGTTCACCTATGCCACCCCGCGCATCCCCGATCTCGCGCTGGAGGCGCCACTCCGTGCCACCGGGATCGACGTGCGGGTGATCGGCGATGCCTGGGCGCCACGCACGGTGCTCGCCGCCACGTCCGAAGGCTATCGC
The DNA here is from genome assembly GCF_042096255.1 of Sphingomonas sp. GTDB lineage: Bacteria > Pseudomonadota > Alphaproteobacteria > Sphingomonadales > Sphingomonadaceae > Sphingomonas. Next base: position 23,262 of record NZ_JBELLZ010000004.1, on the reverse strand, counting down.
ACCGCGATGGATCTATAGAACCCGAGAGGAAATGCCCATGTATCCCGATCTCGACGGCAAGGTCGCCATCGTCACCGGTGCCGGCCGCCACGGCGGCCTCGGCGCGGCGATCGCGCGCAAGCTTGCCGAAGACGGCGTGCGCCTCGTCCTCCACGATCTCGGCGAGACCAAGGGCGCGATGGCGCCCGAACATGGCGTCGGCGCCGCGTCCGAACTGGAGCAGGTCGCGGAGGAACTGCGCACGCTTCACCCCGGCATCGTCACCCACACCGCCGACATGCGCGTCGAGAGCGAGGTCGAGGGGCTGGTCGCGCGCGCGGTCGCCGAGTTCGGCCGGCTCGACATCCTCGTCAACAATGCCGGCGTCGGCTACCTGTTCGGGCCGTTCGTCGAGCAGACCCAGGAGAAATGGGACACGGTGCTCGACGTCAATCTGCGCGGCGCCTTCTTCGCGATGAAGTACGCGATCCGCCAGATGCAGGCGCAGGACGAGCAGCCCGGCTGGGGCCGCGGCAGGATCGTCTCGATCGGCAGCCGCGGCTCCAAGTCGGGCTCGGCGCTCACCTCATCCTACATCGCCTCCAAGCACGGGCTGGTCGGGCTCACCCGGTCGGTGGCGATCGAGATGGGGCCCAGCCAGATCAACGTGAACATGGTCTGCCCCAACCATGTCACCACCGGCCTCGGCTCCTGGCAGAACGAATATATGGCGCAGATGCGCGGCCAGAGCGTCGAGGAGTATCTGGAGGCGATGCGCGGCCGCATCCCGCTCGGCCGCGTCGGCACGCCGGAGGATACCGCCAACGCCTGCGCCTTCCTCTGCTCGGGCCAGGCGCGCTACATCACCGGCGAGGCGATGAACGTGTCCGGCGGCGAGGAGATGCACTGATCGCGGTGTCGGTTGGCCGGAGCCTGATCCAGCCAAGAATGGCGCTTAACTGACCCAAACCGTTCGTGCTGAGCGAAGTCGAAGCACTTTGGCAGGCGCTGCGCTTGCCCTTCGACTTCGCTCAGGGCGAACGGAGGTGGGTCAAGTTGGTCGATGGCGGCTCTGGGCCTGGCGGACCAAAGCCAGCCACCTCACCCCAGCGCCTCCAACCCGGCCTGCGCTACCGCCACGTCCTGCTCGCCGGTGCCGCCCGACACGCCGACGCCGCCGATGCACGCGCCCGCATGCCGCACCGGCAGTCCGCCGGGCATAGGCAGGTAATCGGTCAGCCGCAGCAGCTCGGGCTCGTCCTTCAGCCGTGCGGTGAGCGCCCCCGAGGGCGCGCGCATCAGCGCCGCGGTGCGCGCCTTGGCCAGCGCGACCGCCGGGGTCATCGCGCCCGTTCCGTCCGAGCGATACAGCCGGCAGGCGTAGCCGCCCTCGTCCACGATCGCGATCGTCGCGGCGACACCGACCTCGCGCGCCTTCGCCAGGCCCGCTGCCAGCATCGCATCCAGTTCGGCGGCTTCCAGCCCGTTCTTGGCAATCATGATGGCGTTTTCCTCTTGTTGTGGTGGGACGGAGCGGACAAGCGGGCAGCCACGGGAGAATGGCCTTGGGCAGACGCGACGACACGCCGGCGGTGGATCGGCTCCAGGCGGTGCCGCTCTACCATCAGATCTTCCTGCAATTGCGTGAGGAGATCATCAGCGGGGAGCGCGCGTTCGGCTCGCGCCTGCCGACCGAGGAGGAATTGTCCGAAAGCTTCGGCGTGTCGCGCATCACCGCGCGGCGTGCGCTGGCGGAGCTGGCCGAAACCAACCTGGTCGAGCGCAAGCGCCGCGTCGGCACGCATGTCACCTATCAGTCGCCCGCCCGCCCGATCGAAGGCAGCATCGAGCAGGCAATCGAATCCTTGATCACCTATGGTCGCAAGACCCAGGTGCGCATCCTGGAGCTGGACACGATCGCCGCGCGCGCGCCGATCACCGAGGCGCTGGAGATCGCGCCCGAAGCGCCGGTGCTGCGCGTCGCGCGCGTGCGCTGGCTGGAAAACCAGCCGATCAGCCATCTGGTCAGCTACGTGCCCGCCGAACTTGCCGGCGCGATGGACCGCGCCGCGCTGAAGGCGACGCCGATGCTCAGCCTGCTCGAACAGGCGGGCGTCCACATCGGCGCCGCGACCCAGACGATCACCGCCTCGCTTGCCGATGCGGGCACCGCCTCGCTGCTTGAGGTGGACATCGGCTCGCCGATCCTGCGGGTCAGCCGCACCGTGCTGGATGTCGCACGCCGTCCGGTGCAGCACGTTCTCGCGCAGTTCCGGCCCGATCTCTACCAGATCAGGCTGGACCTCCATTCCGCGCGCGCGTGACGGCTGAAGGGGGGCGGCACCGGTCATGCCGCCCTTCTGCCACGCCCGTCTGAATTGATATAGAAATAAGTGTATTTGCTGATAGGCTGGCGTCCATGAACGACTGGACGTCGCACGGCACGCCGCGGCTCACCCGCTTCCGCTTCGCGACGGTGGGCGCGCCGGATGTGGCGGCGGCGGAGGCGATGTACGTCGGCGTGCTCGGCTATCATGTGCGCGAGCGCGGCACGGTCGCGCAGGATCTCGCCGCCAGCTGGGGGGCGCCTGCGGTCGCCGGCCGGCCCTATGCGGTACTGAGCACCGGTGGCGCGCCCGACGATTACCTGCGCATCGTCGAAACCGAGGCGGTGCCGGGCTACCGTCCACTCACCACCTTCGGCTGGGCGGCGTTCGAGATCATCGTCGACGAGGTGGACGAGGTGCACCGCCGCCTCGTCGCCGCCGGCGTCACCATCCTCGCACCGCCCACGCCGCTCCAGTTCATGCCCTCGATCGTCGCCATGCAGGCGGTCGGTCCGGCGGGCGAGTGCCTGTACTTCACCACCGAAACCGGCGATCGCGCCGCCTCGATCCTGCCGCGCCCGCGCTCGCTGATCGACCGGCCGTTCATCCTTGTCGTCGCCGGCCCCGACTTCGATGCCTTGCGCAACTGGTATTGCGACCTGTTCGACCTCAAGCGCCGCCCGTTGCGCGAGAGCCGCATCGCGATCGTCCAGCGGGCGCAGGGCCTCGCCGCCGACCAGATCATCCGCATGACCACCGCGGGCCTCGCCGAGCACGGCTATCTGCTGGAGTTCGACGAATATCCCACCGGCCCAGGCCGCATCGCCGCCCCCCGCCCCCATGAGCCGGGCGCGCTGGTGCCGGGCTGCGCGATGGCGAGCCTCGCGACGCTGGACCTCGACCGGGTGGCACCGCTCGCCATCGCGCCGCCGGTCCGCCGCGACGGGCCGGGATATGACGGCCAGCGCGCCTGCACCGTGCGCGGACCCGCGGGCGAACTGATCGAGTTCATCGAGGAGAGGCCAGCATGAGGGTTCGCGACGTCCAGCATCCGATCCTGCCCCAGGCGACCGCGGACGAGCTGTCGCGCCAGCGCGCGGTGGTGTCGCTGCGCAAGCTGCTCAACAGCCGCGTCCGCGCGCAGAACGTCCGCCGCTTCCACGAGGAGGGCGCCCCTGCCTTCGCCGCGCGGCACGGCCGCCAGCCGCAGTCACCCGACGAGATCGAGCAGGCGCTGTTCGAATCGGTCGACTACCGGCTGTGGAGCGCCGCCAACCGCGCCTCGCAGGAGATGATCTGGGTCTCGGTGGGCGAGCCGATCTTCCGCGACCGCGCGCGCATGGAGGCGGCCGCCGCCGCCCTCGCCGCCGCGCCCGACCGCAAGGGCAGCCTGACGTTGCGGCCCGGCGAGGACATCTCGCCCGAGGTGGCGGGCGCCGACGTCCACCTCCAGCCCGGCGGCTATGCGCGCGACGACGGGCCGCAGGACGTGGTCGCCGGCGCCTTCTACGAGACCGGCGGCAACATCTTCTCCTTCGGCCAGGGCGCGGGCAAGGGCGACAGCAAGGCGGGCGTCGTCTTCCGGCTGCTGGAGGAGGACTTTCCGGAAATCGTGCCGACGCGCATCCTCGATCTCGGCTGTTCGGCCGGCGCCGCCTCCGCCGCTTATGCCGATCGCTTCCCCGAGGCCGAGGTGCACGCCATCGACATCGGTGCCGGCATGCTCCGCTACGCCCATGCCCGCGCCGAGGCGCTCGGTGTCGCCGTCCACTTCCACCAGATGGACGCCGCCGACCTGCGCTTCGCCGACGACAGCTTCGACCTGGTGGTCTCGCACAACATGCTGCACGAGATCGGCGCGGAGAAGCGGCGCCGCGCGATGGCGGAGGCGCTTCGTGTCGTGCGCCCGGGGGGCATCGTGATCTTCCAGGACGTCGATACCCGCTTTGCGCCCACGGAAGTGCACAAGGTGGAGAAGAATTGGGACACCCGCTTCAACGGCGAACTTTTCTGGAAAACCTATAACGAGGCCGATCTTCAGGCGGATATGACCGCCGCCGGCTTCGCGCCGGACAGCGTCGTCGAACATGCCGTGGCGGCGGTGAGCAACATCAACCGCTGGTACGTGATCAGCGGCCGCAAGCCCGAGGTGCAGGCATGACCGGCGCCGCCGAAGCCGTCGAGATGGTGATACGAGGCGGGCGCGGTATCCGCCCGACCAGCCTCAACGACGCGGAGACGGAGAAGGTGCTCTGCATGGCGCTCGCGCTGCTGGTGGAACTCACCACCGCGCAGGAGCGCATCGACCGACTTGAACGGGAAGTCGCGTCGCTGCGCGGGATCAGTCTCGCCGCATGGAAAGAGGCGGACGTGCCGGAGGAGATACGCCACGAGCAGGCGGAGCAGGCCGAGGCATTGCAGTTACGCGTGCTTCGCCCGCTTATCGATCCGCGGCACTCGCAAGGCGCCTAGAGGCCGAAGCAGTACCAAGCCGGGGCACAGCAATCTGGGGACGGGACTTACCCCGAAGCTGTGCACGTTACCTAACATACTCAGCGACTTAGCTCGCAAAAACCTGCCTCTCCGTCAGCGCAGCGGAGCTCATCCATGGCAGCGCCGCAGTTGCGGAGCCCGTCGGTCGCAATCGCCTCGGGTGGACCATGGCACGTCAGCGCTCTCTTCGTGAAGCTGAACGCTGCCGCCTTGTCTCTGTTCTTGTCACGTAACTCTCGAGGATCTCGCCCTCGTGCCCGCGCTCCAGGGCGATCCCCGGACGATTCACCAGGATAGACGAAAGATGTGATTGCCAGGTGCTTGCTGACGAGCATCGCCAAGACAGCCCATCGGAAAATATGGGACCAAGTGCCTAATGAAGCTGGTCGGGGCGACAGGATTCGAACCTGCGACCCCCACACCCCCAGTGTGATGCGCTACCAGGCTGCGCTACGCCCCGACCGACGGGCCCCATGGAGACATGCTCCGGGGAACCCGAAGGCGGGCCTCTACGCGCGGGGGCGGCGCGATGCAAGGCATCGTGCGCTCAGCCGCCCCAATGTTGCGCGGGGGGCCGAGCGATGGTAGCGGCGCGGCGCATATGCGTGGGCACCCGCCCCGCTCCCCCGATCCCGTCAGAGGCCGATGTTCATTTCTCCTGCCTATGCCCAGGCCGCAAGCGGCGCCCAGTCAAATAGCCTAGCCGGGTCGATCCAGTTCTTCGCACCGCTCGCGCTTGTCATGGTCGTCTTCTATTTTCTGATGATCCGCCCACAGCAGAAGCGGATGAAAACTCATCAGGATGCGATTTCCGCGGTCAAGAAGGGCGATTCGGTGGTCACCGCAGGCGGGCTGATTGGCAAGGTCACCCGCGTCGAGGATATGGTCGTCGAGGTGGAGATCGCCGCCAACACCCGCGTCCGCGTGGTCAAGGCGACGCTGACCGAGGTGACCCCGCTCGGCAGCAAGCCGGCGAACGACTGAGCGCGCCGCGATGCTCGATTTCCCCCGCTGGAAGGTCGTCGGGATCTGGCTGATCCTCGCCGCGCTGTGCGCGCTGGCGGTCCCCAGCTTCCTGCCCGAACGTGTCACCAACGGTTGGCCGGTCAAGCCGCCGCGGATCAACCTGGGGCTCGACCTCGCCGGCGGCAGCTACCTGCTGCTGGAGGCGGACACCCAGGACGTGGTCGAGACCCGCCTCGAATCGATGCGCGAGCAGGTGTCGCTGGAAATGCGCCGGCAGGACCCGCGCATCGCCATCGGCGATATCTCCACCCGCGGCGGCCGCCTCAGCTTCATGGTCCGCGACGCCGCGCAGGTCGATGCCGCGCGCCAGCGCCTGCTGCCGATGACCAGCGGCGTCGGCATGACCGGCCAGCGCGACTGGGACATTGCGGTGGTGGACGGCAGCCGCTTCGTGCTGACCCCGACCAGCGCCGGCATCACCCAGGCGATCGACACCGCGATGGGCGACGCCACCGAGGTGGTCCGCCGCCGCATCGACGAGCTCGGCACGCGTGAGCCCACCATCGTTCGCCAGGGCGCCAGCCGCATCGTCGTCCAGGTGCCCGGCCTCCAGAACCCGCAGGCCTTGAAGGACCTGCTCGGCAAGACCGCCAAGCTGGAGTTCAAGCTGGTCGACACGACCGCCAGCCCGCAGCAGCTGGCGAGCAAGCAGGCGCCGATCGGCAGCCAGATCCTCGCCTATCCGGGCAACCCGATGGGCGTGCCGCTGATCGCGGTGAAGCGCCAGGTGATCATCTCGGGCGATCAGCTCACCGATGCGCGCCAGGAGTTCAGCCAGCAGGACAACCAGCCGCAGGTGGCGATCACCTTCAACGGCGAGGGCGGCCGGCGCTTCGCGCGGGTGACGCAGGAGAATACCGGCAAGCCGTTCGCGATCATCCTCGACAATCAGGTGATCAGCGCGCCCAACATCAACGAGCCGATCCTGGGCGGGCGCGCGCAGATCTCGGGCAGCTTCACCGTCGATTCGGCCAACCAGCTCGCGATCGCGCTGCGCTCGGGCAAGCTGCCGGTCGACCTCAAGGTGGTGGAGGAATCGACCGTCGGCCCGGACCTGGGCGAGGAATCGATCCGCGCCGGCATCCTCGCCAGCGCGGTCGCGGTGGCGCTGGTGATCGCCTTCATGCTGGTCACCTACGGCCGGTTCGGCGTCTATGCGAACCTTGCGGTCGTCATCAACGTGTTCGTGATCCTGGGCGTTCTGTCGCTGATCAACGGCACGCTGACGCTGCCCGGCATCGCCGGCTTCATCCTGACCATCGGTACCGCGGTGGACTGCAACGTGCTGATCAACGAGCGTATCCGCGAGGAGCGGCACCGCGGGCGCAGCGTCGTCCAGGCGGTGGAGCTCGGCTATCAGGAGGCGAGCCGGACGATCTTCGAGGCGAACATGACGCACGCCATCTCCGGCATCATCATGTTCGTGCTCGGCTCGGGCCCAGTGAAGGGCTTTGCCGTGGTGCTGCTGATCGGCATCGCCACCTCCGTGTTCACCGCCGTCACCTTCACCCGCATGCTGGTTGCCGGCTGGCTGCGCCGGGCGAAGCCGAAGACGATCAATATCTAAGGCGGGCGACCCATGAAGCTCCTCAAACTCGTCCCCGATCACACCAACATCGATTTCGTCCGGCTGCGCGGCTGGGCGTTCGGGCTGACCCTGCTGCTTAGCGTGCTGGCGGTGGGCGTCACCTTCGCGCGCGGGCTGAACCTGGGCGTCGATTTCGTCGGTGGCCTGATGATCGAGGAGCGGTTCGCCAGTCCGCCCGACCTGACCCGCGTGCGCGAGGTGGTGGATGCGCAGGGCCTGGGCGAGGCGCAGCTGCAGACCTTCGGCGATCCGCGCGTGCTCACCATCCGCCTGCCCACCCAGGACGGCGCGGACGAAGGCGCCACCAACGCCGCGGTCAAGAAGGTGTCGGCGGCACTGACCCAGGCGTTCCCCGGCGCCACCTTCACCCGCTATTCGACCGTGTCGGGCAAGGTCTCGAACGAGCTGATCCGCAACGGCGTGCTCGCGGTGGTGCTGGCGATCCTGGGCATCGGCCTGTTCGCGATATTCCGCTTCGAATGGCAGTTCGGCGTCTCCACCATCGTGGCGATCGTCCACGATCTCTTGATGACGCTCGGCTTCTTCGCGCTGACCCAGTTCGATTTCGATCTGAACATCGTCGCCGCGGTGCTGACCATCATCGGCTATTCGATCAACGACAAGATCGTGATCGACGACCGCATCCGCGAGAACATGCGCCGCTATCGCAAGATGGACATGCGCGAGATCATCAACCTTTCGGTCAACGAGACGTTGCCGCGCACCGTGATGACCTCCGTAACCATCCTGCTCGCCTTGTTCGCCTTGCTGTTCCTGGGGGGCCACGTGCTGCGCGGCTTCACGGCGGCAATGATCCTGGGCATCGTCGTCGGCACCTATTCATCGATCTACGTCTCCTCGTCGCTGCTGATCAGCCTAGGCCTGCGCGCCGAACCGGGCGAGAAGAAGCCGGCGCGGGTGGACCTGAGCAACGCCGAGCGGATCGCCCCGCGCGAGCGGTGATATGTGCTCCCGCGAAGGCGGGAGCCCAGACTGGATCCCCGCCTTCGCGGGGAGACATGAGGAGCCGGAACATGCGCCTCGACACCGCACCCCAGAACGGCGGCCCCGTGGTCCGCGCCTTCGGCCCCGCCGGCTATCTGGTGGACGAGCGTCGCTTCGCCGCGCTGCTGATGACCACGACGGACGTCTTCGCCTGGACGCCGCCGCCGCTCGCCGGCCTGGCGGAGGCGGACCTCGCCCCGCTGCTCGATCCCGCGCCCGAGTTCATCCTGCTCGGCACCGGCGACGCGCTCGCCCGCCCGCCCCGTGCGCTGGTGCAGGCGCTGGAGGCGCGCGGCATCGGCCTCGACCCGATGGACAGCCGCGCCGCCGCGCGCGCCTGGGCGGTGCTGCGCGCCGAATCGCGCAGCGTGGCGATGGCGCTCTATCCTTTGCCCTGAACTTTCCTACACGCACCTCGTCAGGTACGAATGCGGAACGCGCCCGCAAGCGCCCGCTCCTTCTCATGACCAGTCACTGATGCAGGCGCCAAGGTGGCGCGTTCTGCCGCCCGGACGCGGGATTGCCGCTCCACCTTCGCCTGGCAGAACCCGCCCTGGCGAAACCCGCGTCTGCGCCTAAACCGCCTCAATTCGTGGCCGGTCACTTCGCCGAGTAGGTCACCGCCTCGATCTTGTTGCCGTCCGGATCGCGGACGAAGGCGCCGTAATAGTGCGCGTCATACTCCGGCCGCAGCCCCGGCTTGCCGTCGCATGTCCCGCCATTCGCCAGCGCTGCCGCGTAGAAGGCGTCCACTGCGCCACGGTCCTCGACGCCGAAGGCGACGTGGCTGCCATTGCCTACGGTCGCGGGCTTGCCGTCCTTGGGCGTCTCGACGCTGAACGCGAGCATGCCGCTTCCGAAGTCCAGTGCGGTCTCGGCGGACTTCATCAGAGCGAGCCCCACGAGCGGCATCACCGTCTCATAGAACCGCCGCGCCGCCGCGATATCGTTGCTGCCGACTGAAACGTGGTGGATCATGGATGTTCTCCGACGCTTCCGCCCGAACGCCCGGCCGCGGCGATCAGTGCCCGCGCACCAGCTCCGAAAGGTGCTCGAACAGCCCCGCGGTATTCGCCGCCCAGGTGAAGCGCGCCACCGATGCGCGCACCGCATCCGCCGGCGGCGGCGATGCAAGCAGCTCACCGATTGCATCCGCAAAGGCGCCCGGTTCGCGCGCGACGATCCGCCCCGCCGCGCCAGTCACCACCTCGCGCGCGCCGCCCGCCTCCGCCACCACCACCGGCGTGCCGCAGGCGAGTGATTCGATCCAGGCATTGGCGAGCCCTTCCGAGCTGCTGGCGAGCGCGCTGACGTCCGCCGCCGCCAGCAGCGCGGGCAGCTCGGCATGCGGCACCGCGCCAAGCAGGCGAATCCTATCGCCGAGGCCCGCCGCCGCGATCCGCGCCGCCAGCGCCGCGCGCTCCGGTCCCTCGCCGGCGATCCACAAATGAACGCCAGGCAGCCGCGCCACCGCGTCGATGGCGACGTCATGCCCCTTGCGCGGGATCAGCGCGCCGACCGCGATCACCAGCGGCCCGTGCACCCCCAGGGCCGCCTTCGCTGCCGCCCGGTCCACGGGTACGAAGCGATCGAGATCGACGCCGGTATGGTGCACCGTCGGCCGCGGCATGCCGAGCGCGACCATGTCGTCCGCCATCGCTCCGGACACGGCGAGCAGCCCGTCCGCCTCCCGTGCCGCCGCCAGCACCTGACGCGCGGTGGCGGGCGCCCGCCCCCAATGGTGGATGTCCGCGCCGCGCGCCTTGATCGAGACCGGCACGCCGTAGCGCCGCCCCAGCGCCACCGCCGCCGGCCCGTCCGGGAAGAAGAAGGACGCGTCGATCACGTCGAATCCCGCCGCACCGCGAATCCGGTCGAGCAATGGCCACAACGCGCGGACCAGCGCCGGAACATGGAAGTGCCCACCCGTCCCCGGTAGGACGGTGAAGCGCGGCCGGTGCACGTCGAGCCCCTGCCAGCGCTCCCGCTCCGGCACCATTGCAAAGTCGCGATAATGGCCCCGGCGCGACAGCGGCCAGGGCGGCACCCCGATCGGCGCCACCACGCTAAGCGCCACCTCGGGATGCGCCGCCAGCCCCAGGGTCTGCCGCTCGACGAACACGCCGAAGTTCGGCCGCGTCGCATCCGGGAACAGCGTGGACAGGGTCAGAACGCGCAGCATCGCGATGCGTTTAGCGCCTCGCAAGTTAAGGCCGCGTCGCCCCTCTTGGTATGTCGATGGTGACGCGCCGGTTGCGCGCGCGGCCCGTGGGATCGTCGGTTCCGTCAGCCGCCGTGTTGGGCGCTACGGGATCGGCTTCGCCGCGCCCCTCGGTCTTGAAGGTGCGGGCACGCAGCTCCGGCTGTGTCCGGAACCAGCCCGCCACCGCCTCGGCGCGTCGCCGGGATAGCGCAAGATTGTAGGCGTCCTCGCCCTTCGCATCGGTAAAGCCGGTCACGGTCACCGCGCCCTCGCCGCCCTGCCGTACCAGATCGGCAGCGCGCCGAAGATTCTGCTCGGCCGCCGCGGTCAGCGTCGCCTTGTCGAAGTCGAACAGCGTGTCCGCCGCCAGCAGCACCCGCGTACCGGTGTCGGTCCGCTCGATCGAGAAGCCGCTGATGTCGGCGGTCAGCGAGCTCGTCTCGGCCGAAAGGCCGCTGACCGATCCAATCTGCCGACCGGACGTAGCGGATGGCGGCGAGGGAGCGGGCACCGGAGCCGCCTGCGGTGTCGCCTCAACCTCGGGCGCAGGCTGCTGGCCGCACGCCGCCAGGGCAATCAGCAGGGCAAGCACCCTCACCGGGTCACCGGCACCGCATCGAAGGGGGCCACCTCGGGAATCGTCAGCGACACCGTCTTGCTGGTCGCGGGCGGCGCGGGGAACTTCAGGAAGACCTGGGTGGGCGCATCCCCGCTGCCGTTGCCGATATTCAGCTGGCGCTTGCTGATCGACATCGGGCCGGCCATCCACTTGCCCGAATTGTCCTTGAGCACCCCGATCCGTTGCGACGTGGCATCATCGATCAGGCTGATCTCGTCCACGTCGGGATGCGCACAGCACTTGCCCCCGGAGAAGGCGAGCGCGATCGTCAGGATGTCACCCGTCACCGTGGCGCGCGTCAGCGCCGCCTGATAGCCTCGCGGACCGGACTGCGTCTGGATCGCGGCAACCGTGGGCACCGGCGTTGGCGTGGGAGCGGGCGCGATCTCCTCCCGTACGACGCCAGCGTCGGCAGCAGCGGTCGCCTCGGGCGCAGGCGCGGTGGCCTGCTCGGCCGCATCCTGGCCGGAGCATCCCGCCAGCGCCGCCGCGATCACCACCACCATGACCCTCATCTCGCTCTCCCATGTCGATTCGGAACGGCAATGATCCGAAGACGCGCCCGGTTCCGGTTCAGCCGATCCGCGTGGTTCCCGTATAGCCGAACAGCATGTCCGCGTCGGCGGAGGCGTGCAGCCGCTCCGCACCCTCGACGGTGACGCACTCGCCCGCCTTCCACGCGACCCCGCCGACCACGCCCTCGCCCCTGATCGGCACCAGCCAGCCGATCCTGCCCTCCGGCAGCGCGATGTCGCGGTCGCCGCCGCCCCAGCGCTCCAGTACGAACTTTGGCCCTTCCACCAGGATCGTCCGCCCCGGCGCCACCTCTCCGGGCATCGGCGGCGCGACATAGGGGTTGAGGTCCGCCACCGCGACGCCGTCGTCCAGGTGAAGCTCGCGCGGGCGGCCATAGTCGTAAAGGCGATAGGTGGTGTCAGAGTTCTGCTGCACCTCGATGATGGTCAGCCCTGCGCCGATCGCGTGGATCACGCCCGAATGCGAGTAGATGAAGTCCCCCGCCTTCACCTTCTGCCAGTGGAGCTTGTCCTCGATCGACCCGTCCAGCGCGCTCGCGCGCAGCTCGTCCGCGGTCATCGGCGCCTTGGGACCGATCGCGATGGTCGAATTGGGCTGGGCGTCCAGCACCAGCCAGCATTCGTCCTTGCCGCGCGGCAGCCCTCGCTTCTGCGCCTCCTCATCGGACGGATGGTCCTGCACCGACAGTTTCTCGCTGGTGAACAGGTACTTGACCAGCATGTCGGGTTCTTCGGGATGCGGCGACTGGAACCACACTTCGCCGATCGGCTCGGCATCGGGCGCCGGATCGGGAAAGCCGGGGAAGAGGCGGTGGCGGCCCCAGACCTTTTCCACCCGCTTGGTGGCGAGCAACGTGGCAGGCATTCGTTCGTTCCCCGAAATGATGTCCCGCGCCGAACGCACGAGCCGGGCATGCGTTTCCCCGCTGTTCCGGCCCGATCGGATCGGTTAAGGGCAGCGGCGATGCGTAAGATCACCGCGCTGTCCCTCGCGCTCGTCCTTGTCACCACCGCCGGCTGCGCCCGCAATCGCAGCCGCGGCGACCTGCCCTACGTCGCCCGCGACGTCGGCACCCTGTACACCACCGCCAAGACCCGGCTCGATCGCGGCAATTACAAGATCGCCGCCGCGCTGTTCGACGAGGTGGAGCGCCAGCACCCCTATTCGATCTGGGCGCGGCGCGCGCAGCTGATGGGGGCGTTCAGTTATTATCTGAACAAGGATTACACCCAGGCGATCCAGGGCGCGCAGCGCTTCCTGTCGGTCCACCCCGGCAACCGCGATGCGCCTTATGCCTATTATCTGATCGCGCTCTGCTATTACGAGCAGATCGTGGACGTGACCCGCGACCAGAAGATCACCGCCCAGGCGCAGGATTCGCTGGGCGAACTGGTCCGCCGCTATCCCACCAGCCGCTATGCCGCCGACGCGCGGCTCAAGCTCGACCTGGTCCGTGACCATCTCGCCGGCAAGGAGATGGAGGTCGGTCGTTTCTACGAGCGCCGCGGTCAGTGGCTCGCCGCCACCCTGCGCTTCCGCAAGGTGGTGGACGACTACCAGACCACCACCCACACGCCCGAGGCGCTGATGCGGCTGACCGAAACTTATCTCTCTCTCGGCGTGCGCGCGGAGGCGGAGAAGGCGGCGGCAGTGCTGGGCGCCAATTACCCCGGCACCGACTGGTATGAGCGTGCGTACAAATTGATGGGCGATCATCCCGCCAAGCCGATCGCGCCGCTGGCGCCGGGCGAGCCCGTGCTGGCATCGCAGCCGGTTCAGTCGATCCCGGGCAGCGAGGGCGGCACCCCGGGCGCCGCCGCGCCGGGGACGCCGACCCCCGCCACCCCCAGCGGCGCGGGCGAAACGCCGGACGGCAACACCCCCAGCAGCGCGACGCCCGACGGCGGCACGCCGGGTTCCGCAGGCCCCTCCGCCGCCGATTCGCCGGGGGCCTGAAAGGCGGAACGAAAAGGGGTCGCGTCGCCGCCGCATTCCGCTAAGGCTCGCGCGCGATGCTGACCGCCATCGCCATCCGCGACGTCGTGCTGATCGAGGCGCTCGATCTCGACTTTTATCAGGGGCTGGGCGTGCTCACCGGGGAGACCGGCGCGGGCAAGTCGATCCTGCTCGACGCGCTCGGCCTGGCGCTGGGCGCGCGCGGCGACAGCGGCCTGGTCCGCCACGGCGCCACACAGGCCTCGGTCACTGCCACCTTCGATCTGCCCGCGGGCGTCGCCGGTCTGCTCGACGAGAATGGCATCGAGATCGAGCCGGGCGAGCCGCTGATCGTTCGCCGCGTGGTCAAGGCGGATGGCGGCAGCCGCGGGTTCGTCAACAACCAGCCCGCTTCTGCCGCGCTGCTGCGCGACCTGGGCAGCCGGCTGGTCGAGATCCACGGCCAACATGACGATCGTGGCCTGCTCAACCCGCGTGGCCACCGCGCGCTGCTCGACGCCTTCGGACGGATCGACACCGCGCCGGTCGGCACGGCCTGGGCCCGCTGGCGCGCCGCTGAAGCCGCGCTCGCAGCCGCCCGCGCCGAGATCGAGACCGCGCAGCGCGACCGCGAATGGCTGGATCATGCCGTCGCCGAGCTCGATGCGCTCGCCCCCCAGCCGGGCGAGGAGGAGACCCTCGCCGAACGCCGCCGGGCAATGCAGCGCGCCGAGAAGGTGGCGGGCGACCTGAACAGCGTCGCCGAGGCGCTGGAAGGATCGGATGGTGGGCTTGCCAAGCTCCGCCAGGCCGCGCGCGTGCTCGAACGGATCGCGCCCGACCACCCCGCGCTCGCCGACGCGCTTGCTGCGGTGGACCGCGCGGTTGCCGAAGGGTCGATGGCCGAGGAGCGGCTGCGCGAGGCGGAGGTCGCGCTCGCCTATGATGAGCGCGCGCTGGAGGCTGACGAGGCGCGGCTGTTCGATCTGCGCGGCATGGCGCGCAAGCACCGCGTCCAGCCCGATGAACTGGCGGCGCTTGCCGAGGAGCTGCATGGCCGGCTTCAGCGCCTCGAGTCGGGCGAGGAAGGGATTGCCGCGCTGGAGGCCGAAGGCGCCGCGGCTCGACAGGGATTCAAGGCCGCTGCCGGCGTGCTGACCATGGCGCGATCCGAAGCCGCCGCCCGCCTCGACGCGGCGGTCGCGGGCGAACTTGCTCCGCTCAAGCTCGACGCCGCCCGCTTCCGCACCGCGGTGGCGCCGCTCGGTGACGAACAGTGGTCGGCTGCCGGCGCGGACCGCGTGGAGTTCGAGATCTCCACCAATCCCGGGGCGCCCTTCGCGCCCTTGGTCAAGATCGCCAGCGGCGGCGAACTGTCGCGCTTCATCCTCGCGCTCAAGGTCGCGTTAGCGGAGGAGGGCGCCGCTGCGACCATGGTGTTCGACGAGATCGATCGCGGTGTCGGCGGCGCGGTCGCTTCGGCGATCGGCGAGCGGCTGGCGCGACTGGCGGAGCGCACCCAGTTACTGGTGGTGACCCACTCGCCCCAGGTTGCCGCGCGCGGCGCGCAGCACCTGCTGATCGCCAAGGCAAGCGACGGCACCGTCACCCGCACCGGTGTGCGCCAGCTCTCGCCGGACGAGCGCCGCGAGGAGATCGCCCGGATGCTCTCGGGCGCCACCGTCACCGATGAGGCGCGCGCCCAGGCGGATCGCCTGCTGGTGAGCTAGGCGGCGATGGCACGCTCCAGCATTCGGGTAATCTGCGCAGCGGTATAGGGCTTGGCAACGAAGGCGGCGCCGCGTGGCAGCATCTCCGGCTCGACGCGCTGCGAGCCGGAGGTGACTACGATCGCGACGTGCGGATAGGCCTGCCGCACGCGCCGGGCGAGCGCCAGGCCGTCCATGCCGCCGGGCAGGCGCACGTCCGTGAACATGATCTCGACATCGCCGCGCTCGCGCAGCGCGTCGAGTGCGGCGCCAGCACTGGCAACGGCGATCGGCAAGTAGCCAGCATCCTCCAGGGCGAGATGCGAATGAATCAGGATCAGCGGCTCATCCTCGACCACGAGGACGACGGGACGTCGTTCAGTCATGCGGCTCGAACCGAAGCGGCGCGGACCCGTTCCGCGCCGCAGCATGCAGTTCGTCGCGTTTTCAGTGCGTTAACCATATAAGTGGCTGCACTCCCGCTTCAAACGGGACGAGTCGTTAAGGTTCTTTCTAGATCGCGCCGGTGCCGCCGTTGGCGCCGAACACGCTACCGCTGGTAAAGCTGACGGTCGGATCGGCCAGCGTCACGTACAGCGCGGCCAGCTCCGCGGGCTGTCCGGCGCGGCCGAGCGGTGTGTCCTGCCCGAATTCGCCCAGCTTGCCCGGCAGCTGGCCGCCCGCGACCTGGAGCGGGGTCCACACCGGTCCCGGCGCGACCGCATTCACCCGGATGCCCTGCCTGGCGACCTGCTTGGCGAGACCTTTGGTGAAGATCGCGATGGCACCCTTGGTGGTGGCATAGTCCAGCAGCTCCTCGCCAGGATTGACACTGTTGACACTTGCCGTGTTGATGATCGTCGCGCCCGGCTTCATCAGCGGAAGCGCGGCCTTGGACAGGTAGAACATGGCATAGACGTTCGTCTTCATCGTCCGGTCGAACTGCTCGTGGGTGATCTCCGCGATCGAGGCCTTCGATTGCTGATAGGCGGCGTTGTTGACCAGGATGTCGAGGCCGCCGAGCTGGCGGTTGGCGTCCGCGATCAGCTTGAGGCAGAATTTCTCGTCGGTCAGGTCGCCAGGCAGCAGCACCACCTTGCGCCCCTCCGCACGCAGCAGCTTGGCGACATCCTGCGCGTCGGGCTCCTCGGTGGGATAGTAATTGATCGCAACGTCCGCGCCCTCGCGCGCGAAGGCGATCACTGCGGCGCGGCCGATGCCAGAGTCGCCGCCGGTGACCAGCGCCTTCATGCCCTGGAGCCGGCCTGAACCCTTGTAGCTGGTTTCGCCCGAATCGGGCACCGGCTTCATGTCGCGCTGGAGCGCGGGCCATTTCTGCGGCTGCTCCTGAAAGGGCTCCGACGTGTATTTCGTCTGCGGGTCGGTGCGCGGCGCGGGCGCGGCCTGCGCAGCCGCGGCCAGCGTGGTCGCGGCGGCGCCGCCCTTCAGGATGTCGCGGCGGCTGGTGTCGGTCATGGCGGGAACTCCGTTTCGGCTTCCGCCTCAACCACTTCGCTCCCGATCGGTTCACCCGCCTTGAATGCGAAAGCGCCAGCGCATAGCCCGGTGTCATGACCGCGCTGCCCCGCACCGACGAAGAGGCCGCCGCCGAGCTGGCCCGCCTCGCCGCCGAGATCGCCCGCCACAATACGCTCTATCATACCGACGATGCGCCCGAGATACCGGATGCGGACTATGACGCTCTGCGCCGCCGCAACAGCGCGATCGAGGCCACCTTCCCGCACCTCGTGCGCAGCGACTCGCCGACGCACCAGGTCGGCGCTGCACCCGCCGCGCATCTCGCCAAGGTGCGCCACGCCCGACCGATGACCAGCCTCGACAATGCTTTCTCGGACGAGGAGGTGACCGAGTTCGTCGCCCGCGTGCGTCGCTACCTGCGCCTCGCCGACGATGAACAGATCAAGCTCACTGCCGAGCCCAAGATCGACGGCCTCTCGTGCTCGCTCCGCTACGAGGGCGGCCGGCTGGTCCAGGCGCTGACCCGCGGCGACGGGACGACCGGCGAGGTGGTCACCGACAACGTCCGCACCATCGCCGACGTGCCGCGTGAGATCACCGGCGCGCCGCACGTGTTCGAGGTGCGCGGCGAGGTCTATATGGCCAAGGCGGACTTTGCCGCACTGAATGCCCGACTGCTCGCCGAGGCGGAAGCGGCTGGCAAGGAGGCGCGCCAGTTCGCCAATCCCCGCAACGCCGCCGCCGGCTCGCTGCGGCAAAAGGACGCCGCCGTCACCGCCAGCCGTCCTCTGCGTTTCCTCGCGCACGGCTGGGGCGAGTCGAGCAAGGTGCCCGGCGCGACCCAATCGGAGGTGATCGAGAGGCTTCGAGAGTGGGGCTTCCAGGTTTCCGACTATTTCTGCGTTGCCGGCACGGTCGAGATCGCACTGATGGTGTATCGCCAGATCGAGAAGGAGCGCGCCGACCTGCCGTTCGACATCGACGGAGTGGTGTACAAGGTCGACCGGCTCGACTGGCAGGAGCGGCTCGGCTTCGTCGGCCGCAACCCGCGGTGGGCGATCGCGCACAAGTTTCCGGCCGAGCGCGCCGAGACGACGCTGGAGGCGATCGACATCCAGGTCGGGCGCACCGGCAAGCTTACCCCGGTCGCCCGGCTCACGCCCGTCACCGTCGGCGGCGTGGTCGTCTCCAACGCGACGCTGCACAATGCCGACGAGATCGACCGGCTCGGCGTCCGCCCCGGCGACCGCGTGGTGCTCCAGCGCGCGGGCGACGTGATCCCGCAGATCGTCGAGAACCTCACGCACGACACGCCCCGCGACGCGTGGGCCTTCCCCACGCATTGTCCCGAATGCGGCTCGGAGGCGGTGCGCGAGGAGGACGAGGTCGATATCCGCTGCACCGGCGGGCTCGTCTGCCCCGCGCAGCGGCTGGAGCGGCTGCGCCATTTCGTCAGCCGCGGCGCACTCGACATCGAGGGTTTGGGCGAAAAGACGCTCGTCGAGTTCCTCGATCTCGGCTGGATCGCCGAGCCGGCCGACATCTTCCGCCTCGCCGCGCACCGCGACGCCCTGCTCGGCCGGGAAGGCTGGCAGGAGAAATCGGTCGACGGGCTGCTCGCCGCGATCGAGGCGAAGCGTGCGCCCGATCCGGTGCGGCTGCTGTTCGGCCTGGGCATCCGCCACATCGGCAGCGTCACCTCGCGCGACCTGCTCAAGCGCTATCCCACTTTCGCCGAGATCGAAGCGCTCGCCGACGCGCTGATCGCGCTGCGTGCCGGCACCGGGGCAGAGCTTGGCGAGACCGACCGCAAGCACCAGACCCGACTCGACAAGGCGCTGGCCGAGCGGATCGGCGTGGAGAATGTCGGCGGCGCGGTTGCCCATGCGCTGGCGGACTTCTTCCACGAAGCGCACAACCGCACGGTCTGGCACGACCTGCTCGCCGAGGTGTCGCCACCGCCATTTGTGGTGGAGACCCGCGCCTCCGAGGTATCCGGCAAAACGGTGGTGTTCACCGGCACACTTGAGACGATGAGTCGCGACGAGGCCAAGGCACAGGCGATCGCACTGGGCGCGCGTGTGGCCGGATCGGTTTCGGCCAAGACCGATCTGGTGGTGGCGGGCCCCGGCGCGGGATCGAAGGAGACCAAGGCGCGCGATCTGGGCATCCGCGTCGTCGATGAAGCCGGATGGCAGGCGATCGTGGCGGCGGCGGAATGACATCAGCCGGTCGCACTGTCGCAATATTGCAACGCAGCATTTTAAAGCGCCCACGACACGGAACCAACGCCACAGCTGTCTCAGACCTGTCATAAATCCGGCGCAGGGGCCCGCGGGTCGAGCCGCAAAAAGCGGCCACCAGGCGCCTCGCGCAAAGGGAAAGAGACATGCGAAACAATCTGTTGCTGGGTGCGGCCATTGCCGCGCTCGTCATTCCGGCCGCGGCTCACGCGCAGGAGACGACCTCAACCGTCCGCGGTACCGTAACCGCGGCGGGTGCGCCGGTCGCCGGCGCGTCGATCGTGGTGACCGACACCTCCACCAACAGCCGCTCCACCGGCACCAGCGGCAACAACGGCAGCTTCAGCCTTGGCGGCCTGCGCCCGGGCGGCCCGTACAGCGTGGAAGTGACGAGCGCGCAAGGCAACCGCACCGTGACCGACGTGTACCTCGTCGTCGGCCAGCCCTATGACCTGCCGATCGATCTCGCTGGCGAGAGCGATGCCGGCGCGGATATCGTCGTCACCGCCGCCAGCGTCGCCGGCGCCGGCTCGAAGGGCGATGGCCCGCAGACGATCCTGACCGCCCGCCAGATCGGCCGCGTCGCATCGGTCAACCGCGACATCCGCGACCTCGCCCGCCGCGATCCGTTCGCCAAGTTCGAGGACACGTCCGGTTCGGGCGGCGGCAAGGCGATCTCGTTCGCCGGCATCAACCCGCGCTACAACCGCTTCTCGATCGACGGCGTCGTCGTCTCCGACAACTTCGGCCTCAACTCCGACGCCAACCCGACCCGCCGCGGCCCGGTGCCGCTGGACGCGATCGGCCAGTTCTCCACCTCGGTCGCGCCCTATGACATTCGCCAGGGCAACTTTCTGGGCGGCGCGATGGACGCGGTGCTGCTGACCGGCACTAACGAGTTCCACGGCAACGGCTTCTACAGCCAGAACACCGATGGGCTGACCGGTGACCGCAATGGTGACGGCGTTCGCACCAATTTCGACTTCAAGAGCGAGACCTACGGCGCGACGCTCTCCGGCCCGATCATTAAGGACAAGCTGTTCTTCATGATCTCCGGCGAAAAGAACACCGAGGGCAATCCGCTGTCGCCGGTGATCGGCCAGATCCCCCGCATCACCGCGGCGGACGTGACCAACATCCAGAACATCGCCCAGAACCAGTATGGCTTCGAGGCCGGCGATCCGCTGACGATCTCGCAGGACAAGGACGAGAAGATCGTCGGTAAGATCACCTGGAACGTCACCGACAATCAGCGTTTCTCGGTCAGCTACATTAACGCCTATGACGTGACGACCTTCCAGCAGAACACCAGCGCGTCGAACACCGGGCCGACGCTGGGTCTGTCGTCGAACGGCTATCAGGCGACCGAGCTGCTGCGCGCGGGCATCGCCCAGCTGAACTCGCAGTGGACCGACGAGTTCTCGACCGAAGCGCGCTTCCTGTACAAGAGCTACGAGCGTGGCTCATTCTCGCTGAACGGCACCGGCTTCGCCCAGTTCGGCGTCTGCCTGGATCCGAACAGCGTCGGCGCCACCAACCAGTGCAGCCCGGCCGACAACGCCGCCGGCACGCAGGCGACCGGCCGCATCTTCTTCGGCCCGGACATCTCGCGCCAGGCGAACGTGTTCAACACGGACACGTACAATGGCTCGCTGATGGCTCGCCTGCAGCATGGCGATCACGACCTGCGCGTGTTCGGTGAATATAGCCAGACGAAGATCTTCAACCTGTTCCTGCAGAACGCGACCGGCAACTATTACTTCGACTCGCTGGCCGATTTCCAGGCGGGCACCGCAAATTCGGTGACCTTCCAGCGTCCGGCCTCAGGCGACATCAACGATGCCGCCGCCAGTTTCCAGTATCGCCAGTTCACCGCCGGCATCCAGGACGACTGGCAGATCACGCCGCGCCTGAACCTGAGCTATGGTATCCGCTACGATCTGTTCGACCAGGACACCGACATCCCGGTCAATCCGGGCTTCGTCGACCGCTACGGCTATTCGAACGGCAAGAACTTCAAGGGTCTCGACCTCTGGCAGCCGCGCATCGGCGTGAACTGGGAGCCGATCGATGACGTGAAGTTCCGCGGCGGCTTCGGCGTATTCGGTGGCGGCACCCCGGACGTGTACCTGTCCAACAGCTACTCGAACTCGGGCGCGGGCATCGGCGGCGTCGGCATCGGCTCGGTCACCGTGATCCGCACCGGCCCGAACAGCTACACGCTGAACGGCGCGGCACTCGATCCGGCGATCGGCAATGCCGTGCTCAACAACGTCTCGGGCAGCACCGTTCCGGCGCAGCTCCAGGCGCTGATCCCGGATACCGGCGCGAACCCGACGACCAACATCAACGCGCTGTCGAAGGACTTCCGTATCCCCTCGGTCTACAAGGCGACGCTGTCGGCCGACTGGACCCCGCGCGAGTTCCTAGGCGGCGGCTGGACCTTCGGCGCGGACTATTACTTCAGCCGCACCAAGGACTCGATCCAGTTCGTCGACTATCGCTCGGTCGCCAACGGTACGCTGCCGGACGGTCGCCCGCGCTTCGGTCCGTTCCCCGGCACCAACAACAGCACCAACACCGACATCGTGCTGACCAACGGCGACAAGGGCCGCAGCCACGTCGGCGTGGTGCGCGTCGACAAGCAGTTCGACTTCGGCCTGAACCTGAACTTCTCGTACACGCTGCAGGACGTGAAGGATCAGACCCCGGCGACCTCGTCGACCGCGGGTTCGAACTACGCCAACGGTGCGTTCCTGGGCGATGCGGCGGCCTATGGCACGTCGAACGACCAGGTGGCCTGGTCGTTCAAGTACGGCGTCGGCTTCGATCACTCGTTCTTCGGCGACTATCGTTCGATCATCCAGCTGTTCGGCGAGACATCCGCGGGCCGTCCGTACAGCTACACGATGGCCGATGCGGGCAGCGGCCAGCGCAGCACGGTGTTTGGCCTGACCGGCCGTGACGACCGCTACCTGCTGTACGTGCCGCAGTCGGGCACCGATCCGCTGGTCAGCTACGACAGCCCGGAGACCCAGGCAGCGCTTGAGAGCATCATCGGCTCGACCAACCTCAAGAACTACCGCGGCAAGATCGCTCCGCGTAACCTGGGCCGCGCGCGTGCCTTCACCCGCATCGACCTGCACGTGGAGCAGGAGATCCCGACGTTCATCGGCCGCTCGCGCGTTTCGGTGTTCGCGGACATCCAGAACCTGCCGAACCTGCTCAACAAGGACTGGGGCGGCTTCCGCCAGTCGGGCTTCCCGTACATCGAGGACGTGGTGCAGGTGCAGTGCCTGACCTCGGCCGGCGGCCCGGTCGCGACCTCCACTGCGCAGCCCTGCGCGCAGTATCGCTACTCCTCGGCCGTGAAGCCGAGCGACGCGATCCCGGAGATCCGCCCGTCGCTGTACTTCATCCGCCTGGGTGCCCGCTTCAAGTTCTGATCGGGCCTCCACGGCAAGCCATCGGGCCGTCGCTCTCACGAGCGGCGGCCCTTTGCTTTGCGCCGGCGCGGTGGCCCGTGTAGAGGGTCGGGCAATGGCGACCCTTCCCGCCTCCCCGCTCGCCGGACAGGTCGCGCAGCCGCGGCCGCCGATCTCCGTCCGTCCCTTCTTCGAGGACAAGGCGCGCGCCTTCTGGTTCCTCCAGGCGGCGGGCTGGTCGGGTTACCTGATCCTGCGTTCGGTTTCGACGCTGTCGAGCGGCTTCTCGCTCCAGCTGATCGTGCCGATCATCATCGAATCGATCGTCGGCTATTGCCTGACCCTGCTGCTCTCCGCGCTTTATGGCGTGTACCGGCGGGTGGGGCGGATCTCGGGCGTGATCCTGACGGTGCTGACGCTGGGGTCGGCCACCTTCTTCTATTCGCTGCTCGACGCCTTCTCGTTCGGCTTCATCAAGAACGGCGCGCCCGGGATTGATCTGGCGCTGCTGCTGGGCAGCGTGTTCCTGAATTTCACGGTGCTGGCGGGCTGGTCAGCGCTCTATTTCGGGATCAATTTCTATCTGATCGTCGAGGACCAGATCGATCAGATGCGCGACCTGGAGATGCAGGCCTCGTCCGCGCAGCTGGCGATGCTGCGCTACCAGCTCAACCCGCATTTCCTGTTCAACACG